>JAZBPC010000072.1:0-21341 GCA_036351455.1 Desulfuromusa sp.
GCGAATGCCCGAAGTTGATGGTCTCGAAGTTATTGAAAAAATAAAAAAAGAATCTCCTGACACTCCGATTATTGTTGTTTCTGGAACTGGAATTATTGGTGATGCCATAGAAGCTATCCGCTGTGGTGCATGGAACTACCTGCTAAAACCGATTCAGGACATGCCTGTTCTTCTCCATGCAATTAATCAAGCACTAGAGCGCTCACGACTTATCCTTGAAAACCGGGCATATCAGGAACACCTGGAAGAAGAGGTCACAAAACGAACACAAGCCTTACAAAAAGCAGTCAAAGACCTTAATCAGTCAAATACTAAACTAAAAAACAGTGAACAGAAATACCGAGTCATTTTTGATAACTTGCAGGATGTCTACCTGGAGATGTGTCTGGATGGGAAAATAACGGAGATCAGCCCTTCAATTTCGCACATATCGCAATATTGTCGTGAAGATATTCTTGATGTTAATCTCGATCAGATTTTCCCAAGCGTAAAGGATCGGGATCGCCTTCTTGCCCGGCTAAGAACTGAAAATAAAATTTTTGATTACGAAATCCATCTTCAGGACAAAGATGAAACCTTGATCCCGTGTTCTCTCAATGCCAGCTATCAGGTGAGCGCAGACCAAACAGGCGACAAAATTTGTGCAACCCTGCGTGACATAACGGATCGGAAGCTGGCTGAAGCTCGAATTGAACATCTGGCATTTTATGACGCCTTGACTGAGCTTCCAAATCGTCGCCTGTTGCTGGACCGGTTAGAGCAACACATCTCCCGTGCACGGCGTTATGGCCATTACGGAGCTATGCTATTTCTTGACTTGGATCGCTTCAAAAATATCAATGATTCTCTGGGACATCCTGTTGGAGACGCCCTGCTCCAAGCGGTGTCCAAGAAACTTCTGCGTGACCTTCGTAGCGACGATACGGTTTCAAGACTTGGTGGGGATGAATTTGTCATGCTCCTTTCTGATCTTGGCAAAGATCCGACGACAGCAGCAGCTTTGGCACAACAAAAAGCAGAACACATCAAGCTTAGGTTGGCAGAAAAGAATATTATTGACGGGCATGAGCTCCATATTACTCCCAGCATCGGCGTTGCCATGTTCCCTTCCGGAAAAAACAGCCAAGAAACTGGTGATGATATTCTCCGCTATGCCGACACAGCAATGTACCGTGCTAAAGATGATGGCCGTGACACAATAAGATTCTTCCTGCCAAGTATGCAGGCAGCTGCAGACAGCAGGCTGGCCATAGAGAAAGAATTGCGTTACGCCTTGGACCGGCAGGAACTATCCCTTTATTTTCAACCTCAAGTGAACAGTCAAGGGGAAATTCTTGGAGCGGAAACCCTTGCTCGATGGAAACACTCTGAAAAAGGCTTCATTTCACCTGATACTTTCATACCAATTGCAGAAGCAACAGGCCTTATCCTGCCAATAGGCGAATGGGTTTTACGAACAGCATGTGAGCATTTAAAATTATGGCATGACAATGGCTTAGCTATAAATCATCTCGCCGTTAATGTCAGCCCACGCCAATTTCGTCAGCCTAATTTTGTCAGCCAGGTGAAGGAGATCCTCGATCAGACAGGTGCAGATCCAAACCACTTAGGTCTCGAACTAACTGAAGGAATGGTTATTGATAATATTTTAGACACCATTGAAAAAATGGAAGCTCTAAAGAAACTGGGAATCGAGCTTTCCATTGATGACTTTGGCACGGGCTACTCATCATTGACCTATCTGAAAAAAATGCCTCTGGACATTTTAAAAATTGACAAATCATTTGTCCGTGACATCGAAACTGACATTAATGATGCTGCCATTGTTGATACAATTATCTCCATGGCATCTCACTTGGACCTTAAAGTTATTGCGGAGGGAGTGGAAACCAGGTTTGAGCTTGACTTTCTTGAGGAAAAGGGGTGTCCACTCTACCAAGGATACCTTTTCAGCAAGCCGGTACCCAATGAACAGTTCATGGAACTTTTAAAGATTGGAACAACGCTTGGCTAAGCGTGCTCATCATATTTTGATTCAATAGTACCTTTCTAAGACCTCCTGGTATATCTTATCCATTCTTCAAAGAAATATGATATCAACATCAATCATCAACAACGAGTCAGCTATATTCACATTGCCATTGAAATAACATTTTAAAAAGGAGTTAAGAATGAGTACACTGCCAACTGTAGAAATGCAAACCAACAAAGGAAAAATCGTTATTGAATTGAACGCTGAAAAAGCCCCGATTAGTACGGAAAACTTTCTTAACTATGTGCGCAACAGCTTCTACGAACAAACCATTTTTCACCGGGTTATTCCCAACTTCATGATCCAGGGAGGGGGCTTTACCCCCGAAATGGGACAGAAAAAAACTCAGGCAGAAATCAAAAATGAAGCAGATAACGGATTAAAAAACCTCCGTGGATCGATAGCCATGGCCCGCACCCAGGTCGTCGACAGTGCCAGCAGCCAGTTCTTTATTAACTTGGCTGACAACGACTTTCTCAATCACCAAGGAAAAACCCCTAATGCCTACGGCTATGCTGTTTTTGGGCAAGTGATCGACGGAATGGATGTGGTGGATGAGATTGCCAAAGTAAGTACTGGCAACAATGGGCATCATCAGGATGTACCGAAAGAAGCAATTATTATTGAAGGTGTATCAATCCAGGACTCCACTGACACAGAATAAATCATTTTTTGAGTTGAATCAGCAATGGACGATTTTCAAACCATCACTCCTCGGCTCCCCGCTGAATGGGAGCCGCAGGATGCAATCCTTCTGGCCTGGCCGCATGAACAGACAGATTGGCTGCCTATCCTTGATCAAGTCACAAAAGTCTATGTTGAACTTGTTCGCCAGATTAGTCGATTCGAAAAGGTCGTTATCCTCGCACCGAATCTCGATAACGTTCAAAAAATTCTCAATAATGCAGAGATTGACTCTTCCCGCTTCATTCTGCGGCAAGTTGAGACCAATGACACCTGGACTCGAGATTTTGGTCCCCTGACTGTTTTTTCTCAGAATCAACCGCTGCTCCTCGATTTTAATTTTAACGGCTGGGGCATGAAATTCCCCGCTGAAAAGGACAATCAGGCAACCAGTCGGTTGTATGATACAGGGATATTCAGAAGAACTCTGAAAGCCTCTATTGACTTGGTTCTGGAAGGTGGCAGCATTGAAACCGATGGCTATGGAACCATACTAACGACTTCAGAGTGCCTTCTTCATCCAAATCGCAATCCGCACATGAAAAAACAGAGCCTTGAATCATATCTCTCCAGACAACTCGGCATTGAACATTTTCTTTGGCTTGATCATGGTTGGCTGGCCGGGGACGATACTGACTCACACATCGACACATTAGCCCGTTTATGCCCCAATGATAAGATTCTCTATGTTCATTGCGATGACCCAGGAGATGAACATTATTCAGCGCTAAAATTGATGGAACAGCAGTTGCAAAAACTCAAGACGCAAAAAGGGCAACCATTCCAGTTAATTCGCCTCCCCTGGCCCCAACCCTGTTATGATGGCGATGATCGCCTGCCAGCAACCTATGCAAATTTTCTGATTATTAACAAGGCCGTTCTGGTTCCGACATATAACGACCCTGCAGACATTCTGGCCTTAAAAACGGTAGGCAAAGCTTTCCCCGATCGTGAAATAGTCGGCATCGATTGTCGTGCGCTGATCAAGCAACACGGTTCCCTTCATTGTATTACCATGCAACTGCCACAAGGAGTCCTGTCATGAGGCTTTTAAGGGCTGCCTTAGTGCAGCAGAGCTGTACTGCCGATCAAGAAGAAAATATCAGCAAAAGTTGCGAGCAAATTTCTCTGGCAGCAGCGCAGGGAGCTCAGCTTGTTGTTCTTCAGGAGTTACACTGCAGCCTTTATTTCTGTCAAACAGAAGATATTACTTGCTTTGATCTGGCAGAAACAATCCCGGGACCAACGACCCAAAGATTTAGCCAGTTGGCAAAAAAATTAGGGATCGTTCTGGTTCTCTCATTGTTCGAGAAACGGGCGGCAGGGCTTTACCACAATACCGCAGTTGTTCTGGAAACTGATGGCAGTATTGTTGGAACTTATCGGAAGATGCATATTCCTGACGATCCCGGCTACTACGAAAAGTTCTATTTTACTCCTGGAGATCTAGGCTTTACTCCCATCCAAACTTCAGTTGGAAAGCTCGGAATTCTGATCTGCTGGGACCAATGGTTCCCTGAGGCAGCGCGTCTAATGACTCTGGCTGGGGCAGAAGTGCTAATTTATCCAACCGCCATTGGCCACGACCAGCAGGATACGGTGGAAGAACAGCAACGCCAGCGAACAGCATGGATGACGGTGCAACAAGGGCACGCAATTGCCAATGGAATTCCGGTTATCGCTGTTAACCGGGTTGGCGATGAAGCTGATCCAAGTCAAAACACAACCGGGATAGCTTTTTGGGGAAGCAGTTTTGTGGCTGGATGCCAAGGGGAAATTCTGGCTCAGGCAAGTATAGATAATGAAGAAATCTTATGTGTCGATATCAACCTCGACCACAGTGACAAAGTTAGACAGATCTGGCCCTTTTTCCGTGATCGACGCATCGATCAGTATCAGGAAATCCTCAAACGTTTTCGCGACTAAACGCTGTCAGGCAAACGAAAAAGGGCAAGTCACAAATGACTTGCCCTTCTAATTTCTCTATATGCCTCTCGGTCTGTCTACTCTCAGAGCCCTGCGCGTGACCGAAGAGAATCAACGCGATCTTTTACTTCCCAGGTAAATCCAGGTAATTCTCTACCAAAATGACCATAAGCAGCTGTCTGACGATAGACCGGCCGAAGCAGATCAAGTTGCTGAATGATTGCTGCAGGGCGCATATCAAATTCATCACGCACAATTTCAGCAATTTTATTAGAAGGTATCTTACCAGTACCAAAAGTATTGATCATGACCGAAACCGGCTTGGCAACCCCAATAGCATACGCCAATTGAACTTCACATTTACTTGCGAGCCCTGCTGCGACAAGATTTTTGGCAACATAACGCGCCATATAGGAAGCACTACGATCAACTTTTGAAGGGTCTTTGCCACTGAAAGCTCCACCACCGTGGGAACCTTGACCACCATAGGTATCAACAATTATCTTACGGCCCGTCAAACCACAATCACCCATAGGACCACCAACAACAAAGCGTCCGGTTGGATTGATAAGGTAGCGAGTGTCTTTGTCCAGAAGATTCTGGGGAAGAATCGGCTTGACCACTTCCTCAATAACTGCAGCCTGCAGATCTTTATAAAGAACATCCGGGCTATGTTGGGTGGAGATGACAACCGTATCAATCCGAGTCGGTTTGTCATCAATATATTGAATTGACACCTGCGACTTACTGTCGGGACGCAAGAAATCAAGCAGGCCACTCTTACGAACATCCGCCATCTTTTTCGTCAGTTTGTGTGCCAGAGTGATCGGCATTGGCATCAGTTCAGGGGTCTCATCACAAGCAAAACCAAACATCAGACCTTGATCGCCAGCTCCCTGCTCAGTAAATAGACCTTCACCTTCACTCACCCCTTGAGATATATCAGGGGATTGCTGATCGATTGAGGTCAATACCGCACAGGTTTTATAATCAAAGCCAATGGCCGAATCATTATAGCCAATTTCTTTAATTGTTTGTCGTACGATTGCAGGCAAATCAGCATAAGCTGTTGTTGTGATTTCTCCTGCGATTACGGCCATACCTGTCGTCACTAATGTTTCACAGGCTACCCGGGCTTTTGGATCCTGCTCTAGAATCGCATCCAGAACGGCATCAGAAATCTGATCAGCAACTTTGTCGGGATGTCCCTCCCCCACTGATTCAGATGTAAATAAAAAATCGGTCATAGACATATCTCATTACCCTTTCTGTTACTCTTTTTATTATATCGGCGGCTGCGCAAAAATAGCAGGCAACCGACTCCGCATTTCTTTCTCAATAATTGTAGAGACTTCTTTACTTGTCGACAACAATAATAATTGTTTGACCAGAATCTCTCCATCCTGCTTCGAAACTTGTCGCAAAACACGTTTTACCCTTGGGATACATGCGGGATTCATGGAAAGCTCATGAAATCCCAAGCCAACAAGAGCTAAAGCATAAAGTGGCTCTCCAGCCATCTCACCACAGATACAGACTCCAATTCCAGCTGCATTTGCAGCATCACAAGTCATTTTCAAGGCTCGTATAATTGCAGGATGGAGAGGATCATACAGGTAGGCAACGTGCTCATTTCCTCGATCAACCGCGAGAAAATACTGGATCAGATCATTGGTTCCAACCGAGAAAAAATCAACTTCCTGAGCCAATAAAGAAGCAATCATCACCGCTGATGGGGTTTCAATCATAATACCAATTGCCAGATCAGGATCATAACTAATCCCCTCACTGTCCAACTGGGTCTGGATATCATAAAGAATTTTCTTGCACGCCCTGATTTCAGCCACACCACTGATCATTGGAAACAGAATCCGGACCCGGCCACAACTGGAAGCACGTAAAATTGCTCGCATCTGGATTTTAAACAACCGCTCCTCGTGTAGAGAAAAACGAATTGCCCGCAGTCCCATGGCTGGGTTAGCCTCATCCTCCAGATTCAGTTCAGGGACGAACTTATCGCCGCCTATATCTAGGGTTCTGATTGTAACCGACTGACCTTCCGCCTGCTTGAGAATTTCACAATAGGATTGATACTGCTCCTCTTCATCGGGGGGTTCACTGCGCCCAAGGTAGAGAAACTCGGTTCGGTAAAGACCAATTCCTTCAGCGGCATGTTTTTGAGCCTGAACAACATCATTGGCAATCTCGAGATTACCCCGCAAAGGAATATGGACCTGGTCCGTAGTAATTGACGGCAGATCCCGATACTTTTCCAGATCTTGTTCAGAATAATCATATGACTGCTTACGTTCAAGATACTCTTTGAGTGTCTCTTCCGAAGGGTTAAGAACAACGACCCCTGTCGAACCATCAATAATAGCTGGCGTCCGATCGGCAACCATTGATGTGACGGACTCCAGTCCAACAACTGCCGGGATATCTAATGATCGGGCAAGAATTGCTGTATGGGAGGTGCGTCCCCCTTTATCAGTGATAAACCCGAGGACACAAGAACGATCCATCTGCATCGTTTCAGCTGGCGATAGATCATGAGCAACCACCAGGGACTTTTTACCGATATGACCGATAGCACGCTCACTCACACCCGATAATATCCGCAACAAGCGATCACCTACGGCATCAACATCTGAGCGTCTTTCACGTAAATATTCATCATCAATATTATCAAATAAGGCTCGTAGCTGTTCAAGAACCCGAGTCAGAGCGCCTTCTACATTGACCAGGTTGCGTATCTCTTTTTTTGTCCCTTCTACCAACATTTCATCTTCAAGGATGAGTAAATGGGTATCAAGAATATATAGATGCTCACGCAAATGTGGCTGTTTCGAAACCGCCTGTTTGATTTTTTGCAACTGCTCCTGAGCCCGATCAACAGCCTGTTGAAAACGGAAGAGTTCGGCCTCAACATCAGTGGGCTCAATCAGGGACTGATCCACCAAAGGTCGTTGATCAACCAGGCTGACGACCCCAATAGCAATGCCCGGTGATACGCCGATTCCGACCAGATAGGTATCTGCAGGTATTTTAGTCTTCCCCAAAACCATCCTCGATCAATTCTGCAATAACCTTCATTGCTTGCTCTTCATCAGCGCCATGAACAGTCACTGAAATATCAGTCCCCTGAGGAGCGGCAAGAAGTAAAATCCCCATAATACTCTTACCATTGACCTCAATGTCATCTTTAATCAAAACAACCTCAGAGTTGAATTTATTCGCTGTCTGGACTAATTGGGCTGCCGCTCTGGCATGTAATCCCAGACGATTTTTTATTGTGAAATTTTGATTTTGCATAACTATTTTACCCCCCATGAAGCAAGTAAATAAACCATATCAGCCCAGAACACACCGAGTAGAAACATGCTGCCGACAGATATAAAAATTAATAATAATGTTGAGAACCCTCGTCTTGCGACGAGGACTAACAAAACCATAGGGATGATAGTCAGAAGCCCCAGCCAACTGGGCAACTGGAGTCGAGTTAGTTGGGAAAAAACCATAAATGCACTCAGACCACCGAGGACAACAACAGCAGCCTCCTTTGTGTGGATGGCCCAATCCGGTAAACGATGTTTCTGGATAAACTCAACCGACTTGATACCTTGGCGGTAGCTGCGCGCGAAGAATACTGTTCGGAACCAAATAGGTAAAACATTATAGGTGATGATAAAAATAAGTGGTGCCCAAAGAATCCCTTTAACAGCAAAGAAAAGGGAAATTCCCGCGGCTAATGGGCGTAGCCCCCCCCAAAAAAGAGCGTCCCCAATAGCTGCGTAGGGTGCCGCTACCATCTCTTTAAAATCATCAACTTCAAATGCTTGGTCAGCATTTCCTGAAGCCTGGTCCTCTTCCAGCTTCAAGACTGCTCCGGCAACCATAGGGGCCAGGTAAACGTGGGTGTTAAAATAGCCAACATACTTGCGGCTTACAGCCAACAACTTTTCGTCACTGTAAAGTTTGCGTAGTCCAGGCAAAAGAGCATAGAAAAAACCAAGCCCTTGTAACCTTTCAAAGTTCCAACTCGCTTGTAATAAGAGTAATCGAAACCATATATATAAGCGGGTTTTTCGGGGGATAGTCATCACTAAACCAACCACATCAGCAAAAAGGCCATGCAAAAAGAGGCACAGAATAGAGTAATGGCTCTACTGACATTGATTGTCCCAAGAATAACAGCTATGCCAACCAGCGGCAGAGCCAAGGATATCCAATCCGATGAATAGCTCAACGGCTGCTGGAGAAGAGGCCACAGGAAAGGAATCGCTAATAATCCACCCAGCAGGATAATCGAGTAGGTCCCTATTGCTGCCAAGGAAAAGCTACTTAATCCTCGCAAATGTTGTAACTCAGCCCCTAACAATGAACCCCGATCAAGAGCCGAATCGACCTTCTTTATCAGCCGAACATTGTACTGTCTTGCATAATGGTCAAGGTATTGTCCAACTTTTCCAAGCGGAATCGCAACCAGCAAACAAAGAAGCAGAAGTTCGGGTCCTGAAGCATTTAATGTCTTACCCATGATGATCGCCAAGACACTACTCGCAATTGCGACCTGAGTATCATCGGGAGGAACTGCTGCACCAACGGGAAGTCGAGCTAGCCACAACAATTCAACCATCACCCCGATCTGTAATCCGACCAGAGGCTCACCAAGAAATAAAGCAGTCAGTGGCGCGGCAACAATCGGTCTGGAAATCATGACCTGTAGAATTGCAACACGATCCAATCCGCAGATGAGTGAAATAACAGCACCTACGGAGAAACTAATAACCATTACTCTTTCCCTTTGTCAGCAGAAATGAGTTTACGCCAGGAACGTTCACTATCTGCGGGGACACAACGAGAAGTAATCTTGATGCCCGCCTGATCCAGTAATTCCAAATCATCCAGGTCTGTCGGATTCAAAAACAAAGTGCAGCTAAGCCTTGCCTTGCCCTTGTCGGCCTGCAAGTTCCCAAGATTCAGACGATCATAGTCCAGCCCTTGACGATAGGCACACACAGCATCTGTGGTCGTGCCAAACAACAACAGAACTCTGCAGTGATCAAGCTCCGATGATTTTAACAAAGCAACAGATTCTGCGACGGTACCAATTTCAACTCGCATCTGACTAGGAACTGAAACCTGCATCATCATTTTTTTCAGAGGGTTCCCGGCTATATCATCATTAGCAACAACAATACAGTTAGCCTTAACAAAGGGGACCCAGGCCTCCAAAACCTGGCCATGAATCAAGCGGTTGTCAATGCGTGTCAGTACAAGCTTCATCCATTCTCCGAAAAATTGATTTATCGAGCAGCACGTAGCAGTTCTGCAGGACGCATAATCGAGTTTTGAGCATAATCTTTAAGGAGCACGGCAAGACCATCCAGATCATGAGTGAGCCGAGCACCAACACCTTTGATAAGCATCGGCAGATTAACTCCGGTAAGGATTTCTACCATCCCTTCCTGAAGAAATTCAGCACTGATATTGGTCGGCGTGCCACCAAACAAATCAGTTAGAATCATCACGCCATCATTGCTCTTATCGACCAACCGAAGAGCATTCTGAAGGCTCTCTTTGGCAGTCTCAACTGACATCTCGCGACTTATACTGACAGCAGCGACCGCCTCGAGCGGTCCAAGAATCAGCTCCGCAGCGTGCAATAACTCATCCGCCAAGCCTGCATGGGTTACAAGCACAATACCAATCATTCTTCACCCTTTTTCAATGTCACGGTGATTCACTCGCAAAATAACCTCTGGCACAGGGAAACTCCTGTAAAGGTCTTCAACAATTGACACACTCCTGTGCCTCCCTCCTGTACAGCCGATTGCGATGGTCAGATAACTCTTCCCCTCATCACGATAATGGGGAATTAAAAATCCAAGCAAAGGATCAAGGTACTGCCGGAAATCACAACAGGCCTGCTGGGAAAGAACATATTGGCGTAATTTTGGATCCAACCCGGTTAGAGGTCGCAGCTCATCTATATAGTGGGGGTTAGGTAGAAATCGGACATCAAACACCAGATCTGCAGCGGGTGGAAGCCCATAGCGATAACCAAATGATTCGAGGTTAACGATAAGCAAAGATGTATGTTTTTCGCCGAGAAAAGCGAGAATCAGATCCCGTAATTGTCGCGAGTTCAGACTGCTGCTATCAATGACCTGGGTCGCTCGATCCCGCAGTATATGCAGCTGTTGACGCTCTTTGTCTATTCCATTCTGAACCGTCTTCGATTCTGCCAAAGGATGTGCCCGACGGGTCTCTGAATAGCGTCGCTGCAACACAGCATCGGCTGCGTCAAAAAACAGAATATCAAGCTTGTAACCATCCGCTGTCAAACGCTTAAAAATTGCATCATGATCCGTCAGAAACCCGCGGTTTCGAACATCAATAACGACGGCAACATCTGCGCTCGGCTTCAGACCTTCTGCTGCACGCTGCATAAAATCCGGGAGCATCACTAAAGGTAAATTATCGACAACAAAAAAACCCTGATCTTCAAGCACTCTGGCCGCAGTACTTTTCCCTGAGCCAGACAGACCGGTAATAATTAGTAGTCGACGACTCATTCCAGATCTTCTCCAATAATTGTATGTGAGTGAAGATGCGCAGCAGCTGCCATGCGCTTTTCTAACAATTCTTGAAATTCACGAGCACTATGATAACCCATTTCTTTGAGAAGCTGGTTCCGTGCTGCCACCTCAACAATAGTACTGATATTCCGCCCCGGTGCTACTGGTATGCGCGCAAAAGGTAACTCAACACCATGAATGTTATAGGTTTTCTCATCGACTCCCAGTCGGTCGTATTCTTTCCCATCTTCCCATTCTACTAATTCGATAACCAGATCAATTTTTTTACGTTCCCGAATTGCAGCAACACCAAAAAGGTGCTTGATATTCAAGATCCCCAAACCGCGAATTTCCATGTGATAGTTCAGCAGATCCATCCCTTCTCCAAAAACAACCGCAGGAAGCTTGAATCGGACCTTGATAATATCGTCAGCCACAAGCCGGTAGCCGCGCAGAATCAACTCCAAAGCACATTCGCTCTTACCTACCCCACTTTTCCCCTGGAGTAATACACCAAGACCAAGAACATCAACTAAAACTCCGTGCAACGTCGATGTCGGCAGTAAACGCTCTTCAAGGAAACGGGTCAGCAAGGCAATAAAATTGGAGCTGAGGTGCTTGGTTCTCAAGAGAGGAGTGCCTCCCCTCTCTGCATGTTCAATAAGATAATCCGGGACATTTTGATTTTTAGTGACAATCAGGCAGGAAAGGTTATTGCTGCAGAGCTTCTGTAATGCCTCAATCGCTTCTTGCCGAGGCATCATTTTCAGAAAACTTAATTCTGTAGAACCAATGATCTGAACTCGCTCAGGATGTAAGCTATCAGTATAACCGGCCAAAGCCAGTCCAGGCTTCTGAATTCGTGGGACGGAAACGGTCTTGGACAACCCGGCTGAACCTGACAACAACTCAAGGTCAAGGCCCGCTTCTTTTTCATCAAGGATTTCCTGAATGCTAAGCTTTGGCATAATAAAAAATAGCTGATTCCCGCAGAACCACTATCAGGCTCCCTGAAATCAGGCTTGTCCTTCTTCATCAAGAATAACTTGGTAGATAGCCTTTTGATCTGAGGCTTCAAGCAGTTTCTTCCGAACAGAAACATCTTTCAAAAGCTTTGAAATTCGGGCCAATGTTTTCAGGTGAACCCCCACCGACTCCTCTGGTGCAATCAGTAAAAAGAACAGATAAGCCGGTTGACCATCCATCGATTCAAAATCAACTCCGGAATGACTGCGGCCAAAAACTAGTTTCAACTCAGGTATTCCTGCTAACTTTCCATGGGGAATAGCGACACCATCTCCGATTCCTGTACTACCGAGCCTTTCCCGTTCCTGAAGAACGGCAATCACATCGTCCCGATTTAAAGAAGGCTCACAAGAAATTAACGAATCGGTCAGCTCGACAAGAGCTCTTGGTTTATCTTTCGCCTGTAAATCAGCAACAATAGCCTGTGGATCAAGTAGTTCTGATATCTTCATAATCACAATCTTATTTGGACAGCAATATAAAACGACGGGCCCTTTCCTCATGAAGGAAAAGGCCCGCTACACAAAAACTTAGCTTCCTTGAGGTACGATTAAACCGTAATTTCCATCTTTGCGACGATAAACAACATGCATCTCTTCAGAATTATCATCGGTAAAAGCAAGAAAATCCTTTTCCAGAAGATCCATCTGCATCACCGCCTCTTCCACCGACATTGGCTTTACGAAGAAGGAATGACTGCGGATAATCTCAGGCTCCCCCCCACCCTCATCAACGCTATTTGCTGCAAAGATGGTCTTTTCCAGCCGACGTTGGGGACCACTATCTCCTTTATGCCCCTTCAATTTTTCTTTATAACGCTTCAACTGCCGTTCGATTTTATCAACCATCAAGTCGATGGCAGCGTACATATCTTCTTTACTTTCAGTACTCTTCATGGTCAGCCCTTTGGCGACCATAGTAACCTCAGCTCGATGGTTTATTTTTTTTTGGACTGACAAAACCACCTGGGCATCAATTGGTTCATCAATGTACTTTTTAACCCGAGCCAGTTTTTCTTCCACATAACTACGAATGGAATCACTGCTTTCCATGTGACGGAAGGTAACGGCAATTTGCATAGGGCAACCTCCTTGCTTCATCAGATTTCGGCATGAAATCTGGTTTAGTCTGATTATAGCGCAATTTTACTCATGAAACATCTCTGTTCCTTGGAAAAACTAAAACAACCGCTTACGCTCAGTTGACGAACCAAGACCCAACATTTCACGATACTTGGTCACAGTCCGACGAGCAATGTTAATATCCTGTTCCTTTAAAAGATTAACAATCTTCTGATCCGAGAAAGGCTTTTTGGGGTTTTCTTCGGCAATAATCTCTTTAATACGACTTTTCACGCTTTCAGAGGCTATTGAATCCCCATCGGCAGTATTAATCCCACTGTTAAAAAAATATTTCAACTCAAACAAACCTTGTGGAGTCTGCACATATTTGTTTGTAGTCACCCGGCTGACCGTTGATTCGTGCATCTCGATATCATCAGCAACATCACGAAGAACCAGGGGCTTGAGATATTCAATTCCGTGATCGAAAAAATCCCTTTGGAACTTAACGATGCTTTTCGTAACCTTGTAAATTGTTCGCTGTCGCTGATGAATGCTTTTAATCAACCAGACGGCACTGCGCATTTTATCTTGAATATACTCCCCAGCTTTCTTGTCAACAGCTTTAGAGTCCGTCAATGCATTGCGGTAAAAAGAGTTGATCCGCAAGTTTGGCAAGCCATCGTCATTCTGAGTCACCACATATTCATCCCCGACTTTATGCACATAAATATCGGGAGAGATATAATGAACATCCTCTTCGTTATAAGCTCTTCCTGGACGAGGGTCGAGGCCAGAGATCAGCTTTGCAGCGTTCAATACTTCTTCAAGAGAAACTTTCAATGTTTTGGCTATAACCGGATACTTGCGCCCCTCTAGTTCGGCAATAAAATCACGCAAAATAGTTGCCGCCAAAGAATCCGACAACTCCATCCGCTCGAGCTGCAAAAGCAGACATTCTTGAAGATTTCGACAAGCAACTCCAGCCGGATCAAATTGCTGCACCAACTTGCAAGCCGATTCAAAAACTTCCAGATCACGCCCTGATGCCAGTGCCATTTCCTCGAGGCTGGCATGTAAATAACCAGCATCATCAAGGTTGCCGATAATCTCAGCAGCTGCAAGCCGCTCTTCCTCGGTAAAAGATGAAAGGCTGAGCTGCCACAGCAAATGATCATTGAGGCTATCATGCCGAGTCAGCAAGCTCTCAAAAGAGGGGCGATCTTCATTATCTTCATAACTATTGCGGGTATCACTGCTATTGAGACTGTAACCTTCAAGATAGGTCTGCCAGTCAATATCATTCATACCTTCTGAATCGGCTTTAACTTCCTGCTCAGGAGCTGTCTCGACAGGGTAAACCTCTTCGCCCTCCAAGTTGGCTACTCCCTCGGCATACTCCTCTTTTGTCTCAACACCTTCTTCAAGCAGTGGATTTTCAGCCAGTTCTTCAGTCACAACGTCGACCAGTTCCATCCGCGACAGTTGCAATAATTTAATTGCCTGTTGCAGTTGAGGAGTCATCACCAACTGTTGACTGAGTTTAACCTGGAGTCGAAGATCAAGAGCCATAAAGTAACTTATTCCACTGGTAGGCAGAACCTACCAAAAAATTATTTTTTCTAACTTCTGTGGGTACCAATACCCACATTCCCATAGTACTAGAGTCTGAATTTTTCTCCCAGATAGATTTCCCTTGCAACTGAGCTTGCGGCAATCTCTTCAGGAGTACCAAACTCAAGAAGCTTCCCCTGGTTGAGAATGTAGGCTTGATCACAAACGCCAAGCGTTTCCCGAACATTATGATCCGAAATCAGAATGCCGATGCCCCGTTCTTTCAACTGAGAAATAATATTCTGAATATCTATGACCGCAATCGGATCTATGCCTGCAAAAGGCTCATCCAGTAGCAGAAAAGCAGGGTCAAGAACGAGAGACCTGGCAATTTCTACCCGGCGCCTCTCCCCACCGGAGAGAGCATACCCTTTTGAATCACGAATGTGGGAAATATTCAAATCATCAAGTAATTCTTCTAATCGCTGTTGTTGCTCACCACGTGTCAGGGTCAAAGTTTCAATTATTGCCAGAAGATTTTCTGCTACAGTCAACTTGCGGAAAACTGAAGCCTCCTGCGGCAAATACGAGATTCCCGAGCGTGCCCGTCGATACATCGGCAGGTCTGTGATGTCTTTCTCATCAAGAAAAACTTTCCCTGAATCCGGCTTTGCAAGGCCTACAACCATGTAAAAGCTGGTGGTTTTCCCAGCGCCATTGGGACCTAAAAGACCGATCACCTGCCCTGAATGAACTTCCAGATTGACACCGGAAACAACTTCACGACCCACATATGATTTATGCAATTCAGTCGCTTTAAGAACTCTGCTCACTGTTGTTCCTGTTTCTTTTCAGGCACAATGGTCGCTTTAACCCTGCCTTTTTCAGAACTTTTGATCAGCGTTCTATTCTCTTTCAAGTAGAGGGTAATTTCATCCCCTGAGACTTTATTTTTCCCCTGTGTCACCTCTGCATTGCCGATTAGCACCAGGGTTTCCTCTTCCTGGTGAAAAACGGCTTTCTCTGCAGTAGCAATTCGGTCAAGCTGAGTAACACGAACCGAACCAACTGCATCCAGACGCTCAACCTGATCTTGATCCTTTTGAAAATAGACAATCAGCTTTTCTGCATAGAGGGTCATTTCACCCTGCTTGGCGACAACCTCTCCAGTAAAAATAGATTGCCGTTGTTGTTGTAAAACTTCCAACTTTTGAGATGTTATCTCGATAGGCTGATTACGATCCAGCTTGGGATTCGTCTCGGCCGCAAAAGTACCCGACCCAAAACAGAATAAAACACCAAGCGACACCAGTAAAAACCATCGGAGTATCATTTATCTCTTCTCACTGTCTTCTGGATAGAGCTTCATCCAAACATTATCCTTCACCAGCATACGGCCGAGATCAATATCGATCTGCAATCCGATTCCAGTCATTTCCAATTGCGAAGAGAGGAACTTGATTGGCTCATCCGTGCTCAATTGACGATTGAGATCATCATAGTGCAACCGCTCTGTATATAGCTGTTCGCCCCGTTCTGTTTTCAGGATAACATTTCCCCAGACATCAATCAGACGTGTTTCCTGCATTAACTGGCCCTGATCAGCCTGGAGGTGAATATCGCCATATTCTTCAGTACTGTAGAACAACAGCTTGACCGCATCAAGCTTTGCCAGGCTACTATCACGTTGATATTCAGCTTTATCAGCATCAAGCGTCCAAAGCCGTTGTCCCTCTTCATTCTGAGTATAGTGGAGGTCAGCCAAGGCCAGATCAATATTTTCCGGCAACATATCGAGTATCTCTTTTGGGTCTTGTTGCTGCAGATTCCGGTAAATAGCTGCTGTTAGAACAATAGTGGAAACCACAATCAGAAGAGCCAATATGTGCCGTAAATTCAATACCGGTCCCTCTACTGATCCGGGTTAAAATAACGCTTTGTCAATTCATCCCACTGCCCTGATGCTCGCAGCAATAGATCACAAATCTCTCTAACAGCACCGCGGCCACCCGGGCGAGATGCCACATAGTCCACCAACGGAAAAACCTCAGGGACAGCATCAGCAACGGTCGCACTAAAACCAACACGCTGCAAAATTGGCAAATCAACAACATCATCGCCAACATAGGCAACCTGCTCATCAGTTATCTTGAGAGCAGAAAGTATCTCCTGATAGGGTTCAAGTTTTTGCAAAGCCCCCTGATAGAGGATTTCAATACCCAACTCTTCAGCTCGTCGGGCGACAACACCCGATGACCGTCCAGTAATGATACCAATCTTAATCCCTGCACGTTGGAGCATTTTCAACCCATGCCCATCCTTAACATCAAAAGCTTTCAACTCATTGCCGTGATTATCGTAGATAATACGACCATCAGTCAGCACACCATCAACATCAAGAAGCAGAAGCTTGATTTTAGACAATTGTTCTTGCATCAAACAACTCCAGATTTCAGCAAATCGTGCAGATGGACAATGCCAACAGGCACTTTTCCCTGCTCATCAGCAAAAACAAATAGCGACGTAATCGAGTGCGATTCCATAATCTGCAATGCCTTCGCTGCCAGGTTGCGGCGTAAAATCCGCTTTGGCTCCGTTGACATCACCTGATGGATTGGTTGCTGCAAACTCTCCAGGCCCAACTCCATGATCCGCCGCAAATCACCATCGGTAAACACTCCCGTCAAAACGCCTTGATCGTCGACAACACCGGTGACACCCAATTTTTTACTGGTGATTTCAAACAAAGCTTCCCGCAACAAGGTATCTGGTGACACCAAGGGAATTTCATCACCAATGTGCATCAGATCTTCTACCCGTAAAAGCAACTTTTTACCAAGCGCTCCACCAGGATGAAAAAGAGCAAAGTCTTCCGCTTTAAATCCGCGTTCATTCAGCAAAGCGACAGCCAGCGCGTCACCCATTGCCAATGTTGCTGTCGTGCTGGCAGTTGGAGCTAAACCCAGCGGACAAGCCTCTTCAGAAACGCTGACATCAAAATGAACATCTCCAGCAATTGCCAATGTGCTTTGCGGATTTCCAGACATTGCAATCAACGGCAAGCCCATCCGCTTGATCACTGGTAAAATTCGACAAACCTCTTCGGTTTCACCAGAATAGGAAACAGCGATGACGACATCACCTTTTGACAACATCCCAAGGTCGCCATGAATCCCTTCAGCTGGATGAAGAAAAAAAGTGGGGGTTCCTGTGGAAGCCATAGTTGCGGCAATTTTTTGACAGATCAATCCAGACTTCCCCATCCCAGTAACAACGACCTTTCCCTGACATTCAAGAACCATCTCGACCGCTTTTGAAAAAGCACCGTCAATTCGGGATTGCAGTGCCAAAACAGCATCTGCTTCAATCTGCAGAACTCGCTTAGCAGTCTCAATCATCAGCTTTCACTCCCGGACATATTCTGTTTGAAGGTTGCGTCGAATTCGAGAATCTGTTGCAACAATGCTTTGACCTGAGCCAGAGGCAATGAATTAGCACCATCACACAGGGCACGGTCAGGATCTTCATGAACCTCCCAGAACAGGCCGTCAATCCCTGTTGCTGCGGCTGCCCGCGACAAGGCTCCAACATACTGGCGTTGCCCTGAGGATGAACCTCCAGCACCACCCGGCAATTGGACAGAATGTGTGGCATCAAAGATCACAGGATACCCCATTTCGCGCATAATCACCAACGAACGCATATCAACGACAAGGTTATTGTAACCAAAAGAGACCCCACGCTCTGTCAGTAGAATTTTTTCATTTCCGGTTGAAGCTATTTTTTTCACTCCATGTTCAATATCCCAGGGAGCAAGAAATTGCCCTTTTTTCAAGTTAATCGGCTTTCCAGTTTGTCCGGCAGCAACCAGCAAGTCGGTTTGACGACTCAAGAAAGCGGGGATTTGAAGTATATCAAGGACATCAGCTGCTGCGGTAATCTGACTAACATCGTGGACATCAGAGACAATGGGCAACTCAAACTCTTGGTTCACCCGTTCCAAAACTCGCAAACCCCGTTCCACCCCGAGTCCACGAAAAGATGTGACAGAAGTTCGATTGGCTTTATCGTAGGAGGCTTTGAAAATTAACTCACATCCCAGTGCGTGGGTAATCTCCTTTAATCCTTCGGCTATTCGTAATGTGAGATCTTCATCTTCTATAGCACAGGGTCCAGCTATCAGGACTAATTGTTTGGAACCACCAAAAGAGACCGGACCGATATCAACCTGTTGCATTTATTCCTCCTGATGCTGTTTTAAACAGGCACCGACAAAAGATTCAAACAGCGGATGGGGCTCCATCGGCCGTGATTTAAATTCGGGGTGGAATTGACAACCAAGAAACCAGGGATGGTCAGTCAGTTCAGCAATTTCAACCAGATTCAATTCTGGACTTATCCCGGAAAAAACCAACCCACCTTTTTTTAATTTTTCAACGTAGGCATTATTGAACTCAAAACGATGCCGATGCCGTTCTAAAAGATGATCTTTCCCATATATCCTGCGGGCCAGCGAGCCTTCCTCCAAAACACAAGGGTAGGCACCAAGCCGCATAGTCCCCCCCTTTCCTTTAACTTTTTTCTGTTCTTCCATAATGTGGATAACAGGGTTTTCAGCAGCTTCATGAAATTCAGAAGAGTGGGCATCTTTAATCTTGCAGACATGACGGGCAAACTCAACAGCAGCCATTTGCATCCCCAGGCAGATCCCAAAGAAAGGAACCTTATTTTCCCGGGCATACTGTATTGCTGCTATTTTCCCCTCACTTCCCCGCTCGCCAAAACCACCAGGGACGAGAATACCATCAACATCATCGAAAGCACCTTTGATGCCATGACGCTCTAGCGACTCAGAGTCCACATACTTCAAACTGACCCGACAATTATTGGCAATACCACCATGGGTCAATGCCTCTGATAATGACTTGTAGCTCTCGGTCAGACCAACATATTTACCAACTATAGCAATCGTAGTTTCACCCGCCGGATGTTTTACCCGCTCAACAATCCGTTCCCAGACGGACAGATCAGGTGTCTTGGTCCATATATTCAAATAATCGACAATACGTTCATCCAGTCCCTGAGCATAGAAAGCGGTGGGAACTTCATAGATTGTCTCTACATCACGAGCAGTGATGACCGCATCTTCAGGGACATTGCAAAACAGTGCAATCTTCTCTTTCATGTCTCTTGGAATTTCACGGTCACAGCGACATAACAGGATGTCCGGCTGAATACCAATCTCACGCAGATCCTTGACACTATGCTGGGTGGGTTTCGTTTTCAGTTCCCCCGCTGTGGTAATGTAAGGTACCAGGGTCAAATGGATATAGAGGACATTCTCACGGCCACGATCGGCACGGAATTGACGAATGGCTTCAAGGAATGGAAGAGACTCAATATCCCCGACAGTTCCTCCAACTTCGACAATTGCAATGTCGACACCATTGGCATTATTAAGGATTTTCTTTTTTATTTCATTGGTGATATGAGGAATAACCTGCACTGTTCCACCAAGATAATCCCCTCGTCTTTCCTGACGGATGACCGAGTCATAAACCTGACCAGTGGTGAAATTTGATTTCCGCGACAGTTTGGCTGAAGTATAGCGCTCGTAATGACCAAGATCCAGGTCGGTTTCTGCCCCATCGTCGGTAACAAAAACCTCACCATGCTGGAAAGGACTCATAGTTCCAGGATCAACATTGATATAAGGATCCATTTTTTGCATGGAAACTTTAAGACCCCGCGCTTCCATCAGAGCCCCAATCGAAGCAGCAGCAAGCCCTTTTCCAAGGGAAGAAACCACCCCACCAGTCACAAAGAGAAACTTTGTCTTCATTTACTTTTTCCGTCCTTCATTAAATAGATGGCCACAGAGCCACAAGATGAAAAATTCGCTTTACAAAGTGTCGATTCTACACACAAACAGAGGCGAAAGAAAGCCTGTTCATGCAAAAAACCATCCATATTTCAAAAAGAGAATAAGAGCCTGTTTTATTTGTTATTTTCTGCAGACATGAGATTGGCAACACGTTCGAGATCTGCCGGGGTATCAACACCATGGCAACTGAATTCAGTCTCTGCCACATACAGCTTGATTCCCCGTTCAAGAACACGTAACTGCTCAAGGTTCTCAAGATTTTCCAGTGGCGTTTTAGACCACGAAGGATAATCCAACAAAAGGTCTCGGCGGTAGACATACAGACCAATGTGGCGCAATAAACCAAACTGCGTCAATGATTCTGCAAGTTGTTCAGATTTCAGATCTCGTGGCCAGGGAATTGGCGCGCGCGAAAAGTAGAGAGCCAACCCCTGTTGATCCTTAACCACTTTAACGACATTAGGATTATAAAAATCATCAATCTGATCGATTTTACTGGCGAGTGTTCCCATCTGGACCTGCGGATACTCCAGCAACGGGGCTATTGCCTGATCAACCATCCTGGGATCTATAAGTGGCTCATCCCCCTGAAC
>JAZBPC010000073.1:0-13733 GCA_036351455.1 Desulfuromusa sp.
CGTCCCGTAAGCTGATCTTAAAAGGGGTCGATGGCGTAGTTTTTGTCGCCGACTCCCAGGACGTGCGGCTCGATGCCAACATCGAGAGTCTGGAGAACCTCAAGGACAACCTTGAGGAACAGGGGTTTGATCTCGAAAAGATCCCCTTTGTCATGCAGTACAACAAGCGCGACCTGCCCGAGGTTTCTTCTCTGGAAGAACTCAGCAACTTGCTGAATCCACGGAAGGTTCCTGAGCTGGAAGCCTGCGCAACAACGGGCGAAGGGGTTTTTGAAACCCTAAAAGCCGTCGCCAAGTTGGTCCTGAATAATTTGAAAAAAGGTAGCTGAAAAAAGAACTTGACAGCGGCGAGGCAATTTTTTATATTCCGTCCCCGCAACACGCTATTCCCTTTTAGCTCAGTTGGTAGAGCATCTGACTGTTAATCAGATTGTCGCTGGTTCGAGCCCAGCAAAGGGAGCCATAAAATACAGGGACTTACGGCATTGAGCTGTAAGTCCCTTTTTAATTTAGTGTTCTTGGGTACGTACCAGGTACGGATTTTTTCTTTCTACCTCGTAAAATTGTTATTCACAGAGCTATCCGGTCAGGCTAGCTTCTGTTGCAATTTTAGCATGATCCCTTGAAGCGATATGACTGTCACTTCATTGCCGACTGGAAATTCATCATCCCCGCCATAAACAACGTATTTTTGGGTAGCACCCACATCGGTACAGGTTTGATTGAAATGTTTGCCCAGCTTGGGGGCAGTGCCATGTTTGATTTCGACAGCCCAGATTTCTGATGAGGAAAACTTGATCACCAGATCGATTTCCGCCCCTGCGGCCGTACGGTAAAAATAGGTTTCAGAGCGGCGAGGTAGGACCGAGTGAATGTTTTCAACAACAAACCCTTCCCAGCTTTTGCCAAGGACTGGATTCGAGAGCAACGCGTCATAGCTGTCAATGCCGAGAAGTCGGTGCTGTATTCCGCTATCCCGAATATAAAAGCGGGGGGATTTCACAAGCCTTTTTTTGACATTTGCGTACCATGGTTCCAGTCGTTTCACCAGTAGCAGGTCAACAAGAATATCGATGTAATGGCTGACTGTTTTGCCATCAATTTCGAGATTCCCGCCAAGCTTTGAATAGTTAACAGGTTCGCCTTGGCAGTGAGCGAGCATTGTCCATAGTCGCCGCAATTTTGTTGCAGGGGCACGAAAGCCCATTTGCGGTACATCCCGCTCCAGATAGGTGCGGATAAGGTTTTCCAGCCAGTCCATAGCAAGATCGTCATCGCCTGCTAGATAGCTATCCGGAAAACCGCCTCTGAGCCAGAGATTTAACAAGTCAGCTCTGTCGCTTCCGGTTTCCAATAGATTAAAGCCGCTCATTTCCAGGTAGCTGATGCGGCCTGCCAAGCTTTCTGAGGATTGCCGTAGCAATTCCATCGAGGCTGAGCCCAGCAGGAGGAACTGGCCGAACCTTCTTCCTTGTTCTCTGTTTTTGTCGATTAGACCGCGTAAGACCATCAACAGGTCTGGAGCGCGCTGTATTTCGTCCAGAATGATCAGCTTATCACTATGGCTGCTCAAATAGCTGCTCGGGTCGCTCAGCTTGAGCAGGTCTTCTGGCGCCTCCAGGTCCAAATAGATTGAGTCCTGGGATGTGGCAATCGCTTTGGCAAGAGTCGTTTTGCCCACTTGCCGTGCCCCGAGAAGCGCCACTGCAGGAGATTGTCCCATATTTTTCTTGAGCTTGTCTGTTATCCATCGTGTCAACATACCTTGTATATTAGGATTTATTTTCCGAAAATACAAGGTATGTTGCGCCTCAGATTATTTCCATATTTTACCGAAGTGCTAACTTTTTGTTGTTGCTCGTCCTCTACGAGGAGTGAAGGGAAGCGGAAAAGTCTCTTTCCAATGCCCATTTTCTCCAAGCTCGGGGAGCTATAAAATACAGGGAGATACGCCGTTTAGCTGTGAAGCCCTTTTAATTTCTGCTCTGGATGTTAAAAATCCTATTGTTCTTCTTTTTTCAAGTTTTAGCTCTAACGATCAATACCGTTCAGGTTCTTGTCAGATGTTGCTGTTATAGTGTGATGAACTCATAGTGAATGGAGGGGCTTCCATGAATCACTTACTACGTATTTTTATTTTTTCTGCAATTTTATTAAGTCTATTTAGCTCTACTTGTTTCGCAGATAATTTTCCAACTCAGGCTATTTCTGCTGCTGAGCAATTTATCAGCCTGATTGACAAAAAGGATTATGATTCGGCTTATAAGGTTAGCTCTGATCTGCTGAAAATGATTGACGCCGAATCGGAATGGATCAAAGAGAGAGAACTTTCAGTTCTACTTTTGGGGACTGTTCAGGAGCGTAAACTGGTGTCGATCCAGGCCCGGGATTCCTACCCGAGTTTGCCTGACGATGAATACCTGCTGATCTATTTTGAGGCGCGGACGGAGCGAAAAGAAAAAGCTGCTGAAGTTCTACTGGTGAATCTTGCAGGGGATGCTTGGCAGGTTTGTTCATATCGGTTGAAATGACGACGAATCTTTGTCTTGTTTGAAAAGAATTGAGAAGCTACAGCAAGGTTTTTATTGCCAGGCTTCGATGATCTTTTTTTGTATAGATCAAATTTTCACTTCCGCAGTATCAATATACACAGTCACTTGGGTCCCTGCTCCCTCAGTACTGGTAATATCAATTTTGCCATCGTGAGCCAGAATAATGGATTGGACCAAACTCAGGCCGAGTCCGGTTCCTGGAGTTGAGCGACTTCGATCGGCTCGATAAAAACGTTCCCAAACACGTGGAAGATCTTTAGCAGAAATACCTGAACCACTGTCAGCTATTTTTATTTGTGCAGTATGATTCTCTCTTTTTGCTTCAAGTGCCACCCAGCCGCCCTCTTGTGTAAACTTTAAAGCATTATCCAATAAATTTGCAAAGGCACGTTGAAGTCGACTCCGATCTCCTGAAATGAGTATTGGATCATCAGTTATCTTGAGAGAAATAGTGATATTTTTATCCTCCGCAACAGGAGAATAAAGTTCAGCGACATCTCTGATGATTGCAGAAATATTTACAGACATTTTATCAAGGGGGGTCACCCCTGCGTCTGTTTCAGCAATTTCAAGCATGGTATTAATCATGCCGACGAGGCTATCACATTCTTCAATCACTGAGCCTGACATCCCTTGATACTCCAGCAAAGATTGATCTCCACTCAACGTCGTTTCAGCCAAACCTCGAATGCGTGTGACCGGACTCCGCAAGTCGTGAGCAATGTTGTTGTTAACGTCTTGCAACTCCTTGATCAAGGTATGTATTCTTAACTGCATCCGGTTGATCGATATGATCAAATCATCAACTTCCTCAGTTTGGTTATGCAACGAGATGGCTTGCGTAAGGTTCCCCCGGCTGATTTGATCAGCCGTCTCCTTAACCTTCTGTATCCCGGCAAGGGATCGTTTTGAAATGTAAAAACCAATGGGAACGGCTGCGACAAGGATTAATGCAAATGCAAAGATAAAGACACGTTGGAAGTCGGCAACGAGTTTCTCGTCAGAACTGAGAAGCGTGCCAGTTTGAAGGATATATCCATTTCCCAGTGGTTGATAAAAAATTCTTGCTTGTCCAGAATGTATGGCGAGGCTAACAGTTTCAAACTGTTCATGGCCTATATTTTCAAGGATGGGTGAATATTTTGGCAGATCGTCCCAGATTTTCATGTCAGAGGTTTCAATAATTTTCAGATCAGGGGAATAAATGCGGATGAAAATCTGGTCAACCCCTTCGGCCTCGGTTTCAAGACGTATTTCCCGTGCGAGTGGCTTCAATCCTCCCTGTTGAAATATCTCAACAAATTCACGACCATCGCCAAGTAACTCCTGATCAATCCGGTCGCGAAGACTGGTTTTTAAATTGTTATTCATCACCCCAAAAATAAGGAGTGAAAGGACGGCAAACAATAGTGTATAGAGAAGCGTCAATCGGGCTGCCAGAGACCTAAGCATTTTTGCCCCTTTTTTCGAGAACATAGCCGGCACCGCGAACGGTATGAATTAATTTTGTGCTCTGGGGTAGGTCAACCTTCTCACGTAAATGGCAAATACGAGACTCGACAACATTACTTTCCGGATCGAAGTTATAGTCCCAGACATGTTCCATGATCATCGTTTTCGAAACGACTCTTCCCGTGTTTCTCAGGAGATATTCCAATAGAGAAAACTCCCGGTGCTGTAACTCTATCTTCAGCCCGCCCCGCTCAACTTTACGACTGGTAAGATCCATGGATAAATCATCAACCATCAATTTTGCGGGTTCTTCAATCGACTGACTTCTGCGCAATAAGGTTTGCACCCGGACTAAAAGTTCTGTAAAAGCAAAAGGCTTTACCAGATAATCATCGCCACCTTTTTGCAACCCCAGGATGCGTTCATCCACGGTTTTTTTGGCGCTCAAGACAATGATGGGTGTATTAATTTGTTGCTTGCGGAGACGTTCGATCAAGGTGAGGCCATCGAGTTTCGGCAGCATGATGTCGACTACCGCAGCATCATAGGAAACATCCTGAGCCATAAACAAGCCTTCCAGACCATCCGCAGCGCGATCAACAGCATAACCCGCCTGGACAAAACCTTTTTTGATGAACTGAGCGGTTCGGTTATCGTCTTCTACCAGCAGAATACGCATTGTCTAAATCCACGAGGTTTCTACTTGAGCCATAAGGTCCACAATGCTTCTCCCCAAATATAGGTCAACAAGAAGAGGCTTACCAATACGGCTGCTGACCCTAAATCCTTAGCCCGACCCGACAATTCATGTTTTTCCAGTCCAATTCGGTCAACAACGGCCTCTATCGCCGAGTTGATCAACTCGACAATCATCACCAAAAAGAGCGATCCAACCATCAAGACACGTTGCAGGGGGGCGACATCTAACCAAAAAGCCAATGGGATGAGGATTATCGCTAATAGTAATTCCTGCCGGAAAGCGGCCTCATGTTGAAGGGCCGCTTTGAACCCGAGAAAGGAATAGCCGACTGCCAGGATGATGCGCTTAATACCGGTGTTCTTTTGCATTCATGTCCTTATCAAGCCGATGAAAAAGAGAAGTTTCAAAAGGATTGTAAGATATCCTTCTCTTCTTTGTACAGGGATGTTTTGACCCGCATAAACCCCAGTAAGGTGTGAAAAAGATTGTCTTGCGAAAAGTCATTGTCGGCCACGTTTTTAAGTTTCTCGGTATCGATCTGCTGCTTCGCACTTTTACCAAACCACATCAATGCTCCCACATGTTTTTGCGCGTCTGGCGCCATGAAATAGGGCATCCCATGCAGATAGAGTCCCCCTTCTCCCAAAGATTCGCCATGATCGCTCATATAGATCAGCGCTGGTTGGAATTTTCCGTCATTTTGTTTCAGCAACTCTATCGTTTGCGTCAGAAAATAATCGGTGTAGAGAATGGCGTTATCATAGGCATTTCCAATCTCTTCCTGCTGGCACTCTTCAAGCTGATTGGTTCTGCAGACCGGGGTGAATTTTTCGAAAGCCTCCGGATACCTTTTCGAGTAGGCGGGACCATGATTTCCCATTTGATGAAGAACGATCAGTATATCTCCCTCAGCCTGTTGATTGATGAAATCCTGTAAACCAACTAACATCCCTGTATCTCGGCATTCACCATCACATATTCTGTTATTTTTAGGGCTACGATAGTTTTCGTAGAGAACGCGGTCAGCAACCCCTTTTGAGCTGGAGTTATTATCCCGCAACAAAACCTTAACTCCGCCCCTCGCAAGAACATCAAGAATATTTTCTGTCGATTTGGCTTTTTTGTCGCTGTAGTTATGACGTTCTAAGTAAGAGAACATGCAGGGGACTGAAATAGCTGTCGTTGTTCCACATGAATACAAATTTGAAAAGTTAATGATATCTTCATGTTGCAAGAGAGGATTTGTCTCTTTTTCGTACCCATTCAGGGAGAACCTGTCTGCTCTTGCGGCTTCACCAACCACAACAATCGCAAGTCTTCTCCCTTGACTTGTCTTATCTTTTTTCGCATCAAGACCAATGGCTTTAATCTGTGTTTTTCCACTATTAAACTTGTTGCCGATGTATTTCCCTGCTGAATAAAAAGCATAGGTTGGGTTGGTATAGTAGCGTAAAGGCTTATGCTCTCTGAAAAATGAAGTGTAGAATTTACTGAAAGAGAAGAGAGCGATCATTATGATCAGAAGTGAAATGGAGATTGTTGTCAGCGTTGAAATAATACTTCGCCTGATGGTCTGATGGGGCGTTTTCACTTTATAAATCAGCCAGGCGGGTAATATCCCTAAAAAAAACAGGTACAGAAAGAGCTTGCTGTTGATGAGATCCATTGATTCACTGGCATTTGTCTCAAGCACATTCTGGATCATTGTATCGTCAATGATAGCACTGTAGGAATTGGCAAAATAACTGATGAAAGCTGCAACCAGAACAGAAAAAATAAGAACAGGTTTTAATGTCAATCTTGAGTTAAAAAGGCTGAAAAATAATACCAAAAAACAACTGAAAACCACCGCAACAGAAATCAAGAAAGGAACGGTAGAAGTAGAAATTGGATAAACATTTTCGACGTTGATAAAAAATCTATAGTTATCAGCAAAAACTAAAAAGAAGGAGGTCAGAATGATTAATTTCACTCTGGAAATTTGTATATTCATCAAAGGTTCTTTTCTTTTAAAATAAGTTTAAGGGGTAAGTTTGGCTGTATACGGCGGAGTGACATTTCTGCTACTCCAAGCGTTGATGCCATTTTTATAAATGGAAGCAGCCCCTTGATAATAGCTAATATTTTGCTGGATAAATGGTTCGTATTTGCCTGACAGTTGTACAGAAATCTGGCCTTTTTCATAACCAGTAAGTAAGGATACTTCATCGCGAGGTTTTAGAATGGCAAGCTGATGTCCGTCATACAGCCCAAGATTCTGATAATTAGCAATTAAGGCTCGGTTAGGGGGAGACTTAAGAATATCCTGGCCAAAAAAGCACGAACTGTAACTCATATTCAGCAGTCCTAGCAGTGTCGGGGCTATATCAATCTGGCTGGAAAGGTTGTGAATGATTTCAGGTTGTATTTGTCCCGGGGCATAAATCCAGAGAGGGATATGATACCGCTCAATTGGCAAAGCCTGTTTTCCTGCACTGCCAGCTTGATGATCGGCAACAATGACAAAGATTGTATTATCAAACCACGGCTTTCCAGATGCCTGTTTAATAAATTCACCAATCGCATAATCAGTGTACTTGACGGCTCCATCTCGCCCACTACCGGAAGGGATATCGATTCGTCCTTCGGGGTAGGTATAGGGACGGTGATTAGATGTCGTCATCAGATGGAGGAAAAAGGGGTTTTTCTGCTGGCTTTCATGATCTGCAACTTTAATCGTTTGCTGGTAGAGATCTTCATCCGCCATTCCCCAGGCATTAGTAAAATTGATTTCATCTCCCGGGGTACTTGATTGATCAACAATACTGTATCCATTTCCGGAAAAAAAAGCGTTCATATTCTCAAAGTAACCACGGCCTCCATAAAGAAAATATGAGTTATATCCTTTTGTATCCAGCACATTTCCGAGAGACCAGAGATCTGTTTCCCGTCCTATCCGTTTGATAATTGAGCGTCCGGGAGTCGGAGGAATTGACAACGTGATGGCTTCCAATCCACGGGTGGTTCGGGTCCCGGTTGCGTAGAAATTGTCAAAGAACAGACTTTTTCCTGTCAGTGCATCAAGGTTGGGAGTTAATTGTTTCGTATTGCCGAAATAGCCAAGAAAATCAGAGCTGAGGCTTTCAACGGTAATGAGGATAATATTGGACCTTTTTTCAAGACCAGAATTGGTGATCTTGCGGCGGATATCGAAGGGAGTTTGACTGATGAAGTGACTGTTGGGTTCAGCAAGCTCTTTCCTCAGGAGGGTGTCGGCTTGATCTACAGAGAGTGAGGCATAAAACTGGTTAAAATCGAGTTCATTGTTTCTGAATGCCGCAACAAATTGGTAAGGCCCGTTGCTTGCCAGCTCTTTGACGTAACTGTTGTCAGAAACATTTCGCAGGTCTTGATTCAAGGTGAAAAATGCCGTGAGCGGAAAGAGCAAAAGAATTGTTGCCACCAGGCAGCGCCAGGAAAAACTATCTTTGCTGGACAATGATCTTTGGATGAGAGATGCCAGGGGCTGATAAAGAAGAAGTGAAACAAAAAACAGTCCGGTGAGAATCATTGTTACGGGGTAAGATTGAACGATATTGTCAGTGACCTCACGTCGATATATCAAATAATCTATGGAAATGAAATTAAACCTGACGCTGAACTCATCCCAGAAGAAGTATTCGGCGACAGCAATAAAGCCGGCGACATAAATCGTCAAGAATACAGCTGCTTTAAGCCAATATCCATGCCAACGATGGTTCCAGATTCGCTGTGGTACAAGGGCAATATAGATAATGGGGAGAATCATCGCATACGCAAAGTAGCCACTATCAAAGAGTAGACCTGAGGTGAAAATTTCTAAAAGACTGTAAGCCGTCGGGTTGATATCTCCCCAGCTTTCAAGCAGTAAAACGACACGAGTCAGGAAAAATAACAAAACCCAGAAAACATAAATCCCGAGAATCAACTGAAACCGAGAAGATTTCATATAAGAGCCTTAAAAGTTACAGGTTATACGACAAAAATATAGATATGAATTGAGGCAAATTATAGAGAGGCAAGATGACGTCAAAATGACGGGAAGATTACCTTTTGGTAATCTTCATTGAACAGCTTTCCTCAGGTAGAAGCAGTCCATGATTTTATTTGGTCGAGCGACTAAATTAGTGCAGTCTGGAATGGAGGTATGATCTGTGAATAAATATCAAACCAGTGACAAAACCCAGCAAGCGCTGATTCATGCAACAGGGGAGTTGGCATCTGAAGAAGGTTTTAATACCATTACGACTCGCAATATTGCGGAGCGGTCTGGTGAGAATATTGGCAGTATCCATTACCACTTTGGTGGTAAGGAAAAATTGTTTGAGGCAACATTACTCACGGCTTGCCAAAGCTGGATTGACCATCCTCTGGTAGAAGCTCTGGTTGACTGCAATCTACAGAGCAAAGAGGGTCAGGCTGAAGCCATACGCCGGACAATCACCAGAGTCACGAATCTTCTGTTTGATAAAGACATTCCCAGCTGGCACTCCCGCGTGATTTATCAGGTTATGCAAACAGAGAATAATCTGCGAAATATCTTCTCTGCTACCGTTATGGATGAAGAGCTTGAACAGGTTGGAAAATTACTCAATGTGATTGATCCAACTCTGAGTGAAGAACAGCGGTTACAGCACTTTATGTTGCTGTTTACCCCCTTGTTTTTTCATGCCGATTACCGGGGTGCTATTCTGCAACGGCTCGGGAAGGAAGAATATAGCGAAGATTACCTGGAGAGTCTTCGCGATAACTGCATCCGCCAGGCTTTGCTGCTTTATGGCTTGCCGCTTGAATAAAACTGAAAAAAAGAGAGATTCGTCATGCGTAAACAAAATATCATTATCTTTTTAGCCTTGGCTTTTATGTTGTTTATGAGCGGTTTTGTCGCTGCTGCAGAGAAAGGTTCCAAGTTGCAGATTCACGGCAGCTCCTTCATACAAAGTTATCCTGGGACGATTATTTCCAGTCATCAGGCCAAGCTGGCGTTTCGGGTCAGTGGTCCACTGATCAAAGTATTGGTCAAGCCCGGGGACAAAGTGAAAAAAGGGCAGCTGGTGATGCAAATCGATCCACGCGACTTTGAGGACAGTATCCGGGTCCTGGAAGCACAGTTGGCAGGTGCCGTGGCGCAAAGAGATCGTGCTTTGCGAGATTTTAACCGGGCACAGACTTTGTTTGATCAGCATGTCAGTGCGACGGCTGATTTCGACCGCGCCAGAGGGGCGTACGAAGTTGCTTTTTCCGGCGTGGCTATTATCGAGGCACAGTTGCAGATTGCTCGACATCACCTGAAGGACACGTCGCTGCGGGCGCCTTATGCGGGGGTGATTACGACACAAAGCGCAGAAAACTATGAGATGATCAAGGCCGGTGCAGAAGTTCTGGCTATTGAAGATATTTCCAACCTGGAAGTCGAAATCAAAATTCCGGAAAATGAGATTGTCCGTTACCCTTTACAGGTAGGGCAAGAGGTGAAGGTTGAGCTGGCGGCTATTGCAGACCATTCTTTTGCTGCCAAGCTGGTGGAATGGAACAGTGCTGCCGATCCGGTGACCCGGACTTATGCCCTGCGCTTTGCTTTTACCGCTTCGCCAGAGGTTCATGTGTTACCGGGAATGACAGCTGAAGTTCGTCTCATCAATGATGCCATCCAACCATCTTCTTACAATGTTCCGGAGCAGAAAAATCCCTCCGGCGCGACCATGTAGCCTCGAGGGCAAATTATGAAATCACAACTTTTTGCTCTGCGGAAGCGGACTTTGATGATTGTTTTCACCATTCTATTGGTGGCGGCAGGAGTTATTGCTTACGAAAATCTAGGACGTCTGGAAGACCCGACCTTTACCATCAAAACTGCTGTGGTGGCAACAAGCTATCCTGGAGCGAGCCCCGCAGAGGTGGAAGAGGAAGTCACAGATGTTATCGAAGAGGCGATCCAGGAAATGGGTCAGGTCAAGGAGATCTATTCCACTTCACAGGAAGGCTATTCTTTCGTTTATGTCGATATGAAGGATACCTTCAAATCGTATGAATTACCGCAGATCTGGGATGAACTACGCCGCAAAGTGGCTGATGCGCAGGGGCAACTGCCTCCTGGAGCCGGGCCATCAGTGGTCAATGACGACTTTGGAGATGTGTACGGCGTTTTTTTCGCACTGACCGGTGATGGACTGACGAACGCCGAGCTTACGGATTATGCTGATAGCCTGAAAAAAGAACTCCTTCTCTGTGACGATGTCGCAAAGATTGATATGTGGGGCGTTCGTCAGGAAGCAATCTTTGTCGAATTCAAACAATCACAATTGGTCCAGCTTGGGGTCACTCCGCAGCAGATCATGGGAACTCTGCAGGCACAAAACCAGGTCCAGAGGAGCGGTAAAGTTCAGGTGGGTGATAACTATCTGCGCATCAGTCCGAGTGGCGACCTGAGCAGTGAGGAAAAGATCGCTGATCTGTTAATTGGCAGTTCCCGTGGCATGGTCCGCTTGAGCGATGTAGCGCATATCTACCGTGATTATATTGATCCTCCGCGCAATATCCTGCGTTACAACGGTAAAGAAGGAATCGGTCTGGGTATCTCAACGCTGGACGGCGGCAATGTCATTACTATGGGAGATTCGATTCAGGCTAAATTGCTGGAATTGGCACCCAATAAACCATCGCAGATTAAGATTGATCCCATCTATTACCAGAGTAAGGTGGTTACTGAATCTGTAAATACCTTTGTCATCAATCTGATTGAAGCGGTCGCTATTGTTATCATATTGCTGATGCTGTTTATGGGGTGGCGAACCGGTATGTTGATCGGTGCGGTTCTGCTGCTGACTATCCTTGCCACTTTTGTTGGTATGGCAATCATGTCGATCGATCTGCAGAAGATCTCGCTGGGAGCGTTGATTCTGGCCTTGGGGATGCTGGTTGATAACGCCATTGTCGTTGCTGATGGGACATTAGTGCGAATGGAGCACGGAGACGATGTTGAAATCGCGGCGGATAAAACTGTCAAGTCAACCATCTGGCCGCTGCTTGGAGCTACGATTGTTGCAATTCTAGCTTTTACCGCCATCGGTTTTGCACCGGGAAATGTTGGCGAGTTCTGTCGTTCGCTGTTCGATGTTATGGCCCTGTCGCTGTTCATCAGCTGGATTCTGGCGATCAGCGTGACGCCGCTGTTCTGTGTTTGGTTTTTGAAACAGGCTGCGGACAAAGAAGACCATTCACATAGCCGGGGAATGAATAAGTTATATCGGCGTACCCTGCATCTTTCTATTCATTACCGCTGGATTGTGCTGGGGATGACCTCTGTGGCCCTGGGTGCGGCACTGTTCGGTTTTGGTTTTATCCCTAAGGCCTTTTTCCCTGATTCAACTCAGCGCTATTTTTATGTTAACTACTGGAACCCTCAGGGTTCACATATCAACAAGACTGCAGCTGATATAGAGCAGATCGACAATTATATTCGTGATCTGGAGGGGGTGGTCAACACCACTTCATTTATCGGTGAAGGGGGAATGCGTTTTATCATCAGCTATGATTATCAGACGCCGAACAGTTCTTATGGTCAGATTCTGGTAGAAGTGGATGACTTCCATCGCATAGATAAGCTTTTGCACACCATTGAAAAATACATGACAGATCAGTTTCCACAGGCTGAGCCGTACGCCCAGAAAATCCAGAACGGTCCAGCGATCACCTATAAAATTGAGGCCCGATTTCGAGGTCCTGATGTCGCTATTCTGAAGGAATTGGCGGGCAAGGCCGAGCAGATTCTTTTGGACTCTGGTAACGCCCGTGACCTGCGCACCGACTGGCGCCAACCTGTTGATGTTTTGCGGCCCCAGTTTGCTCAGACTCAGGCTCGTTACGCCGGGATCACCCGCAGTGATGTGGCTCATGCGCTACAGTGGAATTTTAACGGGATAACTGCTGGTCTTTATCATGAGCAGGATAAATTAATCCCGATTCTATTCCGTTCTCCTGAAAATGAGCGAGCCAGCCTCGACGATCTGGCGAATATGCAGATCTGGAGCTCGATGCAAAACAGCTTCGTCCCTTTACGCCAAGTCACTACCGGGATCGTGCCGGTGACAGAAGATGCGCTGGTTAAACGGCGGGACCGGCAACGAACGATCACTGTTCAGGCCAACCCTGTCAGTGGGTTGCCTGCTGAATTCCATGCCGCAATACGGGATCAGATTGAAAATATTGAACTTCCTATTGGCTACTCCATGGAATGGGGTGGCGAGTTCGAAAGCTCAGCCGAAAGTCAGGCGCCGCTGGCTAAAGTCTTCCCCATCTGTATTCTTGGGCTGTTTCTGATTGTGGTTTGGTTGTTCAATTCGTTCCGTCGTCCACTGATCATCTTTATGACTGTCCCCCTGTCATTGATTGGTGTGACCGCCGGACTTCTGCTGACGGGATTGCCCTTTGGTTTTATGTCAATTCTCGGTTTTCTGGGATTGTCAGGAATGCTGATCAAAAACGCTATCGTTTTGATTGATCAGATCGAGCAAGATCTCAATTCTGGAGTCAAGCCGTACAAAGCCGTGCTTGATTCATCGGTCAGCAGAATGCGACCGGTGCTGATGGCTTCGGGTACGACTATCCTTGGTATGGCGCCATTGTTGTTTGACGCTTTTTATGCGGCGATGGCAGCAACGATTATGAGTGGTTTGTTTGCTGCGACGTTCCTGACCCTGATCATTGTTCCGGTTGCTTACACGCAGGTTTATAAAATCAAGGCGGATAAAAATTATGTTTAAAGTCATTATCACTATTCTCTTGTCGCTTATGCCTCTCACCGCTCTCGCCCAAACGACAATCTTGCCGCAGATTGTTATGGAAGTCCCCAGTGGCAGATTGACCCTGACAGAAGCGTTGCAAATTTCGCTGGAAGCATCCCCTGGAGTCAAGCAGGCGGCTGCAAGGATCGAAGCAGCGCAGGCCGTGGTCGATCAGGCTCGATCAGCTCTCAAGCCGATGGTCAGTGCTAATATTGGCCGACGTTACCA
>JAZBPC010000074.1:0-3393 GCA_036351455.1 Desulfuromusa sp.
CATCCACCCCGTGCAGGACACCTGCCCTTATTTTCTCATGAAAAAACCCGCTCCGGATGACGGGGCGGGTTTGTCGGGCAAAACAGGTTGGATCATTTAGTCGATCGTAACCTTGTAGTAGATCGCCGGCACATCGTTGTGTTCGGTATCTGTATAGCTGGTCTGGTTGTTGACTGTTTCCAGTAGTTGCCACCCATCCAGCAGATTAGTGCTGTACCAGACGGTATAAGCCCGCAGCAACTGAGGTGCATTGCCTGGTGCTGTCCATGTAATGGTGCGGGAACCGTCTTGATTTGTGCTGGAGGCTGAGTCGACTCGGAACCTGGAATCCGGGTTTTTCACATCCGTTCCTGCTAGAATTTCTGCCGAGTCACTTTGACCATCTGCATCGGAATCCACTTGCGGTGCGGCAAGCGCTGAAGCGCTTGCAATATCAAGCTCAACATTAAGTTCTGCCGGGGAGGGGTCCTGTGAGACAAGATTAAACTTCCTGGTAATGGTAGAGGTTCCTCCAGTCAATTTGCGGGCATCCCCTATAACCGTTATTTCCTGGGTCATCTCAGGGTCAAGCGATCCAAGGCGTGGATAGAGCATTATGGGTGAGGGTTTTGGAACCCAGGTAAAGGATTGTTGTCTTAACGGGTTGGTGTAGGTTACAACCGTGTTTGTTTTTGCGGTTATCTGGTAAACTTTGTTACTTACGGGATCGCCGGTCTTATCATCTATACCCACAACAACATTAAAATTCGTTGTCATTGTGATAGTCTGCTTGGTGCTTTCGATGGTTCCTTGATCAACATCAGACGCGGATTGCCAGATCAGGTTGGTATCGAAATAAACACTGTTTCTGGCATCATGCGGGACCTTGGTGCTGATGGTATAATCATAGTATTTAAGTCCGATTCCCACTTTTGTTTGTCTGCCTTCAAAAGCATTTGGCCGCAAGAGGTAATTTAAACGTTTGATTGCGCCCTCTACATCCAGCAAACCCTCATCAACTAACAATGGCACACCGCCAACGAGTGTCTCGGCATCATAAACTGGGCTCCTGGTCCAGTCAGTCCCTCTGATCAGCCTGTAATTGAAAGTAATGGCACCGTTGCTTTCAAGAACAAGCTGGAAAGTCTGCGTGCCTGCGGAGGAACCGGTTCGATCCCAGGTGACAGTTGCCTGGCGTTCACCCACGCTTAAGTACAGGCCGGAATAGGGGCCGTAAGAAAGTTTTCGCATCATGGGTGCAATAACTCTGTCGGGCCAAAGTTGTGTAATTAATTCGGTTTCTGTTCCTGTAGTGACGTTTGTTTGTCCAACCTCCGTTTTGGCGTCTTCACCAAGTGTAACAAAACCATTTGCACTGATTGAAATGGTATCATACACACGGCCAAAAAACGGAAATTCAAAGCCGAGATCTGTTTGCGGAAAATACCCGCCAATCTTATCATTCACATAGGATGGATCATTTCGGAGATTTCCTCCTCCGGTAGCAACCCAGGTATAGTTTGTGGGAGTAAATGTATACTGATTCGGGCTTTGTTCAGCCGAGTTGAAGAAAAAATAGTCGACTGGGTTTCTTCCAGTGTTTTTGACCGTGATGGTGTCGCTTGTGAGTCCGCCTGGCGATGTGGAAAGCGATATTGGCTGAGGGTCCAGGGTGTCTAGCTTATTGTCGCTGGAATCAAAAATATCGAGCTGAAAGCTATCGCTGAATCTGGCAACGCTTCCTCTAACGCTGCTTGAGGTCCCGTTGTCCCAGTTTACGGTTACGTTGAAATTCTGGCTTTTTACCCCCAGCGCATCTACATCCTCTTTGATAACATGGAAATCCACCTGTTTGCTGGACGCCGGGTCGACAGAACCTGATGCCGGATCAATTGAAACGAATGATTGAGGTTTTAAAACAAGCATCAGTTGACTCAGATCGGTCGTCCCTTTTTCGTTCCCGGGTTCTGCTGGCGAGAGATTGATTACCTGTTTATTATCTGTTACGTCATTGGGCGTTGTGCCGTATGAGATATTCGCATCCCCGGCAATGGCTTCGCCCATTTCATCGTAGACATAACGGATTTCTCCCGTATCTAAGAGTTGAAGCTGAAAATTAAGGTTATCAATCAGTAAGTTGGCTTTTGCGATGGTTGCGCCTTGCCATGATATGATCAGACGATCTGCCTCTTTTTTGTAAAGAAGCTTAGCCGCGTCGATTCTCACGGATGCTTGATAGAATATATTTAAATAATTTACCCATGTATTGACCAGTGTTTCGGTTCCGACACCAAGGCCAACACGTCCGTCGGGACGAACGACGAGTTTGCTGAACGTCTGATTGAAATAAGGAAAGTTGAAGCCAATGTCTAATTCAAAAGGGGTGGCATCACCGGTTACAGCTTCTGTTTTATCATTCGAGCTAAACAGCTTTTCCCATTTTGGAGCTTTTTGCCACGTAGCATCCAGCAGGCCTTGAGGAAGGTTGTCACTTGTAACGGTGAACGAGGCCGGTTCTGTTCCGGTGTTAGATAAGGTTATAGAGCCAGTAGCCGCATCATCGGTTGGTAGTAATATGACACCAAAGCGGGTTGGAGAGACAGTCGTTGCGGCTCCTGCGAATATTGGAATGGATGTTAGGAGCAGAAGGGCTGGCAGTAATTTGTTTTTCATCGTATGTCTCCCAAAAATTTTTGACCTCTCAATACAAAGAAGTTTATCACAAAAAATGTGAAAATATTAATAATCGGTTTTGAGCTGAGTTATGTCTTTTTTCCAAAAAGGGAGGGGCCGGCCGTTCCGGTTCCCTCCCTTTCATTATCAAACTGTAAATGCATACAATCGTTTAGAAAGAGCGGGAGCTGTTGATTCGTCCCGTCGGTTCGATTCGTTTTGCGGTTACAAACATCATCAGATTTTGTTTAACAGAACGCTCGCCTTCGCTTCGGAAAAGTCGCCCAACCAGCGGCAGGCTGCCCAATACCGGAACTTTGTCTTCAAACGACTCATTTTTTTCATTGATCAGTCCACCCATGGCGATGGTTGCTCCATCGGCAATAACCACAGAGGTCTCGAGGGTGCGTTTGCTGAAGATCGGCAGGCGTCCGACAATCGGATCATGGTCAAATGCCAGCACAACACTCCGCTGATAAAATGTGTATGCTGAGTTAGCCGGCGCAGCGCCGTAATTCTGCCATCCCAGGAGTTCCAGAACGGTTGGGGTGAGCTGCATTTCGATTTGGTTTCCATCCACCACCGGCTCCACGACCAGTTCAACACCCAGCAGCTTTTCTTCCCAGTCGTCATAAGCGATGTGAACAATCGTTCCACCCGAGGCATCCGGTTCAAACATTTCAGGGTAGGTGTGCCGTTCGCCAACACGAATAACGGCTTCTTCTCCGCTTTTAACGACTA
>JAZBPC010000075.1:0-42421 GCA_036351455.1 Desulfuromusa sp.
TCACCGAATACCATGATTAAAGATTTTCACAAATCCCTTAAAGCAAGATATTCAATTCTCACAATATTTAAGAGTGCTTTAGCTTATACTGAAAATTTCTGAAAAACGTAAAAATAATTTGATTCTCATCAAATGTAAGACCTTCTGGAAGGCTAAAATCTCCAGAATGGGCAGATAGATGGTGGAAATTGCAAATGTACCTAAGTTTTGACAATTACGGGTGCGTCTAGGATACTAAGCTTTGTTCACTTGTAAGTGTTCGGATTATTCAATTCACGGTGTGAACAAAAAAACAACTACCCTGAATCGCATACAGGTATACCAATCTCAGGATTTACAATGTCAGACAAATCATATTCTTTGTCCCAATTGGGCTGGAGCCATTTTTTTCAGCAACAGCTAAGCCTTGAAGAGTGGGAGTCAACGTTTCCCGCTCGTGTTTTTTCTGTCCACCGTAACTCAGTTGACATAATCAGTACCCGTTCCCAGCAACAGATCTACCTGCCAGGGAGTTGGTATCAGCAAGACTCGGAAAAACTGCCCACCATTGGCGATTGGCTACTTCTTGATTCTGCAACAGGTCAACCCATTAAAATTCTGGACCGTAAAAGCCTTTTTCGTCGTAAAGCATCGGGCAGAGAATCCAAGGTACAATTAATTGCGGCGAATATCGATACTCTCTTTATTGTTTCCTCCTGCAATCAAGATTTCAATTTATCCCGCCTTGAACGCTACCTCGCCCTTGCTCTGGAAACAAACGTCGAGCCGGTGCTAGTTCTGACCAAGGCTGATTTATTGGATGATGTCTCTGGCTACCGAAAACAAGCCATGAGCCTAAAACCCAATTTGATAATTGAAATAGTCAATGCTCTGGATCCAGCTTCAGTAGAGCCGCTCCTTTCTTGGTGTGACACTGGTCAGACAGTTGCCTTATTAGGGTCATCGGGAGTGGGCAAGTCTACACTGGTCAACACCTTACGTGGAGCTTCAACACAAGAAACTGCGTTGATACGTGAAGACGACGCCAAAGGCCGTCATACAACGACTTCACGAAGTATGCACTTTCTTCATCAAGGTGGTCTGCTGATCGACAGTCCCGGTCTGCGTGAACTGCAATTGAGCGAGTGTGAAAGCGGGGTATCTTCACTGTTTGAAGACATTGAGGAATTAGCGGGTCATTGCCGCTTCAATGATTGTCGCCACAGTGGAGAAGATGGCTGTGCCGTAACTACAGCCGTCACAAATGGAGTTCTAAGTTCTAGGCGTCTTGTTAACTACTTGAAGCTGATGGCAGAGCAGGCACGTAATGCCGAAACCATTGCTGATAGGCGACAACGCGAGAAAAGTTTTGGAAAACTTTGCCGTAGTGTTCAAGCAATAAAGCAAAAAGAACACAATGAATACTGACATAGGGGGTATCAAGAGAGTTTCAAATATTAGAATTTTTGATCAATACTGCCGACACCCAGAAATTCCATTCAATCCCTATATCAAATGTCCTCAGGATTTATGAACGTGAACAAGGCTGACAATGACTGTTCAATCGAGCTTGAACTCCAACACTGAAAGGGATGGCGATGGTGTTACCTGTTTTTTAAGAATCGTTGTCGCTGCTGTGCAATTCCCAGCTATTCTTCTGTCGAAGAAATGACCATCTCAATTTCTTCAATCCGCCGCTCCTCCATCCGTCTCACTCGGAACAGCAGGTTACCCTCCTCACAAGTATCACCTTCAACTGGAATTTTTCCCATAATCTGCAACAGGTGGCCAGCCAGTGTTGTGACATGTTCTTCGGGGAGACTTAAATCAAAGCGTCGGTTCACTTCCCGTAGAGGCATCACTGCATCAATCAGATAATGGTTCTGCCCCAGTTTTCTAAAATCCAGTTCTTCGGCATCATACTCGTCGTGAATGTCGCCAACTATTTCCTCAACCACATCTTCGAGGGTGACAATCCCCTCAACTCCACCGTATTCATCAACCACAATCGCCATGTGTTCGCGTCTTCTGCGAAAACTTTGCAACAGAACTCCGATTCTCTTTGACTCTGGGACAAAATAGGGTTTGCGGCACAACTCATTCAGAGAAAATTGTTCGATCTGACCAACATAGCCAAGAATATCTTTTGAGTGGATCACCCCAACAATCGTATCAAGATTTTCACTGAACACTGGAAAACGTGAATGTCGCGTTCCTCGAGCAACAGTCAGAATCTCATGGAAATCTGCAGAGAGATCGACACCTGTCACTTCAGTCCGGGGAATCATGATGTCGCGCACGCGGGTTTCTGACAGATCAAAGATTCCATGCAGCATTTTCCGTTGTTCCGCCGCAACAGAACCTGACTCTTCCCCCACTTCAATCATCGCTCTGATTTCATCCTCAGATACTGAAAAACTTTCGACATCTGTCTTCCGGATCAAGCTTGTCATCACCCGGGAAATTGAAGACACCACAAAAATAACGGGTGCGAGAATCCAAACGACAAAACGGATTGGATTCAACACCAGAAAAGACATTTTCTCCGGGTACTGAGCAGCATACGTCTTGGGGCAAACCTCGGAAAAAATCAGCAAGAGAGGGGTGAGAATCAGCACCGTTAACCACTCACCCTGGTCGCCAAAGTAGCTAACAAAAAGTCCGGTCGCAATAACCGAAGCAGCAATATTAACCAGATTGTTGCCCACCAGTATGCCACTGAGTAGACGGTCAGGATTATCCAGCAGCTTAGCCAGCTTATCGGCATTGGGATACTGCCTCTGCTGAAGAAAAAGGACTCGCAATTTATCCAGAGACAGTAACGCAGTCTCTGAGCCGGAAAAAAACCCGGAAAGGATGAGCAATAGCAGTAAAGCGAATAAGCGCCACGATATCTCGTCAGTCATTCATGCTCCAAAAGGATGAAATTATAAACTCCAACCATCAGTAAAGATCAAATTGATGGCGGAGTTTAGCGCAAACTTAATCAAAGTGAAAGTACTTAGCTTTGCACCAATGTGTTCAACATGATATAAGCCGATAAATATCCAGATTTTTGAGAGACAATAACTATGACATCAGATCAATTTGAGCTGGCACAACAACAACACCAAGAACTTTCGCAACAACTTCATCATCACAATTACCGCTATCACACCCTTGATCAGCCAGAAATTACCGATGCTGAATACGATCGATTATTAAAGAAACTCCTGGAGCTTGAGAATCAGCACCCGGAACTGGTGACTCCCGATTCACCGTCTCAGCGTGTTGGCAGCTCTCCTTTGAGCGGTTTTGCTCCTGCAAACCATGTCACACCGATGCTGTCACTTGAGAATGCCTTCAATGAAGCTGATTTGAGAGATTTCGACGCCCGGGTCAAGCGGTTCCTCTCCCGCACGGAAGACTTGGAATATCTGTGTGAGCCAAAACTCGATGGTGTTGCGGTCGCGCTGACCTACCAACAGGGGAAACTGATCCGCGGAGCAACACGGGGGAACGGTGTTACCGGTGAGGATATCACCCAGAACATCCGTACTATCGGCGCAATCCCGCTACAACTGCAGAACGATTACCCTGACCAGCTGGAAGTCCGTGGGGAAATCTACATGGAATTAAAAGCCTTCCAGAAGCTCAACCAAAAACGTCGCGAAGAGGGAGAAGCAACCTTTGCTAATCCCCGCAACCTGACCGCCGGAAGCCTGCGCCAGCTTGATCCCAAATTGACCGCCAGCCGTGCCTTGACTATCAGCTGCTATGGGATCGGCAACATCTCGGGGAAAATGCCTCAAACCCACCAACGGCTTTTGGAGTCGCTGAGTCGTTGGGGATTCAAGGTGAACCTGTCGATTATCCAGGCAGCACAGAACATTGAAGCCGTCATCACCCGTTACACGGAACTGCAAAGAATCAGGGAAACCCTTCCCTACGAGATTGATGGCATGGTGGTCAAAGTCAACAGCCTGGTCTTGCAGCAGGAGTTAGGGGAAAAAAGCCGCACCCCCCGCTGGGCCATCGCCGCTAAATTCCCGGCCCGGCAGGAACAGACCCTCCTCGAATCGGTCCGCTTACAGGTGGGTCGAACCGGCGCCGTCACTCCGGTTGCCAACCTGCGACCCGTCAATGTCAGCGGTGTCACTGTTTCCAGCGCCAGCCTGCATAATTGGGATGAAATTGCCCGTCTGGACGTCCGCATTGGCGATACTGTTATCGTAGAACGGGCCGGCGATGTTATCCCTGACATTGTCCGGGTGGTGACCGAAAAACGTAACGGAGATGAGAAACTGATCCCTGAGCCATCACTTTGTCCGGCCTGTGGGTCAACCCTGGTTCGTGAGGAGACCGAAGTTGTCCCCCGCTGTCAGAATCTCGATTGTCCGGCCCGGTTGAAGGAATCTCTCAAACACTTCTGCTCCCGTGAAGCGATGGATATTGAGGGTCTCGGAGATCGGCAGATTGATCAGCTTCTACGCCTGAAATTGGTCAACAGTATTGCCGATCTCTACCGTCTGCAGCGGGAAGATCTGTTTCAGTTTGAGCGGATGGGAGACAAACTGGCAGATAAACTGTTGCAGGCCATTGCCGCCAGCAAGCAGCGCCCACTGGAAAATTTCATCTATGCCCTCGGCATTCGCCATGTCGGCAAACACCTGGCTAAACTTATTACTCACCATTTTGATAGTTTGGAGAAATTGGCCGCTGCAACCACTGAAGAGCTTTTGGCACTCCACGAAATTGGACCGCAGGTCAGTGACAGTCTTGTCCATTTTTTCAATGCTGAAAACAATCAAAAATTACTCAAGGATCTGTATGAGCTAGGGGTCGATCCGCAGAAAGAAGAACGCATCAGTGGTGATAAATTCCGGGGGAAAATCTTTGTATTCACCGGGAGCCTTGAGCGTTTCAGCAGAAAAGAAGGGACGGCATTGGTTGAAGCGCAGGGAGGTCGCGCCAGTGGTTCGGTGAGTAAAAAAACCGACTATGTTGTTGCCGGTTCAGAAGCCGGGAGTAAACTGATAAAAGCCGAACAGCTGGGCATCACAATTCTCAGTGAAAACGATTTTCTCGAAATGATTGAGCAGGATTTAGAACAATGACCAAAGTAAGGGCTGAAGTCCGGGTAACCGGCAGGGTTCAGGGTGTCTGGTTCCGGCAAAGCACGAAAAACACTGCTGAACGATATGAAGTGACCGGCTGGTGTCGCAACAATCCCGACAGGTCGGTTGAAGCTGTTTTTGAAGGGGAAGAACCCGCCGTCAAAGCAGTGATCGAATGGTGTAATGATGGGCCGGAACTGGCCCGTGTGGATGATCTGCAAATCGAGTGGGAACAGCCGACTGGTGAGTTTGAGCGGTTTTTTATCCGCTGATACTTTCGGGGCCACAAATATCAAAATATCAACAGCGTCCCGTTGATTTTACTCGGATTCAATGCGGATGGTTCACTGAACGTCAGCGTTAATGGGAAGCAGATCGCCCGAACAAATTCTGTGGGATCGCTCACACATTTTTTAAATCTCAGGGCAATGGGGTTCAAGTTTCATTTTATTCAGCGAACGTTTATATTTCCTATAAATTCAATCCGATCCAGCAAAAACTAAACGTTCGCTGAATTTTTCATTTCTTCGGTACCTTTTAAATGCTATAGTAAACGAACGTTGAAATCCTGGAGGCAAACGATGGACATTCAAAACGCCGGTGATCTCGGGGCGCTTATTCGCAAAAAGCGTAAAGAGGAAGGTCTCACACTTCACGACGCTGCCGCAATCTGCGGTGTCAGTCACGTCTTTCTTTCGGCGCTGGAGAATGGCAAGGAATCCGTGCAACTGAATAAAGTCCTGCAGGTCGCCACGTGTTTGGGCATTGAAATCCACGCTCAACCCAGAGGCTGGAAAACCAGGGATACGCAAGCATGATAACAAAACTGGTCGTCTTCATCGACAATGCCGTGGTTGGCCATCTGTGGCTGGATGAAAAGAAAACTTTTTGTTTTCAGTACGATGAAAACTGGTTACAAACCTCCGCGATTCCACTGTCGCTTTCCCTTCCGTTACGCAGCGAACCTTATCTGAGCGATGAGTCACACTCTTTCTTTGCCAACCTGTTGCCCGAACAGAAAATTCGCCATGTTGTTGCGCGAAATCTGGGGGTTTCCCCTCACAACGACTTTGGCCTGTTGGAAAAAATAGGGGGGGATTGTGCCGGGGCGGTGTCTTTATACCCCGAAGGCGTTCAATCTACGGCTGAAAAGACCTATACCTCTGTGTCCACCCAGGAATTGGCGCACATCATCAAGGACCTGCCGCAAAAACCATTTCTTGCCGGAGAAAAAGGATTTCGACTGTCTCTCGCCGGAGTACAGAATAAATTACCGGTCTATTTCTCGGAAGGACAGTTTGCCCTCCCTCAGGGCGGAGCACCAAGCAACACCATCATCAAACCGCCGATCGAAACCTTGGACGGCACGGTAGAAAACGAAGCGTTCTGCATGGCTCTGGCCAGTGCCATCGGTCTGTCTGCGCCCAACTCATTTATCGATGATCTTGATGATTCGCGCATCTTTGCCGTTGAGAGATACGACCGTGCCGAGGGGGAAAGTGGACTGAAAAGAGTCCACCAGGAGGATTTCTGTCAGGCCATGGGAACGCTGCCGGAATACAAATATGAGCATGAAGGCGGTCCCAGTTTTGCGCAGTGTGTCGAATTGCTTCGCAAAGTGAGTGCAAAACCGGGTAAAGATGTCATGTCTCTACTGGATTGGCTGATCTTCAACTTTTTAATCGGCAATTCAGATGCACACGGCAAAAATATTTCCTTCTTACTGCTGCCGCAGGGTCCAGTATTGGCACCATTCTATGACCTTTTGTCGACACGGATCTACGCGCACTATGGTCTGACCAGTGACATGGCAATGAAGATTGGCGGTGAAGTTGCCCCTGACAAGGTGACAAAGAAAAACTGGGAAGCTCTCGCAGGAGAGATTCAAATCAGTCCCAGATATGTGGTGCCGAGAGTTGTTTTGATTGCCAAGAAAATTGAAAGCGTCAGGTTACAACTTTTCACCGAAAAATTCGCCCCATACAAAAGTGACTGTCTGTATCGGTTGAATCAATTTATTTCCGAGTCGTGTGAGATGGCGATAAAAAGGCTTGCATAAGAGAAATAAAAGGTGACCGACTGGTTGCCCTTTGAATTGCACATACGGGCCCAGGACTTATTCATTTCCAAGAGGTTACAGATGACAACCCCAAAAGGCGAGGTGAAACAGCTGTCGGGCTAAGTCAAATGTTCTGATGAGACAATCGGCACGACCGGCATCATAGATTCATCCATTTATTTTCTCCATTCTGATTCCTGTCAATTCTTCTTTCCATGACCCGTTTACCAATAGAAGGCAGGAGGCAAAAAGTCAAGAAAACATATCTTTTGCATCTTCATTCAATGATATCTGGTTCCCGGGCATCATCTATGTAAAATTCTTGACGCGGGTGAGAGATACCCGGAACCAATAGGATCTACAGCACATTTGACCACTTTTTATCACCTAAAGGGCTGCGGTCAATCTCTACGCCCAATATCGGCAGGCCTCACATAGCACATTTCTAACATCCGGTTCAGTTTCTCCATCTCACCATAATAAAATCAGGGTAGACCCTGTTGCATGAGGACCACGATTTTGCACAATTTGAGAACAATGGAAAGTACAAAAAAAGTCTGAAGATTTCAAAAATTGTATGTTCTACTGCTTTCAGAGCAGAAATCTGCTATCGTTCTTCTTGAAGAAACTTTCTCTCCAGACACAATATTAAATTGCATCTGTGAGTGAGTTTCAGCAGTGATGATGGAATAACTATATAGCTTCGGCTTGTAACCTTGGTCAAAATTTAAGAAAGGGCATCGCAATGACAGATTTGTCGACAACATTTATGGGGCTGAAACTGAAGAACCCGATTATCGCTGGAAGTTCAGCACTATCCAATTCGGTGGATGGTGTCAGAAGACTCGAAGAAGGAGGTGCAGGAGCTGTCGTTCTCAAATCGATTTTCGAGGAGGAAATCATCTACGAAATGGATGATTTGATGAAGGGCATACCTGAAACAAGCCGCTATATGGAACGCTTCGATTATCAGGATCTGGTAATTCGACACGACCAACTTGAGAAATATACAACCTTGATCCGGGAAGCAAAGGAGAGCGTATCTATTCCGATCATAGCCAGTATCAACTGTGCCTTCTCCTATGAGTGGACGACTTACGCAAAACGGCTGGAGACGGCTGGTGCGGACGCTATTGAGCTGAACATGTTCTTCCTGCCAACGGAGCAGAACCGCAGCGCTGATGAAATGGAGCAGGCCTACTTTAAGGTTATCGAAAAGGTCCTTGCCAGTGTTTCTATTCCGGTATCATTGAAAATCAGCCATTATTTCACCCACCTTGGCTCAATGATTCAGAAGCTGTCGACCACGGGGGTTTCAAGCCTTGTGCTTTTCAACCGTTTTTACAGCCCCGATTTCGACATTGAGACACTTAAAGTGGTTCAGAATAATGTGCTCAGCTCACAGGCAGAGATGGTCACATCACTGCGTTGGATTGCAATGATGTCGCAAAAAGTGTCCTGCCCGTTAACTGCATCTACAGGTATTCACGATGGCGAAGCCGTTATCAAGCAATTGCTGGCAGGCGCACAGACAGTGCAAGTTGTCTCTGCATTATATCAGCACGGCCCGAATTATATTCAAACGATGATAAAAGATCTTGAAACCTGGATGACCCAACACGGTTACGAAACGCTTGAAAACTTCCGTGGCAAAATGAGTCAGGACAAAAGTACTGATCGCGCAGCGTATGAAAGAGTTCAATTTATGAAATATTTCAGTGGCCAGAAAGAGATCATTTAGCCGCAAGATGATGCTTTGAGAAGGTTATCTTTATGTGCATTTTTAAACCAGACCAGTGCTGAGAATATTTAATAAAATCCAGATACGAGATGATTCCATCGAGTTAGAGATTTTCTCTCGCAAGGATAAAAGAAAAGCCCCAGAGGCAGGGCTCTGGGACTCATAGAAACTCAAGGATCAAGGCCTTTTCCTAGAGGTTCAACTGTCGCCGTGCTGATGGTGTTCGGCGACTTTATCCATGAGAGAGTCAATTTGGCAATTAAGTTGTCTAAATGCTATCTCGTGTTTTTTAGAGGCCTTATTTATATCCCTGAACTGGAGCAAAGCTTCCTCGGCAACATTCAGTTTTTTCATAAGGAGTTCTATCTCACTATCAACGATATTGAGCCTTTGCGAGACAGTTCCCAACCTGATTCCGAGAAGAACGGCAATAACAAACAGGGTGGCCATAATGCTTACAATGATTGACCACATTTCAGTTGCTGGCATTTGTATCTTCCTTCTTAACAATATCCATCACGAATTGAGGATCAGCAATAAGTGTGAGGCGTTTTCTCTTCTCAATTGATGATCACTCTATCTTGGTCAGGATCTCAGCACCTTCAGAGGTGACGAGAATGGTATGCTCAAACTGGGCACTGACACTTCCATCTGTGGTTGTAACCGTCCAACCATCTGTCGAGGAAGTTTCAACATCATAAGATTTTCCCATATTGATCATCGGCTCAACAGTAAAGATCATCCCCTCTTGCAGACGAATTCTATTCTCCGGGCTATAATGATGCAGAACATGGGGATCTTCATGAAATTTCTTTCCAATACCATGTCCGCCATAAGCCCTGACAATGGAATAGCCAAACTTACTGATATATTTATCGATAGCTTTGCCTATTTCAAACAGATATTTCCCTGGCTTAATTGCAGCAATCCCACGGTACATGGCTTTTTCTGTCCGATACACCAGCTTTTGAACTTTTTCATCAACGTCCCCAATCAAAAAAGTATGGGAAGTATCGCCATGGTAGCCATCCAGGATAACAGTAACGTCAACATTTACAATATCACCGTCTTTGAGGATATCATTTTCGGAAGGGATGCCGTGACAGACGACGTTATTGATTGAGGTGCAAATACTTTTTGGAAATCCGTGATAATTCAACGGAGCTGAAATCGCACCGTGCTTTTGGGTAAATTCTTCGCAAAGATCATTCAGATATTGGGTAGAGACCCCAGCCTTAACAAAAGGTCCTATATAAACCAACACTTGAGCCGCGAGATTTCCCGCCCTTCTCATTTTTTCGATCTCTTCCTGGGTTTTGATAACAACCATCATTTTCTCCAGTAATTTTGATTTTTTTTAAAATCTCAAAGACAGGCAGGTTAAACCGCCATCAATTTTTGCATATTCGGATATATCGACCTCAACAATTGTTGCTTCAGTAGCTGCGAGGCGCTGTTTTGTTTTTGTATAACCGGCAGGCATAATAATATTGTTACTCAGATAAATACAATTGGCAGCCCCTCTTTCATCCTTCTCTACCTGAATTGTATTATAATTCATCAGGTCAACACCTCCGGAAAAACCACTCTCAGCCACCAGCGTTTTGTTGCCAACCCAGGTCACCCCGGTTTTCAGATGTAAAAAATTATGCACTGGAATAGTGGAACCTGTCATCCCATACTTTTCAAGAATGGCAATCAGTTGTCTTGCCCCTTCCTGATTGGTGCGGGCCGACAAACCTATGTAGTAATGGGTTCCGACCTGCATAACATCACCGCCCTCCAAAGTGCCAGGAGAGATAATGCTTTCAATGCGAGGAAATATTTTTTCCAGCGTTACCTTGATTGCATCAATTTCTGCTGCTCGAGATGGCGCCCCAGGGGCAGTAATGATGGCACATTCCGGGGTTAATACTGCAACATCCTCAACAAAAGTAGAATCAGGGTAGTGTTCCAAAGGATCCAGAACCGTAACGTCCAGACCACAACCTTGCAGGGCCTGTACATATAAATGATGCTGTTCCAGGGCTCTTTCATAAACGGGCAGCTCCAGTGATGACTCGGACAGACCAGAGACAATACTTCTCCCCGGCTGTCTCACTATCGCCTTTGTAAAATCCATATTGCTATTCCCTTTATTTCCCTGCAACAATATTACGAAACGGTCGATAGAGCGGGTCGCCAATCAAAATCATTTGCCAGGATAGATAGGGGAGACTTAAAAAATAACTTTCCACGAGAGTATAATAGCCATCCAGCAAAAAACCAAAAAATATTTCCGGCAATGGAAATCCCTGAACATAAGGCTCAGCAACGGGACCGATGGTTGCAGCAACTCCATCTTCCAGCATCCGCTTACACCAGACCTGGCTCCCCGGTTTTTTCAAAGTCGTACATTCACCACTGGCAATATGATAACCAACAGCCCCCTTCTGCCAGTCAAAAGCATCAACATACTTCCCCAAACTGTACCAACCACAATAAAGTGCCGACCGAGGGGCTTCACCGGCCTGCAAGAGTACTTCACTTTGATCCAGATGGACGGATAAAGAACTTAATTTCTCCGTGACATTGGCAGCCTTATGGATTGAGGCATCATACAAAGCATATCCCTGCAAAGTCTCTTTCCCAGAAAGGGGCCAACGGGCATCAAAGTAGGCATCTCCCGACAAACCCTGGTTCTCCGTTTCCAGGCTCTCATCAATTATACGGCGGACAATCTCAGGTGTTGGAGCATCGAGGCGGGAAACGAAGAGGACTTGATCTTTATTAAAAGGAAGTTGATTGCGTTGTTTTTGAAAACCAACGAAGAAAGGGTTGGCTAACCACTTTTCCAGAAGGTAGGATTGATTCAGAACTAGAGCAATTTCAGAGTCAACCGCAGCACGCTGATCCCGCAGTTGTAATTGGTCGAGTTGCGTCCCAAGCTGCTTAGATTTCTGCTGTCGTTGCTGCTTCTCTGCAGCTTCCAGTTGCCGGTTTTCCAGTTCCCAGTCCAGTTGTTTTTTGCGGTGTTTTAAATCTTCCACTTCCCGCCATTGTTGCGGACTCAATTCAGGGGCAGCAACACGCAGGGGGAGACCGTAAAACAATAACAGACAGCGGATTTTTGACCCTTGCGGTCGAGCAAGAAACTTGCGCAGCGGATCCAGTAGCTTTCGTCGATACTCTTCACGGCTGCAATCCTCCCCGTCGGTCATCGAAACCATCAGCAGATTTTCCGCTGGAATCTGCCGTTTTTCAGAGTAGTAGCGAGCAAGTTCAAGGCTGGCGGAAACGTTCCGGTTGGCAATCAGCAGGGTCTCTTCAGGCTGCAGAGCGTAACTGGTTTCTGCACAACCCAGGAAGAAAAGAGGAATGAGGATGATCAGGAGATATTTCACAGCAGCTACCGCAACGCTAATGATTCTTTGTAGACTTCACTGCCGGGGACCCCAAACTCTTTGGCAACCTGCTTGACGATTTCCTTCCAGCTCAGGTCGGTTTCTTCCCGTAACCGCAGCAAAGCTTCGCTAACAGTCCCCTCAGGTTGCCGTTCAGGTGCCGGTCCAAGCAGCAGAACCAATTCACCCTTTACCGTACTTTGCTGGAAATAGTTCAGGGCCTCAGCAACCGTTCCACTGAATAATTCTTCGTGCCGCTTGGTCAGTTCCCGGCCAATGGCAATGGGGCGATCAACTCCGCAGATCTCAGCAACATCAGTAAGACAGGCGACTAACCGATGAGGAGCTTCATAGCAGACGATGGTCTGCTGTTCGTCTTTTATCTGTTCGAGGAATTGGCAACGTCCGTGAGTCTTGGTCGGCAAAAAACCGACAAAACGGAAAGCATCGGTCGGCAATCCGGAAATGGAAAGGGCAGTAATCACAGCAGAGGGGCCGGGAACAGCAGCAATCAGAATACCTTCCTTGCGACAACGGGAAACCAGACGATATCCGGGATCGGCGATACATGGGGTTCCCGCATCACTGATCAGGGCGACCGGTTCTCCGGCTTTAAGCTTTGTAATCAGCTGGGTCGAACGGGACTCTTCGTTATGTTCATGGTAGGAAATGAGCGCGGTACTGATCCCATAATGATTCAATAATTTACGGCTATGGCGGGTGTCTTCAGCCGCAATCAAGGAAACCTCCTGCAGAATTCGCACGGCACGATAAGTGATATCCTCCAGATTGCCTATAGGAGTGGCAATTACGTAGAGGGTTCCGCTCATTCCAACCCCTCCAACTGCTCCAGCCAGAGAGTCGCTGCCGCATCGCTCGGCATGCGCCAATCGCCACGTGGGGAGAGCGCCACCGTCCCTACCTTAGGTCCATCCGGCAGACAGGAGCGCTTGAACTGCTGACTGAAGAAGCGGCGATAAAATTGTCGCAGCCATTTGAGTAATTCGCTGCGGGAATATTCATTGGCAAAAGCCTGCTCGGCCAACATCAGTACCTTCTTGGGCGGGAAATGCATCCGTACCATCTGGTAGAGGAAAAAATCGTGTAAAGCGTAAGGGCCGACAACCTCCTCAGTCAATTGATCAATATTGCCTTCAGCATCAGGGGGCAATAATTCCGGGGAAACCGGTGTCGCACAGACGTCTTCCAGAACCAGGGATATGCGGCCACTGAATTCTTCCTTGGAGCACCAATCAACCAGATAGCGGACCAGCGTTTTGGGTACACCACAATTGACCGCATACATGGACATGTGATCGCCATTATAGGTACACCAACCAAGGGCCAGTTCCGACAGATCGCCCGTGCCGATGACCAGCCCTGCGACCTGATTAGCGACATCCATCAGAATCTGGGTCCGCTCCCGCGCCTGGCTGTTTTCATAGGTAATATCATGAGCTTCAGGGTTATGATCGATATCACAGAAATGTTGCAGCACCGCCTTATCGATAGAGACAACTCTAAGAGTAACACCCAATTGTTCAGCCAACTCCTCAGCATTGCCGCGGGTTCTCTTTGTCGTCCCGAACCCCGGCATAGTCAATGTTATGATCCCCTTGCGATCCAAGCCAAGACGATCAAAAGCTTTTACTGCTACCAGAAGTGCCAGAGTCGAATCAAGACCGCCGGAAACACCAATAACCACATTCCGGTTGCCGGTGTGGCGTAACCGTTTCATCAATCCGCTGGTCTGTAATTGAAATATTTCCTGGCAGCGCTCTGCCCGCTCAGCATCATCCGGAGGGACAAAAGGTGTTTTTGCCACCGGACGACACAGCTTATTAACAGCGAGTGGACGAATCTTGAATGATTGCACCCTGAAAGCATGTTCAGGAACTCCGGAAGCAAAAGTGCTGTTACGCTGCCGTTCCCCCAGCAGCCGATCGAGATCAATATCCGCCAGCGCCAGTTGGCTATCAAATTGAAACCGTTCCGTCTCCGCCAGAATCTGACCATTTTCGGCAATCAGAGAATGACCCGAAAAGACCAGATCGGTACTCGATTCGTTGGGTCCTGCAGAAGAATAAGCATAAGCTGCCAGACAACGAGCTGATTGAGATGCGACCAAAGCACGCCGATAAGCTTGTTTACCCAGAATCTCTGGACTTGCTGACAGGTTCAACAGCAAGGTTGCCCCAGCCAGAGCCTGTGAACCACTGGGTGGCGCCACCGACCAGGCATCTTCGCAAATCTCGATGCCGATCACCGCAGCGGGGAAATCGTCGGCCTGAAATAACAGATCTGCACCAAATGGAACCTGGTGAGAATCTATCTGAATAGAATCAGACGGTCCTTCGCTGGCGGAACAGAACCAGCGCTGTTCATAAAACTCACCACTGTTGGGCAGAAAAGATTTTGGCACCAGACCGCATATCTCCCCCCCTGAGATGAACACAGCGCAATTAAAAAGACGGCCTGCAACCGAAACCGGCGCACCAACGACCAGAGAGATCTCTTCTGCAGCGGATAATTGAGCTAATTGAGAAAGAGATTTTTCAACTTTTTGCTGTAATGTCTGCTGGAAGAAAAGATCGGCACAGGTATACCCGGTCAGACATAATTCCGGAAAAAGGACGATCTGACATTTTTTCTGCTGCGCCTTGCGAGCCATTTTGCATATCTCAGCGGTATTGAAATCAACATCAGCAACCCGCAACTCCGGGGTCGCAACAGCAACCCGCAACATACCATAATCAATCAGATTAATAGCTGCTTTGGTACTCTGATCAGTCATGCTCACTCCCATTCAAAAGCCTTGGTTATTTCAATCGGACAAGGAAAAGGCATCTGCCAAATGGGTAATTTGTGCAGTACCATTCTTCTCTGGCAAAACAGCGACCACATCAAATCTTGGCTGCAGCTTGCCACATTTATGCTCCTGCAGGTACCACTGGCATGTCCGGATAATCTGCCGTTGTTTGCGCTGCCCAACGGCTTCCTGAGGCGAACCAAAGGCAAACCCGCGACGCGTCTTCACTTCTACAAAAATAAGAAATTTTTTATTTTTGGCAATAATATCAATTTCACCAACTGGTGTGCGATAATTGCACTGCACAATTTTCATCCCCTGCAGACGTAAATATTCAACAGCCTGCGCTTCTCCCCAGGCGCCCAAAGCCAGTCGTGCGTGACTCACTATCCCCTCCAACCAATGATGAAAATCAAAAATCCTGAAGTTCCGTATAGTTATACACTGTATCATTATTTCAATTCAATTTATATGTGTTTTCAAAACATGTTCACATGGATTCTCAGTTGGTTTTTGCGTATGATCTTGCGATTTGACAGGTTGCACTGGAGCTAGGAGGCTGTCCGAGAATAAGGGGAAGACAAATGGAACAAACGTTAATTTGTGGTGTCGATGAAGTTGGCCGTGGCGCCGGGGCAGGAGAAATCTACTGTGCCGCTGTTATCCTCGACCCACAAAAACCAATTTCAGGGATCACAGATTCAAAAAAACTCTCCGCGAAAAAGCGGGAATTCCTTGCTCGGGAAATCAGGGAAAAAGCCATCACATGGTGCATTGCCACGGCCAGCCTGCAGGAAATTATTGACCTGAATGTTCTTCATGCCACTATGCTCGCAATGCAAAGAGCAGTCGAAGGCTTGCCGATACAGGCCGATAAAATTTTCATTGATGGCAATCAGGCACCACGACTAAACGGCACAGTAGAAACGGTTATCAAGGGAGACCTTAAAATCCCCGAGATCGGCGCAGCATCCATAATTGCCAAAGTCGCCCGCGACCAGAAGATGGTTGAAATGCATGAGAGCTATCCGCAATACGGCTTTGACAAACACAAAGGCTACCTGACAAAACTACACCTTGATGCTCTGCAACAATTTGGTCCTTGTGAGATCCATCGGGTGACCTACGCACCGATCAGAAAACTCCTCAAACCCTCCTGAAAAACGGCTAAAGGTTGAGTTAAAGATTTATCGAGGAAAATTTAATAGGCAGGAAAATCTGACGGGACAAACCATTTCAAACAGAAAAACCCCGCTTAGCGTAACCAAGCGGGGTTTTAAAACAACAAATTGATGATTATACCATCCGTTTTTCAGAAATCCGTGCAGCTTTACCGCGTAGATTCCGCAGATAATAAAGCTTGGCCCGACGAACCTGACCAACACGGACAACTTCAATTTTATCAATGCTTGGTGAATGGAGAGGAAAAATCCGCTCAACACCAATAGCACCAGACATCTTACGAACCGTGTAGGAAGAACCAAGGCCACGATTTACGCGCTTGATGCATACCCCCTGAAAAATCTGGATCCGCTGTTTTTCACCTTCTGTGATTTTTACGTGCACCTTGAGGGTATCGCCAGCTTTAAAGCGTGGGATGTCCTTTTTGATCTGTTCCATTTCCAGCATATCAATAATATTCATCTTTAGTCCTCCTGAGTTTATCTATCAGATCTTCTTATTCTACTATTAATTATGTGAACAATACTGTCTCGGTAAAAAGTTCTGTTATTCCCTTGATTCTAACTCACATCGTAACAAATCAAGAGTCTTTAAATCCAAATCACTTAAAGAAACTTTGTCTAAAAGTTCGGGACGGCGTTGCAAAGTCCGCAACAACTGCTGTTTCCGTCTCCAACTGGCAATCTTACCATGGTCCCCTGAAAGAAGAACATCCGGCACCGCCATGCCGTTAAAAACAGCAGGGCGGGTATATTGAGGATATTCAAGCAGTCCATCAACAAATGAATCTGTCTCTGCACTGTTACTTGAACCAAGAACCCCTGACAAATTCCGTGAGATCGCATCGATCATCACCATTGCCGGAAGCTCCCCTCCAGTCAAAACAAAATCACCGATGGAAAACTCTGCATCAACCAAAGTTTGACGAACTCGCTCATCAAAACCTTCATAGCGACCACAGAGAAAAATCAAATTTGGCTCTTGTGCAAGATCACGAGCATGCTGCTGTTGGAATGGGATCCCTTGGGGGGTCATCAACAACACCTTCGCTGTCGGAGCCTGCTGCTTTAATTCCGCAATAGCTTTGGCAATGGGCTCTGGCTTCATCACCATACCGTCACCACCTCCATAAGGGGTGTCATCGGTGGTCAGGTGCTTCCCTTCGGCCCAATCACGCAAATTATGCGCTCTAACTTGGAACAATCCCTGTTTGATTGCCCGGCCGAGGATACTTTCTCGTAACGGTGAATCAAACATATCCGGGAACAGAGTCAATACATCAAAGATCATTGTTTCTCAGGGATCAACCCATCAGGAAGATCAACACGCATAATTCCCGCTTGCAGATCAATCCCAAGTATAAATTGATGGACAGCCGGGATTAAAATTTCTCCAAAACAGCCGTTCACCACATAGGTGTCATGGGCTGCAGTGCTGATTAAATCCCGTAGCGTTCCGACTTCTCCCTGCTGCTGGTCGATAACCTGCAATCCTTCCAGTTGTCCCCAGTAGTATTCATCTTCACCCAGGTCTGGAAGCATATCCTCAGCCAACAACACTTGACTGCCAATGATTGATTCAGCTGAATCAATCGAATCATACCCTTGCAAACGCAATAGAACCCGCCCTTTATGTAAAATTTGACGGGTTATAGCAACATTTGAAACTTTACCAGTCGGCAATCGCAAATAAACGTGTTCCAACGTCAGCAGAAGATCTGGATCCCCTGATTTCAAACGAACCTTGAGGTCTCCTCGCAAACCATGAGTGCCAACGATATCACCAATTTCAAGCAGAGACTCAGCCATTTGAAACAAACCAACCTAAAATGGACAAAATCAGCATTTATTCCATAATCTGCAATAAAGCATGGCGCTTCTCACGAGTTGCTTTGGCGTTCAACAAAGTTCGCATCGCCTTCGCGTTGCGCCCCTGCTTACCGATAATCCGGCCCATGTCTTCCTGCGCAGCTGCCAGCTTCACAAGCACACTGCCGTCTTCAGCTATTTCCTCAGAAACAACAATTTCATCAGGTTTTTCAACCAGAGACTTTGCAATATGCTCGATCATATCTTTCATGGTTTCTCCGGATAGTTAGGGTCGATTGCGCCGGATTCTGACCATGATCAAGACATCAGGCTTCAGCAGTCGCCTTCGCCTTGAACTTGGCCCAGACACCGGAATGCCGCAAAAGGCGACGCACTGTGTCAGTAGGCTGAGCACCTTTATTGAGCCATTCCAGAGCTCGATCTTCTTTAAAGTTTAACAGAAATTCTTCCTGACGTGGATTATACTGTCCCAAGTCCTCAATAAACCGACCATCCCGTGGGAAACGCTCGTCGGCCACAACGACCTTATAGACCGGCTTCTTCTTTGCGCCACCGCGGGCGAGTCTGATTTTTACTGACATACTGTCTTTCCTCCTGGTGTTTCTTTTATTGCCTGTTTATCGAACAGGATAATTATATCGCTATCCGCTTCTTTAAAATGGAAGCTGGCCACCTTGGCCAAGCATCCCCTTGAGACCTTTTGGGCCCATTTTCTGCATTTTCTTCATCATTTTTTGCGCTTCAACGAAACGCTTCAACAACTGGTTAACATCCTGAACACGAGTACCACTTCCTTTGGCAATACGCAAACGGCGAGAACCATTTAGAATTTTGTGATTCAACCGCTCTTGAACCGTCATTGAACGGATGATCGCTTCAATTCGTTTCATCTCGTCTTCAGGAAGTTGCATCCCCTGAGCTTTTTTCAACGCTTTTCCCGCTCCTGGAATCATTTTCAACAACGAATCCATGGAACCCATTTTTTTGACCATCTGCATCTGCTCAAGAAAGGTTTCAAGAGTGAAGCCATCCTTGCGCAGTTTTTGTTCCATCGCAGCAGCATCATCGGCATCAACAGCTTGCTGCGCTTTTTCGATCAGGCTGAGAACATCCCCCATCCCGAGAATACGTTGCGCCATCCGATCAGGATGGAACTGCTCTAACGCATCAAGCTTTTCCCCCATGCCAACCAGCTTGATCGGCTTGCCAGTCACCTCACGAATAGAAAGCGCGGCACCACCACGAGCATCACCGTCAAGTTTGGTCAAAATTACCCCGGTCAGGGGTAATTGTTCGTCAAAACTGGCAGCAACAGTAACCGCATCTTGACCGGTCATAGCGTCAGCGACAAACAGAATCTCCTGGGGAGAGACTTTCTCGACGATCCTCTGGAGCTCACCCATTAACTCGGTATCAACGTGTAACCGACCCGCGGTATCCAGGATAATTGTATCAAAACCGTTGAGTTCCGCATAATTTAATGCACGAACACAAATATCAACGGGGTCATCCCCTGCTTGAGAGTCGAACACCTCAACATCAAGTTGGCGGCCCAGGGTTTTAAGCTGTGCAATTGCCGCCGGACGATAGACATCGGCCGGAACCAGCAATGGATTACGTTTTTCACGGCGTAATTTCAACGCCAACTTACCACATGTCGTGGTTTTACCAGCACCCTGCAAACCACAGAGCATTAACGGCACAGGCGGCTTAACCGACAAGTTCAGGGAGTTATCTTCCCCTTCGCCCATCAACCCGGCAAGCTCTTCTCGAACGACCTTAATTACCTGCTGAGCCGGGGTTAAGCTTTTAAGTATTTCCTGACTGGCAGCACGCTCACTGACCTTAGCAATAAAACTTTTAACAACACGGAAGTTGACATCTGCCTCAAGAAGAACCAGACGGATTTCCCGCATAGTCTCTTTGATATGCTGTTCAGTCAGGCGACCATGCCCACGCAGTTTCTTAAAAACTGAGTCAAGTTTATTGGAAAGTGTGTCAAACATACAGCTCTATCGAAAATCCCCAAAAGAGTGAATATAAAAAACAGCAACTCCTGTTGTCAAGCAAAAAGCCCGACAAAACAGGAAGTTTCAGGCGATTCGACGATACTTTCCATCCCGCTTCACCCAAACCTCTTGCACAACCACTTTTGACTCAACCAGGGCAGCTAAAATCTCAGGATGTATCGAGTGCGAATACCTGATTGCCATTCCGCATTCAGAGCTTAAAAGCCGTGGAACGGGAATTAACAGGACGTCTAAACGCTGTGCCTTCAGAACTTTTTCTGCTGCCATCACCCGATGAATCGAATGAAAAATTGCAACACAATCTTCTTCACCAATCACTCGACAGTTTCCTAACCCAAGAGTCCAGCCGCGCATAATGGCACGTTTATAATTGCCATGCAAGTCCAATTCACCTAACAGGGAAATTGACAGCCATCCACTGCAGAGAGTAAAGTAGCTCCACTTTTCAGAATATATTCCAATCCAAAGGAAATAAATTTTGCTCCCAGCGCATCCCCTACCACTTGCCATCCTTATCCTTTTTTCTTTCGGTAGCAACCTACCCCTTGGCTATTTTCGCGAATCCAGTCGTAAATTTTCACTTCGGTGGTTTGTTCTTGTGCACGCATCAATTCCGTTTATTATTGTTTTGAGAGTCTGTCTAGGCTTCAACTGGTACTGGATCCCCCTCACTCTCGGATGTGCCGTTGCCGGGCAAATACTTGGAGGAAGGGCTCGCAGAAAGGGCTTAGAATGAGCCGCAGCGATCGACCGCCCATGAAGCATGCCGAGCGGGTCAGCTCACTTTTAAAGCAAATTCTCAGCCAGCCTGGAATGGGGGAGCAGCTTAACCGGCATCAAGCCTGGCTGGTTTGGGACCAGCTTGTCGGCGAACAGATTGCCGCACGTGCCCGACCATTCAAATTGAGGAAAGGAGTGCTGGAAGTCCAGGTTGACCATCCTGTCTGGATGCAACAATTACAGATGATGAAACCACAGATTCTTGAAAAAATCGCTGCCAAGATTCCAAATGCCGGGATCACCGATATCTACCTACGGCAAACGCGTAACCCAGAAACTTATCACCCTCGAAAAACAAAAAATACGTCTGAACCACCGCCCTGGACAAAAATCGAGTTGACTGAAAAGGAAAAGGACTCGATTGAAGAAAAATTATCCCAGGTTGATAGTGTGGAGTTAAAACAGGAACTAAGGAACCTCTTTACCCGACAGAAACAACTCGACAAAGAGCGGGGGAATTAATCAAGATCAGGATCACCACCACGCTCAGCCTCATACATCTGCAAAATATCTGCTGAGTAATTCCGGTCACCTTCACTACCGTTATAAATATAGAGGGGGGCCTCAACTCGCAATCCGGGACGCCCCCCCTTACGGCCCTCCACTAGAACCATCTTCGCCACCTTACCCTCACGAGGATGGACCATTCGCAGTCGTTTCGGTTGAAGCCCCGCTATCATCATTTCAGACATCAACTCGGGCAAACGTTCTGCCAGATAAATCACAGCAAAGTGTCCATTGTTTTTCAACAACCAGCTTGCAGCAGCTATAAAGTCAGTTAATCCTCCTGATAGCTCATGTCGTGCAATTGCCCGTTCATCGTTTGGAGCAATCCTGCCAGAATCAGGGTGTCGATAAGGGGGATTAGTGACAACCAGATCAACCTGGGCTGCCGGAAGGAGATTTCTGATATTCCTGATATCTTCATGTAAAATGCGGATGCGCCCCTGCAGATCATTGAGAACAACGTTGCGTTTGGCACGCTTGGCCAGATCGCGCTGTATCTCAATCCCGATAAACTCCCTAGCATCACTAAGCCTAGCGAGCAGTAATGGCAAAATACCACAACCTGTTCCCAGGTCGACAACCCGGTCTTTCTTAGCCTTTTTGACAAATCGCGCCAGCACAACCGGATCCAATGAATAACGGTATCCATTTTCTGCTTGCAATATCTGCAAATTACCAATTGGCAAACGATCTAAAGTTTCATCCATCCCACAAAATACCCTCCAAAAACAGAAAAAACCGACCTGAGCTAATCAGGTCGGTTTTTTCAATAGGCTTACTGGTGTAAAGAAATTACTTAACGTGACACTCTTTACACTTGGTAGGACCTTTTTTCATTTCTTTGTGACAGTCCTTGCAATTGTTGTGGATTGCAGTCTTGTACTTGACCTTTGCACCGTCATCAGCATCGCCATGACAGCTATCACAAGTCTCATAAGTTCCGGTGTGGTGACAGGCTACACAATCAGCAGCAGCTTGATGTTTTGCGTGATCAAATGTGACAGAACCCATCTTTGCTTTGTCCATTGTGATCGAAGCAGGACCCTTGTCAGAAGCAATGGCAGTAAATGCTGTTCCAACAAAAGCAACGATAGCCAGAAGTACGATCAACTTTTTCATCTGTAATTCCTCCCTTTGATTTTTATGTTAAGAAACCGATAGCAAATTAAATCAAACATATCGCAGCTGTCAATCGAAAACTGTATACAATATACAGTTTATAGATGACTAAATCAGTCCATCTTCTTCCATCTTCTTCTGTACCAGAGCCGATTTTTTAACCACCCCGGCAGCCATATCTTGCTTGAATTGCAGCAGTTTCTTCTCTAGTTCAGGATCTCCAGTCGCCAACATTCTGGCAGCAAAGATACCGGCATTGCGTGACCCGGCTAAACCAATCGCCATAGTGGCAACGGGAATTCCGGCTGGCATCTGTACCATTGCCAGCAGGGCATCAAGGCCGCGCATCGATGTTGCATCAATCGGCACTGCAATCACAGGCAAGACCGTCTCTGCAGCGACAACTCCAGCTAAATGGGCCGCAGCACCCGCCCCGGCAATCAGCACCTTAATCCCCTTATCACGAGCACCGCGGACATATTGCATCGTCCGTTCAGGAGTGCGGTGGGCACTGGAAACAATCATCTCAAAAGGAATTTCAAACTGCTTCAACACTTTGGCGGCTTCGACCATTATTTCATAGTCGCTATCGCTACCCATCAATATGCCAACAACAGGTGATTTTTCACTCATTTGCTAACCCTCTCTAAAATTATCTATTCAACGCTCTGGCACCAATATCATGACGAAAATGAACCTTGTCCCACTGAATCAACTGGACTCCCGCATAAGCTTTCTCAATAGCTTCCCTGACAGTGTCTCCCAGCCCAGTGACTCCGAGCACCCGCCCCCCTTGGTTGACTATTTGTCCATCTTTCAACGCTGTTCCAGCATGGAATACCATCAGATCTTCTATTTCAGCAGCTTCACCCAAACCGGTAATGGGCAAATCCTTTTCGTATGCCGCCGGATAGCCCCCACTGGCCATCACCACACAAACAGCAGCTTTGTCATGCCAATCAATAGTATCCTGCTTCAGTTCCCCACGCGCACAAGCCTGCAATACAGGGACAATATCTGATTTCATTCGCATCAATAAAGGTTGCGCTTCAGGATCGCCAAAACGGGCATTATACTCAACCACACGGGGATTCCCATTCTTAATCATCAGCCCAACATAAAGAATACCGCTGTAGGGACAGCCATCCTGTGCCATACCTTGAATGGTTGGTTTAACGATGGTCTCAACAATCACTGAATAAAGATCATCTGTCACTACCGGAGCCGGGGAATACGCCCCCATTCCACCGGTATTGGGACCTTCATCATTATCATTGACCCGTTTGTGATCCTGTGACGAAGCAAGTGGAAGAATGTTCTTGCCATCGGTAAAAGCAAAAAATGAAGCCTCTTCACCATCCATGAACTCTTCAATAACAACGCTGGCTCCAGCCGCACCAAAAACCTGGTCAAGCATGATATCATCAACAGCGGCGATCGCCTGCTCTGCTGTCATAGCAACAACAACACCCTTTCCTGCCGCAAGGCCATCGGCCTTGACAACAATCGGAGCCCCTTTTTCCTGAATATAAGCGACAGCATCAGCGTGATCAGTAAAGCTCTTGTATTCAGCAGTCGGGATGTCATAGCGAGCCATAAGATCTTTGGAAAAACCTTTGCTGCCCTCGATCTGAGCAGCGGCCTTGTTCGGCCCAAAAATCTCCAAGCCAGCAGCCTGGAAGATATCGACAATTCCCATCGTCAGCGGTACCTCTGGGCCAACGACAGTCAGATCGATCTGTTCTGCCAGAGCGAAATCACGCAAAGTCTCAATTTCATCAGCACCGATATGGACACATTCGGCCAGCTCAGCAATCCCAGGGTTTCCAGGGGCACAATAGATCTGTTTCACCAATGGTGATTGGGCAATCTTCCAGACCAGAGTATGCTCACGACCACCTCCGCCGACAACCAGAATTTTCATTATTATTTATACCCCTTTCATTTGAATCTTGTTCTATTGGCTATGCAAAAAATTTGACCTTAAAGGCGTCGTATTTTTTCAGGGACGAAGACATGCACAGGTTATGTCAAGATCCTGAAATTAATGCTGCACCGCTGAAGGTTGGCCTTTTTTTTGCGACGCCATCAATGACGGAAATGACGCATCCCGGTAAACAACATCGCAATATTATGTTCATCAGCAGCGGCAATCACCTCTTTATCACGAATCGACCCACCCGGCTGGATAACAGCAGTGATGCCAACGGAAGCAGCATTATCGATACCATCACGGAAGGGGAAAAAGGCGTCAGAGGCCATAGCTGCTCCAGAGACATCTAACCCAGCATGTTCGGCCTTGATCGCAGCGATTCGGGCTGAATTGACCCGACTCATCTGCCCGGCCCCAACACCAATGGTCATGCCATCTTTACAATAGACAATGGCATTTGACTTGACAAATTTTGCCACTCGCCAGGCAAAATTGAGATCCTGACGTTCTTTATCCGTCGGCGCCCGCTTGGTCACAACCTGCAGATCGGCGCTAAGCAGCAAATCAGCTTCCTGCACCAGCAAACCACCATTAACTCGCTTGAAGTCCAGTCGTTGGCTAGGCTCAGCCGGCCACTCGCCACATTCGAGCAGGCGCACGTTCTTTTTCGTGGCAATAATATCAGCAACCGTTGCAGCAACCCTTGGCGCTATAATCACTTCAACAAACTGTTGATCAACAATTGCCTGAGCTGTTTCGGCATCCAGTTCCTGATTGAAAGCGATAATCCCACCAAATGCAGATTCCGGGTCGGTTGAAAAAGCCCGCTGATAAGCGTCCAAAAGATTAGCACCGGTCGCCACTCCACAGGGGTTGGCATGCTTGACAATGACACAAGCCGGGGCCTCATTGAATTGCTTGATGCACTCAAGAGCGGCATCGGTATCGCCAATATTGTTATAGGACAACTCTTTCCCTTGCAGCTGTTTTGCTGTGGCAATAGAAGCTTCCGTAATATTTTTCTCTACGTAAAAAGCCGCTTTCTGATGGGGGTTTTCACCATAGCGCATCCCCTGTGATTTTTGAAATTGCAGGGTCAGAGTTGGGGCAAAATCGGCAGCGTCTTCGCTGGTCCGTTGACCCAGCCAATTGGAAATAGCACCATCATAAGCTGCCGTATGCTGATAAACCTTAACCCCCAGTTTAAAGTTCGTTGCAGCAGATACTTCGCCACTATTCTGCTTCATTTCCGCAATAACGGTCTCATAATCAGCCGGATCAACCAGAACAGTCACAAATTTGTTATTTTTGGCAGCACTCCGCAGCATTGTTGGTCCACCAATGTCAATATTTTCGATAGCATCTTCGAGGCTACAGCCTGCTTTTGCCACTGTTGCCTCAAAGGGATAGAGGTTCACCACCACCATATCAATCGCTTCAATATCATGCTTTGCCATGGCATCGACATGCTCAGGGTTATCCCGCAACCCGAGCAAAGCACCATGAACTTTGGGATGCAAAGTTTTCACCCGTCCATCCATCATCTCTGGAAATCCGGTATAGTCAGAAACATCCATCACTGGAATTCCTGCATCCCGAATCATTTTTGCAGTCCCTCCTGTTGACAGCAACTCCACTCCGAAACTGTTTAATTCTCGAGCCAGATCAATAACTCCAGCTTTATCCGACACCGAAATCAGTGCGCGCTTGATAGCAGCCATGGAACTTCCTTTCTTCGAATACAAATCATGAACTAAAGATACAAAATTGTGGTTGGACAGCAATCTTCTGATCCTGTCCGGGGAATTTTAACATATCTATATGGTACGGTATTTAAATGTTTAAAAATGAAGAGAGATTTAAGCCTAGTGAGCAACCAATTTTTGTGAGGTTTTTAGCATGATTCAATTCTGCTGACAACCGCTTTCAGCTACGATACCGACAGATATCGTCGTGGAACACGGCTCCCAATACGACAAAAAACTTCATAGGAAATTGTCTCCAGCTGTTCGGCCCAATCATCTCCGGTTATAGATAAACCATCAGCAGAACCGAGCAAGGTGACACAATCGCCAACATCAACTGTAGACACATGGCTGACGTCCAACATAATCCAGTCCATACAGACTCGACCTATCACCGGGATTTTTTGCCCGTGCAAAATCCCCTGGCCACAATTACTAAAAAGACGGTTGTAACCATCAGCATAACCAATTGGCAACACAGCAACCCTCATATCATCGTGAGCATGATAACAATGCCCATATGAAATCCCACTCCCGACCGGCACCTGCCTCAACTGGGCGACACAGCTACGTAGGTGCATAACTGGCCGTAGATCCAGCTTGGACGAAAAGTCAGGGCCGGGAAAGCCACCATAGAGCATAATCCCGGGACGAGACAGGGTACATTCAGGACAATCCCACCCACTCAATCCGGCACTATTATTCAAGTGCACCTCCCGAGGTTGAATACCGGCTTCGCGAACCATTTGCAACATCATCCGGAATTGATCTTGCTGCACTCCTGTTACCCCAGAGCTCAACTCGTCTGCACAGGCCAAATGCGACATAAAACCCTCAATAACCAGCCCTTTCAACTCGCGCAGCTGCGGTAGAAAATTTTTCAACTGTGTCGGCAAAAAACCAACCCGACCCATACCGCTATCAACCTTCAAGTGGACTTTGAGTTTCTGCTGTCGCGTTACCGCAACTTTATTCAGACGCAAAGCAGTTTCGGGATCAAGCACAGTTGGCATCAAATTATGTTCCAGAAAAGCAGCTTCCTGACCGGGGAAACAACTCCCCAGAACCAATAAGTTATCGGCTATACCAGCAAAACGAAGTTCCAGAGCTTCCTCCAGTGTTGCCACAGCAAAATCTTTAATTCCAAAAGATTGCAACCCTCTGGACACTGCAACAGCTCCATGGCCGTAAGCATCGGCCTTAACGACCGCTAAAATACGTTGTCCAGCTGAGCACAAATTGCTTGCCTGCAGTAAATTATGACGTAAGGCAGATAAATCAATTTCAGCCCAGGTTGGCCGTGGAGCATAGTTCATCACTGAATTCTCACTTTCTGACAACAGGAACAACTCATATTATCTACCTCCTATAGATATACTCCTGAGATAATTCTGTAAAGAAGCTATAAAGCTAAAGATTAGTTGACACCAAGATTTGATGCTGATATGATCCCCAACTAATTGTGGAATTTTCATTCTAAAACCTTCAGAATCGTATTTGTACTAATTTATACACAAAACAGCTGGCAACAAAAGCTTCTTATATACTCATATTAAAGGGGATCGCTGATGCTTTCCGGTCTTTACCTGATTACGGATGACAACCTGGATGGGAAACTGCTGACAAAAGTGGAAGCAGCTCTGACAGGTGGAGCAAAAATCATTCAATACCGTGCAAAAAATATCCGTCCGGATGAGCGGCGTGAGATGGCAGAAAAGCTGAAAAACCTCTGTCACAAATACGAAGCCAAACTGATCATTAACGATCTCCCCGAACTGGCTCATGAAATCGACGCTGATGGTGTTCACCTCGGACAAAATGATATGTCTATTGCCAGAGCTCGACAGATCCTCAGCCATAGAAAAATCATTGGTGTTTCCACCCATAATGTTGATGAGGCCCTCAAAGCTGAAGCACATGGTGCAGACTATATTGCTATCGGCAGTATCTTTCCGACGGGCAGCAAAGAAGACACCAGCGTGGTTGGACTGAGCACTCTCAGTAATATTCGCAAAGCAGTGCGTATCCCGGTGGTTGCTATCGGCGGTATCACGCCTGAAAGAGCCTTTGCGGCATTATCCTCCGGAGCCGATGCCGTTGCCGTTATTTCAGGGATTATGGCCGATGCCGATCCTGCCCGTGCAGCCAAAGAATATTCGTTATTATTCAACCGCAACAAACCCGCCCCCAATGGTAGAGTCCTAACTATTGCCGGATCAGATTCAAGCGGTGGTGCCGGCATTCAGGCGGACATCAAAACTATCACCCTGCTCGGCAGCTATGCAAGCAGCGTCCTGACAGCCCTCACGGCCCAAAACACCCTTGGTGTTAACGATACCTATATGGTCCATACCGATTTCGTCGTCAAACAGCTTGAAACGGTTCTTGATGACATCGGAACAGATACGGTAAAAACCGGAATGTTAAGCTGGGGGGGAATTGTCTCCCGAGTTGCCCGGATTATCGAAGAACGTTCCCTGTTGGCTGTTGTTGATCCTGTCATGGTTGCTAAAGGCGGTGAGTCATTGCTCGACAAAGAAGCTCATGACAGTCTTATCTCTCGGTTATTACCACAATCCTACCTGTTGACTCCTAACTTACCGGAAGTCGAAGTGATGACCGGAATCGAACCTCGCACCATTGAAGAGATGGTGGAGGCAGGGCGGACCTTGCAGGAATTAGGAGCACGCAATGTCTTGATTAAAGGTGGCCACCTAAGTGGTGACGCCACAGATATTCTCCTTCTGGGAGATGAGGAACATCAACTGACCAACCAACGCTTTGATACCATCAATACCCACGGTACCGGCTGCACCCTCTCATCTGCGATAGCAACATTTCTTGCTCAAGGATACCCGCTGAAACATGCAGTAGAAAGGGGGAAGCGTTTTGTCTCTCTGGCGATTGAGAATTCCGAACAGCTTGGTCAAGGACATGGTCCGGTAAATCACATCCAGGCCGCAATGCAACTCTTGCATGAACAGGCCTCTATAGATTAGACTACCCGCCACCCGAATAATCCTATATCTTTCAACTGCAGTGCCCTCGGTATTGATGTGACAGGCACTGCTTCTCACTGTTTGAGGTATCTCTTCATGACCCAACTGGAAATGGCCCGTCAGGGACAGATCAGCGACTTGGTGCGCCAAGCTGCCGCTGCTGAAAATATCGATCCGGAAATTCTTCGTCAAAAAATTGCTGCGGGGACCGCCGTTGTTTGTCGCAATAACAAACACACGAATGGCCGACCCTTGGCTGTCGGAGAAGGGCTACGCACAAAAACCAATGCCAACCTGGGCACCAGTCAGGATGACACCAGCATAGATAAAGAGCTCGAAAAAGCCAAAGTTGCCGCCGCCGCTGGAGCTGACGCACTGATGGACTTGTCAACCGGAGGGCCGATTGATGAAATTCGTGCTGCTATCATTGCTGAAACAGATCTCTGCATCGGCAGTGTTCCTCTCTATCAGGCTGCTTGCGATGCCGTGATAAAACAAGGCAAACCAATTGTTGATATGACCGTGGAAGATATCTTTGCCGGGGTCAAAAAGCATCTGGATGACGGTGTTGATTTTATCACGGTACACTGTGGTGTCACCCGTGAAACTGTTGCCCGAATGGATAGTGAAGGGAGACTTATGGAAGTCGTCTCTCGTGGTGGCTCCTTTACCGTTGGGTGGATGGATTATAATAAGGCAGAAAATCCCCTTTTTGAGTACTACGATCGTCTTTTGGAACTGGTACGCCCCTACGATGCCGTCCTCTCCCTCGGTGACGGTTTCCGTCCTGGCTGTCTGGCCGATGCGACCGACCGGGCCCAGATTCAAGAACTGATTATCCTTGGTGAATTAACCCAACGTGCTCAGAATGCAGGTATTCAGGTCATGATTGAAGGTCCCGGGCACATGGCCCTCAATCAGATTGAGGCCAACATCAAATTGCAGAAACGTCTTTGCCACGGAGCACCTTTCTATGTCCTCGGACCGCTGGTCACTGACATCGCTCCAGGTTATGATCATATAACCTCAGCCATCGGTGGAACTGTTGCCGCATCGGCCGGGGCTGACTTCCTCTGCTACGTCACCCCCAGTGAACATTTACGCCTACCGACCATTGAGGATGTCCATGAGGGTGTTATGGCAGTACGAATTGCGGCACATGCAGCTGATATCGTCAAAGGGATTCCCGGAGCGATGGAAAAAGATAATGCCATGGCTGTGTATCGTAAAAACCTCGATTGGGAGGGTCAATACTCAGTTTCCATTGATCCGGAAAAAGCAAAACGTTGGCGCGACGAATCGGGGGTTGATGAATCTCATGGTGCGTGTACAATGTGTGGTTCTCTCTGTGCATACAAGGTTATGGATGACAGGGAGAAGAAAAAAGCTGTGTAGAAAAAACTGTCCCTGGAATATATCAACGTTCAATTGCAGCACCGGATCAACATATCCGGTGCTTTTTCAGGATTATGCCGATGTGTGCAAAAAAAATCACCCGCCCCAAGCGTAGACCAAAAATCAAATTGCGCGGGTTCAATAACCTGACCAAAAGCCTCTCTTTCAATATTTATGATATCTGCTATGCCAAACGCCCCCAGGCGCGCAAAGAGTATCTGGAATATATCGACGAAGAGTACAATGCCGAGCGGCTGACTCAGATTCTAACCGAAGTTTCCGATATTATCGGAGCAAATATTCTCAATATTTCCAGCCAGGATTACGATCCGATGGGAGCATCGGTCACCATCCTGATAGCCGAAGAACCGATTGAGCCAAAACCCGATTTAGTTGTCGCCCATTTGGACAAAAGTCATCTCTGTATCCACACCTATCCAGAAACCGATTCGAAATCCGGCATCTCAACATTCAGGGTTGATATCGATGTTTCTACCTGTGGTAGAATCAGTCCACTCAAAGCACTTAACCATCTGATTTCGTCGTTTGAATCTGATATTGTCCTGATGGATTACAAAGTACGTGGCTTTACCCGGGATACCAAAGGACGTAAGCATTATATTGATCACCGAATTCATAGCATTCAACAATATATCCGTAAGGAAATTCGTGATCTTTACCAGTGTGTCGATATTAATATCTATCAGGAAAATCTGTTTCACACAAAAATGTTGCTCAAGGATTTCGATTTAAATCAATACCTCTTTGCAACAACCTATGATGATCTGCCTGAAGAGGAACGTGATCATGTGAAAAGGATTCTTGAACAGGAAATGACCGAAATTTTTTATACCAAAAATATTTATTAAGGGTCAAATAATGAAAATTAGCCTTTTAATTTCTCTGTTGGTGCTTATGACTTCATTATTCGGTTGCCAGCCAACAACTCAATATCTGGGTGATCCTGAACTCCCCTACCCCCCTGACCGTGATCCCGTGATTGGAGATATTCTTCACCTTGCAACGGGAATTTTTGTTAATCCGAGTGTCATGCTTGATCAAGTCACCCGCATGCAGGTTGTCTTTGTCGGTGAGACCCACGATAATCCAGCTTCTCATCGCTTGCAGGAACAGATTCTGCAGGCTCTGCAGCAACATAATCCAGGAAATATAACCCTGGCTATGGAAATGTTCACCCCATCGCAGCAAGCGGTTCTAGACCTTTGGACGGGTGGTGAGTTGACAGAAAAAGAATTTCTACAGAAAGTAGATTGGTACCACAACTGGAGGATGAATTTCGCTTTCTATCGTCCGTTGCTCAACTATTGTCGAGATCATAATATTCCCATCCTCGCCCTAAATGCGGAAAGCAGTCTCAAACAGAAAGTGGCCAGAACTCCTTTGACTGATCTCACAATTGCAGAACAACAACAACTTCCCGATATGACTCATAGCGACCCTTACCAGGAAGCAATGGTTCAAGCTATTTTCAGTGACCATAAAATGGGACAAAACATGCTGGAGGGCTTTCAGCGTGTGCAAACCTTATGGGATGAAACCATGGCAGAAAATCTGGCTGATTACCTCAAAGATCAGGGTAAAGAGCGACAGGTTCTCGTCATCGCCGGAGGGAACCACGTACGCTACGGATTTGGTATTCCCCGCCGGATGTTTCGCCGCGTTCCCGTCAGCTATCTCCTGATTGGCTCAGAAGAACTAGACATACCAGCGGACAAGCAAGATCGGCTGATGAACGTTGTCAAGCCAAACTATCCGATGCTCCCCTACCATTTCCTCACCTTTACCGAATATGAGGATCTACCAAACCCTGGAGTTAAATTAGGCGTCATGCTGGATAAAGTGACGAGTGGTCTGCTGATAAAAAAAGTGATAGCTGGATCAATCGCTGAGAAACAAGGGCTGCAGGAAGGGGATATCCTGACGCAAATAGATACGCAGTCATTAATAGAGCCCTTTGATCTGATTTATGAGCTACAGCAAAAAACCGCTGATGACACAATCGAGTTGACCTTGAAACGTGAGGATAAATCGTTCACTCAAAAGATCAATTTTGCTGCCCCTTAAAAAGCCAGGAGACTGTCCAAGAATGAATGACCGGCTGCAAACCCAGCTGTTTGGCTCATATTTCAGCACCTTTTCAGCCCTTAGCTATGGCTAGGGGCTGAAAAGGTGCCAAAATCTAATCGCAAATTTCCGGGTTTTAGCTTCGCCCCTTATTCTCGGACAGCCCCCAGCATTATGCCCCTAGGTTCAACCTGCAGACTATTGATTTTCAGTAAATACCCAGTTTCTGGGAAAGCAAAAACTCGACTTATCCCTGCCTTGGGAGCTGAAAATGCAGCAGAATTGCACCGATGGCTGGCTGAACATACTTTAAGCGTTAGCCGGACAAGCTGTATTGAGAACGGCTATACTATTGCCATACACTACACTGGGGGCCTGTTAGAGGATTTTCGTGCCTGGCTTGGTGATGATCTGGAATACAGGTTACAACCAGCAGGTGACCTTGGGCAGCGGATGCAAGCTGCGTTCAAATCCTCTCTTGCCCATACCCCCGGTTGCGCCATCGGTTTTGGCACTGACATTCCCAGACTAACTCCCGCTATTATCCATCAAGCTTATGCAAATCTAAAAGACCATGATATTGTCATTGGTCCGGCTGTCGATGGTGGGTATTACCTGATCGGGATGAAATCTCTTCATCCCGAGTTGTTCGCCAATATTGACTGGGGAACTGATCGCGTTTACCAACAGACGCGAACGAAATGCGCCTATCTCGGCCTCCAGGTCGCAGAGCTACCCGAATTAAGTGATATCGACCGACCGGAAGACCTGGAAAACTTAAAGGCTCACCCCTATTTCAACGATTTTTTCTCCGTTAAACCTCTGCTCTCCGTGGTCATTCCAACCCTGAATGAAGCAAGGGTATTAGGAACCACGCTCGAAAGATTGCAACAGTCTGACAATATTGAAATCATTCTTGCTGATGCTGACAGTCAGGATGGCACCGATGATATTGCCACCAGCTACGGAGCAAAGCTCCTCACCGTCACAACCGGAAGAGCAAATCAGCTCAATGAGGGGGTCAAGCACAGCACAGGGAGATATTTGCTTTTTCTCCATGCCGACACTCTCCTCCCCCACAATTTTAGCGAACTAGTCTTCTCTGCCCTGAAAAATCCCCGCACAGTAGCCGGAGCATTTCGCTTTAAGACAAACGCATCCAGTCTGGGAATGCGTATTGTCGAATGGGGGACAAATTTTCGCTCTGCCATTTTAAAATGGCCCTATGGTGACCAGGGACTGTTCATGGAAAAGCGCATATTTGAAGAAATGGGGGGATTTTCTACAATCCCGATCATGGAAGATTTTGAGCTTGTTCGCCGTCTTCGTCGTCGTGGTAATATTGTCACTCTTGCAGAAACGGCGATTACATCTGCACGACGCTGGCAGAATCTGGGAATCTTTCGCACAACCATCGTCAATCAGCTTATGATTGCTGGCTTTCTGGTTGGTGTTCCAACGGCAACATTGAGGCGTCTCTACCGACACAAACAGGGTTAGTGTCTAATCAATTACACTTTCAACCGCTGAAGAAGGGAGCATTTCATGAGAATAATTTCCGCCCTGAAAAAGACAGCAACACTTGGCCTTCCTTTCTTGCTGCTCCCCTTATTCCTCTTTACTCCCGTACAGGCCAACGCGGCACAGAAAAATCTTCCACCGGCCATCCAGGTAGGTCTTTTCTCCGCAAACAACCTTGAAGGGTGGAAAGAAAAAGAATTTGTCAATCAAACCCAGTACCAGTTGCTCAAGCAAGGAGATCGGGTGGTGCTTCATGCTGAAGCAGAAGCATCTGCTTCCGGACTGTTCAAAGAGGTTAAGATCAACCTGACAACTCATCCTTACATCAATTGGCAGTGGAAAGTTGAAAAAGCTCACCCCCCTTTGGCTGAAAGAACCAAAAGTGGCGATGACTATGCAGCACGAATCTACATTGTGGTAAAAGGTGGGCTGGCATTCTGGAAAACCAAAGCGATCAATTATGTCTGGTCTTCAACAGAGAAGAAAGGTGCGACCTGGCCAAACGCATTTGCCGGGAAAAATGCAATGCTCATGGCCATTCGGTCTTCTGATGACAAAATAGGGGCCTGGTATCAAGAAAAACGCAACGTTTACGAAGATCTAAAAGTCCTATTTGGTGAAGAGATAAAAGAGATTGATGCTGTTGCCATAATGACCGATAGCGACAATTCAAAAGGATTCGTAAGCGCCAGCTACGGTGATATCACTTTTACCGCGGACTAAACCGCCCCGGGAGAAAGCAGAGAACAGGGCTACTTGGACATCCTCAACACCAGATAGCCCACCAGTCCAGAGACAAACGAGCCAATAAGAACGGCCAATTTGTCGGCATAATGGTAAACTTGTGTATCATCATAGGCCAGGCTATCGACAAATAAACTCATGGTAAACCCGATTCCCGTAAGAATAGAGACACCATAGAGTTGCTTCCAATTGCTGTCTGTTGGCAGACTGGCGAAACCTGATTTGATCACCAGCCAACTAAAACCAAAAACCCCCAACTGCTTACCCAGGAACAACCCAAGCATAATCCCCATGGGAACAGGATTGAACATTTCTGCCAACGAAATTCCCCTCAAGTCAACCCCGGCATTCACAAACGCAAAAAGGGGTAAAATCATAAACGCCACCCAGTAGTGCAGATCATGTTCCATTTCTTTGCTCATTGAGCAGGTTTTGCCATCTCTGGTTGTGCAGTTCAAGGGGATCATAAATGCCAGCGCAACCCCTGCCAGTGTTGCATGAACGCCTGATTTCAAGACACTGACCCATAACACAATACCGACCAGAATATAGGCTGCCTTAAGGGCAACACAGAATCTATTCATAACAAACAAAATTGTCAGCGCAATAGAGGCAATGATAATTGATAAAGTCGATAGGTTACTTGTGTAAAAAAGAGCGATGATAACAATGGCGCCTAGATCATCGATGATAGCCAGCGCCAACAAAAACACCTTAAGAGAGAGGGGAACCCGCGTTCCCAGTAAGGACAAAACGCCCAGGGCAAAGGCGATATCTGTGGCGGTTGGTATGGCCCAACCTTTCATGGCAAAAGACTCGCCCTGATTAAAAGCAATAAAAACCAAAGCCGGGACAACCATCCCACCAATAGCAGCTACCCCTGGGAGAACAACCTGACTGAGAGAAGAGAGATGGCCTTCCAACACTTCCCTTTTGACCTCCAAGCCGATAAGAAAGAAAAAGACCGCCATCAGACCATCATTAACCCAAAGCAATAAAGGTTTGGCTATTTGTAAGCCACCAAAGCGAACTTCAACATGTGTGTGCAGAAAGCTACTGTAGAACTCAGACAGACCACTATTTTTTAAAACCAAGGCGATAATAGTAACAAAAACCAGGAGAATCCCCGCAGAGGATTCTCTTTTTATAAAGCTGTTAATGGTCTCGATCATAATTCTTCCTTATGGTGCTTCCCTAAAAGATAATAAGTAATACCAAGGGCTAAAACGACGGATGCTGTTGCAAAAATGTATACAGGAGTGACTTCGGCAAAATCTATAATGATGACTTTACGCGCAATTGCCATCAAAGCAGTTGCAACAACGAGCTTTATGGGAATGACATCAGTCCGCAGATATAAGACGATATTCTGGTAGATCTCTATAGCAATGAGAACAACCAAAAATGCTGCAAAAACTTTAAAGATATCAGACAGGCCAAGGAGCATAACCGGAGGTGCAGCCAATCGATTATAGAGGACAAGAATCACATCAGCAACTCCCCAAAAAATGACTAATACCATCAGTATTGCTAATATCTGGACCGCAACTTTAATCGCCTTATGCAAAAAAGAAATTAAAGGGTCTTTATGCTCAGTGGGGAGCTCATCATGATTTTTCATTGTGAATATCCTTATGAATCACTTGCCGTGTGATTTTTTCGTTTCCAAGGTTGGGTCAAAGATGTCTTAAAGTTTGTATTTGTGATTTCAAAACAAATCATGACAAAATATATACAAATATTAGCCAGTTGGAATATCAAGGTCAAGACATCCAGAAGCAACGGGATGTTTTTTCCAAACAAAAACATCGGTTTCTGGAAATATAAAATTGTCGTATGAGATGACAATACTACAACAAACACGGTATCCTAAGCTCAAAGTTATGGAATAGGTCAATAGACACCTAGATTTTTAAAAAGCAGACAGTAAATTCTATCCATAACAAAAGGAGCTTATCATGGCAAAAGTTCTCATTTGGCTAGCATCCGGTGACCTTGAAAAATTGCAGCCAGGTATTATTTACGGGACAAATGCAAGAAAACACGGTTGGGTTGATGATGTTCAGTTCGTCGTATTCGGTGAAAGCGAACGGTTAATGTTGGAGCATCCCGAAACATTCGAAATACTCCAGAATAACAATACAGCCTATTGTAAATTCGTGGCCGATGACATGGGGATTACCTCTTCATTGAAAGAAAAAGGGGCCAATATTATTTACGTAGGTGACTACATCTCAAACTTCATCAAAGAAGGGTACCAGGTGCTTACATTTTAAAATCCTGAGGTTGAAGACTTGAAAAGTCTTCAACCTCAGTTTAATGCTCTGCCCCCCGATCTAGCATTTGCAGTTCCACCCCCGTCGCCGTTGAACTGGTTTTCTTTTTAGCCGCCTGTTCCTGCAGCACCGGGCAATCCATGCCAATACATTCTTTATTTTGATGGCGTTGATGGCAACCAATGACAACATCAGCTTGTAATGTTATGGGGAGATACTTTTCCGACAGCTCTGCAGCTTTTTTCAACCCCAGCCAACAATCACGCTGACAACATCTGGCGGCTTTGAATGCAGAAATATCCTGTAACACCTGCTGGGTTATTTGTTGAACCATTTGCCGTTCTTCAGCTTTGACAGGGTTCGCTTTTAAAATCAGGCTGAAGGCAACACCCACACCTGTCGCTGCGCCACAGACCCCCAGAAAGGCACAGCTGCCTCCAATAATTTGACCTCCCCTGCGGATTGCAGTCGCAATAAGATCTTTATCAACCTTTCCGCCGCTGTTCCGGTAAGCAGCCACGATAATTCCAGGCATTAAAGCATGATGTTCCGGACCATGAATGGGAATGGATGGATGCTTCCGAAGCCGAGCTAGAAGCTCCAACATGTCGGTTTCAGTCGATTCCTGACAGAGATGCTCCATGACATCCAAAGCATCTTCACTGTGACAGTGATCACAGACAAAGTGGTCATTTAGACAGTGGGCGTTCGCCTTCCCCTGTCGACCACAGTAATGACAAACCATCTCTACTTCTTTATCGGGATAAATCAACCCCTCACCACAAACCATACAGCCGGAGCGATGTTTTGCTCCTTGTGGTGATGGTGACGGAGCAGTTTCCGGTGGCAACGCGCAGGCACAGCCATCGGCGAGATCCAGATTTGTAACACTGCCATCATCCGCGTCCAGCAAAAATATATGTTCACCAAGATGCTCAGCCAAATTTTGGGCGATCAGAGCTTTCTGACCGGGAAACAGAAGGGTCCCATCCGGGAGAGGCAATTGTGCCAGTGGTCCACGGTAAATAACCGGAACGAGATCACTTTCACCCGGTTTCCATGCGGCAAACGTCAACGAGAAAAAAGGATGATCACGCACCACCCGGTAAGGAAATCGTTTCAGGAGTCTGATGTCGACAAATCCGCTTTCTTCGAGCAATCCAACCAGATCTTTCTGCAGCAATGCCCCGGCAATACACTCTCCCTGGAGTTCAGCATCGTTACGAATAGCTGCATCGGGTTCTTCCTCACAAACGACATCTGAGATCACCAATCGCCCGCCGGGTTTAAGCGCGCGGAAGATTTCGGCAAAGGCCTGTCTTTTGTCAGAAGAGAGATTCATCACACAGTTGGAAAGAACCAGGTCTACTGTATCGTTTTGCAGTGGCAGTTCTTCGAGATAACCTTTGCGGAATTCGATGTTGTCATAACCAAGGTTATTGCGCACCGCCACCGCCCCCTGTTCAGCAATTTCGAGCATAGGGTCAAGCATATCAACGCCGATACTCTTCCCTTTTCTCCCGACCAAACGGGCTGAGATATAAATTTCTACCCCTCGACCACTGCCAAGATCGACAACCGTCTCACCAGATTTTATTTCTGCATCCAACACCGGGCTACCACAGCCGTAACCTCGAAAACGATATTCTTCCGGGATATGGGAAATGTCTTCATCGACATAGCAGACCGGGTTGAGGATGTCTTCCTTGGTAGCGGTTGCTGCTGCGGTATAATAATTTTTCACCACGCTACGGCTGTTCTTATCCGCTATAGCCAAAAGGCAATTGGCATGGGTTAAGGCAACATGGCCATGGGCGCCACAGCTCTCGAGAATGTCGCCCATCTTCAGAAGCAACCCCGGCAATTCAGATTGAGGATGTCGAGAAGCCTGCCGATGGATCAGCCAGAACATGATTTTTTCGTAGAGAGGGAGATAGGGATCAGTTCCGGAAAATTGCCCGCCATGAATCCAGGAGTGATCCAGGTCTCCCCCCCCGGTGAAATAACGGAGCGGATCTTTGACTGTAGCAATTGTGGCACGGCGGATTTTCTCCAGGATCGGGCTGTTCTTCCAGGCTTCCGCAAGGCTGCCGGGCATTGGCGTTACCAAATCTGGATTGGCAACCAACGCTGCCGAGGGGTAAAGGTTTCCGTCGGGACCGATTGCTGCCGACTCCCAGCCACTGCCGCTACCATCGTGGCGTGTCCCGGCTGGTGCAAAGATCTGGGTTTTCAAAGCGGTGAGGTTATCGATCTGAATACCCGCTTGCTCAGCTCTCTCCACTGCAGCCACAAATCTGGGGAAAATCTCTTCCGGCGAAACAAAGCCGCTGTCTGTGCCACGTCCCTGAATAAAATACCAGAGATAGTGAAGGTTACTCGCACCAACCTCTGCAGCAAAATCAACCAGAGCGGCCATATCTTCGAGATTGCGGCGTTCCACGCACATTGACAACGTAAATGGAATCCCACGTTGTTTCAAAGCCAGCAATTGTTTTCGCAATTGGACAAAAGTCCCCTGCCCCCGAATAGCATCATGGCGATCGTCCAAGCCATCGACACTGATCTGTAAATGGACCCGACTCAAATCAAAATCATCAGTCAGTTTCTGCTCCAGCAACAAGCCATTGGTCAAAATCACCACATGGCAGTCGGGGAATGCAAGTAAGCCTGAAAGAATCTCCGAGAATTGAGGATGGAAAAAAGGCTCACCACCGGTCAGGGCAAAAATACGGCAACCAAGATCTGCGGCTTCCTCGGCACGACTCAAAACCAGTTCAGCACTCATCTCTTCAGTCGAGGCTGGACCTGACGTAAACAGACAGTGATGACAACTCAGGTTGCAGCGGTTGGTGATATGCAACCAGAGCTCTTTCAATTGATCATGCTGCAAATGTTCATGGCGACCCCAATATTCAACGGCAGGCGCGTCAGGTAACCGCGACAGAAACTTGTCGCGCGAGGAAATTTCCCCCTCTCCGCCAGAACTCAGTAGTGCCTCCCCTTTGATGTTGGGGACAAACCAGGAGGGGTGATCAGAACGAATGTAGATAGGGGAATGCTCAAACTCATAGCGAGTCCAAAGCTCTGGATTGTATGTCATATTAAAATCCCGGGAATATCAGAAGGAGTGGTCATTTAAAAAAGAGCCGCTACCTAAAAAAGCATAAGATAGCGGCTCCTCTGTTTTCAGGTCAAAAGAATCAGGCCTTCCCAGCACTGCCAAGGACAGCCTCGTTTTTGTGCTTTATCAAGCTGATCAATTCTGTACGGGCCGCACCAAGATACTTACGAGGATCAAACTCACTCGGATTGTTCGCCAGAAATTCACGTACTTTGGCAGTGACCGCCAAACGACCATCTGAATCAATATTGATTTTGCATACAGCGCTGGCCGCAGCTTTGCGCAATTGATCTTCCGGGACTCCAACAGCACCATCCATCTTGCCACCATATTGGTTGATCAGTGCAACGTACTCGGGAATAACACTGGATGCTCCATGCAGGACAATCGGAAAGCCAGGAATCCTCTTTTCACACTCTGCCAAAATATCAAAACGTAAAGGAGGAACCGACTCACCTTCTTTAAGTTTGAATTTGTAAGCACCGTGACTGGTTCCGATAGAAATTGCAAGAGAGTCTACACCAGTTTTTTTAACAAAATCTTCAACTTCATCAGGCTGAGTATAAGTTGATTCTTCAGCAACGACATCATCCTCAATCCCGGCAAGGACCCCAAGTTCACCCTCAACGGTAACATCATGAGCATGGGCGTATTCGACCACTTGCCGAGTTAATGCAACATTTTCATCATAAGGGAGGTGCGAACCATCAATCATGACGGATGAAAATCCTGACTCAATACAGCTTTTGCAAAGTTCAAAAGAATCACCATGGTCCAGATGTAAAACAATCGGGATATCAGCGCCCAGTTCCTTTGCCATCTGTACCGCACCCGTAGCCATATAACGGAGCATGGTTTCGTTGGCGTAACTCCGAGCACCTTTACTGATTTGCAGAATTACAGGAGATCTGGTTTCAGCACAGGCGCTAATAATTGCCTGCAGTTGTTCCAGATTATTAAAATTATAAGCAGGAATAGCATAACCACCATCAACTGCTTTACGAAAGATTTCCCGCGAATTTACTAACCCCAAGTCCTTGTAACTAACTGCGTCACCCATTGTTTTTATTCCTCCATGGAAACTGCGGATAAAGTTCGGTATGAAGACAAATTGAACCTGCTAAAAATAACTACTAATAGTTCTATCAACCCGTGCCATGATTGTCCAGTTACTGCCAGATAAAAAGTCAGCAAACAATCCCCGGAAAGGGTGTTGCAAAAGCAATTGAGTTAAATTAGTATACGCAGGTTTGAAGGGTACGGAAAGGTAAAATCCTACAATTTATTCTTGACACGAACTCACAACGAAAGGGTTGGCTCGATATGGTCGACAAAAAAACAGACGAGTATTTCAAAGAGTGGAAAGAGCGCGAAACAATTGCCGAAGCAATGACACCTTTGATCGGAAAACTCTATCGCGATCGGGAGGTGATCTGTACTGTCTATGATCGTGCCCTGGTCAACCAGTCAACCATTGAGGTCCTGCGGGCGCATCGTTTTGCCCGGCAAATTATCAGTCGGGAAATTTGGGTCACCGACACCTATCCGATCCTTCAGGCTATGGCTGAGATGAATCTTGCTCCAGGCAAAGTGGATCTTGGAAAACTGGCGATTCGCTTTCAGGAACAGAACGGCGGTGACATCAAGGCTTTTGTCGCTGAACAGTTGAAAGACCTGAATACCGGCAAAGGACATCAGCTCAGTGAACCGCGTGATGTTGTCCTTTATGGTTTTGGTCGCATTGGGCGGCTACTGGCAAGAATTATGATCGAACAAGCTGGTGGCGGCAACAAACTGCGCCTGCGAGCAGCAGTGGTCCGCAAAGGGAGTGAAGATGACCTGACAAAACGGGCCAGCCTCCTCCGCCGCGATTCGGTTCATGGACACTTTAAAGGAACCATAAGGATTGATCCGGAAGAAAATGCCATTATCGCCAACGGCAATATGATTCGCATTATTTACGCCGATGCCCCCGAAGAGGTTGATTACACTCAATATGGAATCAATAATGCGATTGTTATCGATAATACTGGCAAATGGCGTGATCGTGAAGGACTGGGGCGCCACATCAAGTGCAAAGGGGCA
>JAZBPC010000076.1:0-40787 GCA_036351455.1 Desulfuromusa sp.
AGCCGGGGATACTTTGCTGCGCAAAATCACGATGTCCTACAATCAACGCCTGGGGATTCTCATGGATGGCAATCAAAAATTGCGGCAGATCTTCCGGATCATGCTGACCATCAGCATCAATGCTGATCATGTGGGTCAAACCCTGCTCTATCCCCCACTCAGCAGCGGAGCGCAGAGCTGCACCTTTGCCCAGGTTTTGTGGATGACTTAACAGCTCAACCGGAAGATCGGCCAAAGTATCTGCACCGCCATCGGTACTGCCATCATCCACAACCAAAACCAGAGGATGCTGCTGAAGCACCGTTTCAACCACCCGTCGCAAAGTTTCAGCATGGTTGTAAACCGGCACGACAACAAAAACTTTTATGTTGTCGTCAGGAACTGCCATAGCGTTTATTACTTAAAGCAAAGCGGAGAAATTGCCCGGCACTCCCAGCAAAGCGCAGCCAACTATCAGGAGATTTCCAGAGCATCGTCAGATATCCAAACAGCACTCGGTTGCGCCGAAAATGACTTTTATAAAATTCGATAAATAATTTTTCCAACCGCTCCTTATCCATTCCATGCGGAACAAATTGAAAATGCATACAATCCATCTTCGGCCAATCTTCATCAAAGATGCCAAGTTGATGAATTTTTTCATAGATTGGCGAACCCGGAAAGGGGGTAAACTTGGCCAGGTTAAAATCATCAATCGGCAGCGAGAAGACATAGTCCATACTCCGCCGGATCGATTCTTCGCTCTCCCCTGGCAATCCCATCATCAGCAGCCCTTTGGTACGAATACCACAGGACTTAATTGTGCGAATCGTTTCGCCAAGTCGGTCAAGATTGACATTCTGGCGATGCTGAGAGAGCAGCATTTCATCGCCGCTTTCAATTCCCAGACTCACCATCCAGCAACCTGCTGCCTTCATCAGTTGCAGCAACTCACGGTCAACATGCTCCGCCCGAACCGCACAATTAAATGTCATTCCCAAAGGTTGATTGATCATAAGGTGGCAAAACTCTTCCACCCGATTACGGTGAAAGGTAAATTGATCATCATAAAAATTAATATGGCGGATCGAAAATCTCTGTTTTAGATATTTAAGGTGTTGGTATAAATATTCTGCCGAATTGAACCTGAAAGTGCTGCGAAAAACGCTGCGATCACAGTAACTGCAGCTGTATGGACAGCCACGACTTGAAATACAGCTGCTATTCGGAGCCGTCGGATAGTTAAATATTGGCAGTTTATAAGCAGCGGGATACCCTGCCAGCTTTTCATAAGCCGGGAAGGGAAGATCATCCAGAACCAGTGCATCAGTCCGATAGCCATTATTGACCAGGCTCCCGTCAGCAGCACGCCAGACCAGTCCGCCGATTTGAGTTGGATCGTCCCCAGCCAATTGCGCCAGCTCCAACATCACCTGCTCACCCTCACCAGTAACCGCATAATCAATCGCAGATGAGAATTCGAGAATTTTCTCTTTTAACGCTGAGACATGTGAACCACCAAAAACAACCTTAACGTCCGGAAGCTCAACTTTAGCTAACTGCGCCAAACGGACAGAGTCGTGAAAGCTGGCCGTGGTACAGCTGATACCAAGCAAAACCGGACGCTGCTGACGTAACAGCTGTTTTAACGGCTGATCAACATCGGGGTATGCGTAGCCGTCAAGAATATCACAATGGAAACCTTTCCGTTCGAGATACGCGGCGATACTGGCCAGCCCCAGTGGAGGCATGATATTCGCCTTGCGAGAGATATCCTGAGCTGCTGCCTCAACCTTGTAACCGAGCGGATGAAGCAGCAAAATATTTTTATCGTTTAGAGAATTCATCTCTGGGTACTCGTTTCAACCGCTTCTCGACGCGGGAAGCGCACCAGTCGATCCCACATCAAACCACAAAAACCAAACCCCTTCATCACCGCCATACGCTCCATCCCTTTGGACGGTGGAAAGATGCGATTTCTCTTTCCGGCAAAATCGGCTTCGATGGTTTGCTCCATCTTCTTTCGATCCAGTCGCGGTGAAAAATAATAGACCGGCTTCAATAAGGAGGTATCAGCGCTGACCAACCCATCGTCGATTGCCCGCTGATGTAAGGGGGCATCGGGGTGGATGCGAATCCCGGAAAAAGCAAACACAACTGACTGACCGAGCTGCGCCATATTCTTCATCCCTTCAGCCACCGAAGCATCATCTTCATCCGGGCCACCAAACATAACAAAATGGGCAGCGGGAAGCTGTTCATCCAGACAAGCTTGATTGACTTCGATAATTTCGGTAAACGTCAGGTGCTTATCGAGTCCAGCCAGAGTTTGATCCGATCCAGCGTCTGTCCCCAGCTCCAAAGCGTAAAGACCGGCCCGTTTCATCAAAGCCAGTTCTTCCCGTGCCAATCCTTGCGGACGGAAAAAAGCCGACCATTGCATCTTCAGATTCCGGCGCAGCATCTCCTCAACCAGGAGCAGATAACGTTTCTGTGGATCGTTAAATACTGAATCGGTAAAAAAGACCCGCTCGACACCGTTTTCGCGCTGCATTTTTTCCAGTTCATCTACCACCAGCTGGGGGCTGCGGAAACGAAAGTTATATCCTTCAAGGTGAGGATAAGAGCAATAGCTGCAGCGGTGCGGACAACCCCGTTTGGTCTGCAGATTAACCATACCGCTTTGTTGCAGGTAAAAACGGACCAACTCCTGATCAAACAAAGGAGAGCTGAATTCATCTCCGGGGAGGGGTTGGTTTCGCTGAATCAATCGCGGAACCTTTCTACCTGCTGCGAGGTCATCAACTAACTGCGGTAGCGATAATTCTCCCTCACCAATAATAGCGTGATCAACCTCCAGATAATCTGCGATTGCCTCTGGAAGGATCGTCAATGCCGGGCCACCAACAACAATAGGAGCTCGGACCTCTTGACGGATTTCAGCAATAAAATTTTTGATTTTCTGCAGATACCAGCCTTCGTCGCCACTGAAAGAATCCACATTATCTATGTTGCGCAATGATATCGCCAGAAGATCGGGGGCAAACTCTCTGATCTGCTGCAGTAACTGCGGCATAGATTCCCCTTGGGCTAAAGGGTCATACTGTTGCACCTGATGCCCTGCCATCTTTACCGCTCCAGCGACGACCGCCATTCCCAGTGGGTAAACCGGATAGGGATCTGTCGTCGTATTGCTGGAGATAAAGAATACCCGACTCATGCGTTGGCCTTTTTAAAGACCCTACTCTTACGCGGATTATAACGATGATAGGTGCCATCATCCATCTCACGACGAATGACTTTCTTGAATAGTTCTCCCATCTTCAATTGGTGACCGCTGTCAGAGTTAAAAGTATCCCACGCATAATAGTAGAGTTCCTGCAGCTTCTCAGGGGTCATCTGCTTGGGCTGAAAAACTACCTTATCTGCTGTATACTTCAGCCAATCATTGGAAAGAATCCGCCCATCTTTTTCCATCTGTCGACGAATCGGGGACTTGGGAAAAGGGGTCAGGATGGTAAACTCAGCAACATCCAGATCAATTTCCATTAGAAAATCGACCAACCGCTTGATGTCATCTTCGCTCTGATCGTCAGTCCCAAGAATAATCGTCCCTTCCACCCCGATGCCGTGATCCTTGAAACGCTTAACCCGATTACGAATCGTATCTGAAGTATCAAAAACAGCTTGATAGACGTACCAGGCACCAGCATCGGCAGCCGCCTTAATCACCTTTTCATCGTCAAGAATAGGGTGGGAAACCCACTTCTTCTTTAATGGTTCCATCGCTTTAAACAGATCAAGCAACCACTGACGATCCTGAGCCAGAGAATTATCGACAATAAACATGCGATTATTCTGGATCGCTTCCATCTCCTCAATCACCTTATCAATAGGCCGAGGGCGGAAAGTCGTTCCGCCAAGAAAGCCGGTACAGCAGGGGAAACAGTTAAACTTACAACCCCGCGATGCATGCACCAGATCAAGCATCTGCACGCCACGGTAGTTATAGAGTTCACGATCAAGAATCTCACGTTTGGCAGTCCCAACCAGATTAATATCGGGGTGTTTCTGCATGTAGTCATAGACCGGTTTCAATTCGCCACGTTTAAAGTCTTCCAGAACCTCAGCAATACGGCCTTCAACCTCACCAAGAAAAACAGAATCGGCATGTAATTGCACCTCTTCAGCATGCAACATGGTGGCAATGCCCCCAAAAATGACAGTATTACCCCGTTGCCGGAATTCACGGGCAATCTCAAAGGCACGGGGAAGTTGAGAGCTGAGCATGGTCGAAATCGCCACGATGTCACAGGTTGCATCAAAATCGATTGTCTGCAAATTTTCGTCAGTAAAATTAATTTCAACATCATCAGGCAACGCCGCTGCAAACACCACCGGGCCATGTGGCGGTAAGTGAAATTCGGTTTGCCGATCCAGCTTAGGCCAACGGGGGTAAATCAGTTCCATCTTCATTTTATAAGGACTCCTTTATGGTAAACAGAGAAGATTCCTCTGCCAAAGATCTATACTCCTGCTACCAAACATTCTGCCACCAGTGATCGAAAATCAGCAACCCTGGCACCGGAAAAATATATTTCATCTCCCAAGAGTTCCAGTTCTCCATAGCTTGAGAGAGAAGCAGCAGGCTGTTTCCCCAGCAGAAAGAACAGACTTCCTGGGCACTCATCCCCTGTGGAGAGCTCTTGTGGCGGGCTTAAATCGCAGATTCCGGTTAAAACTGCATGCTGTTCACTCCAGGTCAGCTCTTCGAGAGCGTAGCGCAGCACTGAAAGACCACCTTCATCGTCCTGATTGACCACCAGAGTCTGACCGGTCAGACCAAACCGAAGGGCTGCTTCACCAAGAAAACTGTTCGCCAAGGTATATGCAAACAGATTCGGACTGGCAAGTTTTCCCTGCTCTGGCAGCAGCGTCTGTAAATAAGCAATATCTGTTTGCAGGCAGCCGTAACGGCTGGCAGCAATGATACCAATCGGTCGTTTTTCATCCCAGTTCGCCTCCTCGGCATCGCGCAGGCAAAAAGCGATTGCCCCAAGGCCGATCCGGGAAAACTCATCAAGCCGTCCAAAACGCATATCGGGCTTTGCAAACACCTGCTTCCTTTTTGGTATCTCAAGAGAGCCCGGGAGCAACGGTTGCTGATCAGTATTTCGACCACCGTTACAACCAGCAGCAGTCACCCAGCCAATACCATTGATCCACCCCTTCATGATGCCACCCCCTGCAAAATTACCGTCGCGTTGATACCGCCAAATCCCGAATTACTGCTAAGCAGATAGTCACCTGAAATCATTTGGGGGATAGAACTCAGTTGCCCCTGTCCGGCCATTTCGGCATCGAGACAACCCACCGTAGCGGGAATCACCTGTTGCTGCAGCGAGCGACAGCCAATGGCGATTTCAACCCCGCCTGCAGCGCCGAGACAATGACCCAGACTTCCTTTGACACCATGCAGTGGCGGTAATGACTCTCCAAATACAGCATTAAAGGCTGTCAGTTCCATGGCATCATTGTAGATCGTACCTGTTCCGTGGGCATTGATAGCGGCAACTTGATTGGCTTTGATTTGTGCTTTTTCCAAAGCATGATGCGTGGCAAGAATCAAACCACAACCATCTCGAGCGGGGGCAGTGACGTGGTGGGCATCATTGGCCACCCCCCAACCTGCAACATAGGCCTGTGGCAATTCTCCACGGCGGCTGGCACACTCCTCACTCATCAACAACAGTGCAACTCCAGCTTCTCCCAGGGTCAATCCTTTGCGCTTCTGGTCGAAAGGACGGCAGGGTTCATCGGAAAGAGCCTGCAGCGCCGAAAATCCGGAGAAAACAAATTCACTGACCAGGTCAGCAGCATATACCAGTACTGATTCAGTCACGCCAGAAGCAATCATTGCCGCAGCCCGAGCCACAGCAATAGTCGAGGAGGCACAGGCCGCATTGACATTACAACCAGGTGTTGACAAACCAAACCTCTTAGCGATCTTTGCCAAGAGAGGTTCGAACAATACGGCATGAGGGATGGAATCACCCCGCCGACAAACTGTCGTCAAACGATCAATTTCCCCTTTGGTCGAAGCAACCAGCAAACGACTACCTTCCGGAATATCAGCCATTTGCAACGCAACACGTTCAAGAATTGGGTCCAACAAAGATATTTCTTCTGAACCATGAAGGTCGTCGATACAAGCAGCATAGCGGGAAATATAATTTTCACTGCTGAAACGGGTCAGGGGAGCAATGCCGCTATCTCCATTCAACAACCGCTGCCAGAGCTGATCCAAGCCATCTCCCAGAGCAGTGACAGTTGCAATTCTGCTGATAACAACCCGACTCACAGGAATTCCCCTGACAGCCAACGCTGACGAAACTTCTCGTAAAATGGTGGCGGCAACATCAAAACATTCTGCTCCTGATCCATCAGCAGCTGGACCGAATAACCGGTGGTTGTAATTTCTCCAGCGGCGTTGCGAAGGATAAACTCATGATTCAGACGTGTGGCATCAGTCCAGTGCAAGATAGCCTCAATTGTGAATGGATCACCAAAGCGGAGTGGCAGTTTATAATCGACATGCATCTGCTTAATGGGTGCGATGACCCCCTGGCGGTAAAAATCCATATAACCCAAACCATATTTTTCCCCAAGCAGAACCCGCCCATCTTCAAAATAACTGGGATAGCGTCCATGCCAGACAATCGCCAGAGCATCCACCTCTTCAAAACGTGCGACCCGGTCAACGCTACAACGCAATGGTTCTGGAGCACCATCCTGACGCCGAAAATAAGGCTTCTTCATTCTTCTGTTCCTTTTCCTGATATTCTGTCAAGCGCTGGATATGACGAAATTGCCCGGAATTTCACCTATCCAAAGGGAGGGTTCCGAGTATCAGAGTAAAACTGGCGGCACAGCGTCCGGCAACCTGCAGCTCACTGCTGCAATGCCACGCTTCACCCTTTTCAAGACAACTCAGGCGGACCTCAATTTGATCGCCTGGACGTAACTGCTGTAGAAATTTTGCCCGGTTTAAAGAGACAACGGACAATGGCGATCCAATGATCTCTTCAGCCAGTAATTGTGCTAACAAAACTTGTAATACCGCCGGCAAAATCGGGTATTCTGGAAAATGACCAGAGAACCCAATGAAATCCTGATCGAAGCAAAAGCTTTGTACCCCTGCCATTTCGGTTATCTGAGCGGGGGCAAGTGCTGATTTTTTGATCTCAGCTCGAATTGTGCTCATAGTTCCTGTTTAACCTCTCGGATCCAAAGTGACAATTTAACCCCATGTTGAAAATCATTCATAATAATTTGTTCGGGCAGCCGACTCGTTCCAAACTGACGATACTGATCATAAGCGACCCGCCAGTCACCACCGTCAGCTACAAAGCGAATATTCCGTAAGTCTCTGCGACAGTCGTAGTTAAACGCAAGACTGCCACCAGGCATTTCCCGCCGCAACCGCTGAATATTACCACGGATTGTAAACTGATCATCAAGTTGGGGCCGCGGTTGCAAAAAAATCTGCCGTAAACTCTGCGCTACTCCGGCAGAAAGACCTTTGACCTGTTGTAATTGAGGAATGGCGCGCTGCAGTTGTTGATCATTTTCAGTCACCAGCAAATCAAACAACACCAGTCCCATTTCATTCATCGCCACAAGACGAGCTTCGCCGCGGACCAGATCGAGCCGCAGAAACCCTTCCAGCGGAATTTTTTTACTCCCGATCTCCAGCAGAGTGACCTGCCGTAATCTCCAGACACCGGACTGCCCCAACCAATTCCCTGCCAGCAGCTGTTCCACACTGGCTTCCGCGCGGCAATTCTCCGGGAATTGTTGTGGCGGAGTTGCAGATACGCAGGACACCAGCCCTAAGAGTAAGATTAAAGAACAAATCCTCAGCATCAATGCCTCTTGGGCCGAAGAGCAGGAAGAACCAGCACTGCCGTTGGCACCGCTGCACTGATACCAAGAAGAACTGTCAAACCAATAGAATGCAGGGCTGGATGCCTGGCCAGCACCAAAGCTCCAAATCCAACCAGGGTCGTCAATCCGGAAACCAGAATCGCCCGTGATGAAGCCAGATGCTCTTCCTGCTGTCCATGGCAAACCATAAAGATGCCATAATCAACCCCAAGGCCAATTATCAGGATTGAAGCAACCACATTGAACAGATTCATTTCCAGCCCCAGCCAACCCATCCCACCGAACATCACCAGCAATCCGCTTAATACTGGCAACAAAGCCAACAGAACTTCAGTTACCTGGCGAAACAGAAGGATCAATAGGATCAAAACCACGACTCCAGCAAAGCTGATAAAACGACTGAAATCGGCACCAATCTCGTGACTGAGCTGCTGACTGAATCGACGCTGTGAAACCAGGGTTATCCCCGGAAGGTTAGAAAATTCGTTTCCCAAGTCGACAATCATATCTGCCTGATCAGGGATCAGAGTTAACAACTGGTAGCCTTGATTATTTTTCAACAACAAACTACCCACAACTTTTCCCAGGCCCCAATGATCAAGAAGCTCCGAATCAACCAAGGATACAGGCCCAGTGAGACGCTCCCAGAAGGGATCAAAGGCATTGCCGGAAAAACCATACTTTTCACCAGTCAATTGCAATAAATCCCGGGTTGTCGCTTGTCTCTCCTCCCAAAACACTTTCCATGCCTGCAAATTATGTTGCTGGGTCTGCTGCGAAGGGAGCAGAGGTGCCAAGCTTACGGCATTTTCCAGAAGACCTTTTTTTTTGAGATGTTGCCAGACTTCCTCATTGCGTTGCAGAGCACCATCCAGATCCTCGGCAGAAGCAAAAACTAGAGCCCGGCTACGCATATCTCCCCAGGTCTCCCCCAACTTCTGTTCAGCTTGCTGCAATTCTGGTGGTAAATAACTGAGTTGCCGCAGTTCGGCATTAATGGTCAAATGCTGAGCCTGCACCGCAGCAAAGCTGACCATGCCCAACCAAAGCAGCAGCACCCCAGCACGTAAAGCAGGGATGCGGTCATAAATATGCCGCCGTAACTGCAACACCGAAGAAGTCCCCTCCTCTTTACTCTGACCAATAAAATGGGGAAGAAACAGCAACGCTAGCAGCAATGCTGTCACAATTCCAGCCATAGAAAAAACGGCAAGTTGACGTTGCCCAGGTAACTCGGAAGACAACAACACCGCAAAAGCCGCCAGAGTCGTCAAAGCGCCAAAGAGAACGGGCCGAGAAACAGCGCGTAATAATTGCTCTCGTCCTTGCTGACAACGACCATAGCGCAAGGCAAAATAAACATGCAGCCCAAAATCGATCGTGATTCCCAGGAGCACAGCTCCAAAGCCAACCGTAATCCCGGACAGGGGCTTAAACCAGATTCCCGTCACGACCAGAGCTGCCGCCATACTGAAGAGTGGCAACAGATAAACAAACAGAGCCTGCAGTGAATGCAAGAACAGAAAAAAAAGCAGCAGAATACCGATTCCTGAGACGAGCAAAACCAGCTTCATATCTTTCTGAATCGTCTGCGCATTTGCCAAAGTGTAAGGGTGTCCACTGATCAGGTTGGCATGGATTCCCTCAGGCAATTGCTGACAAGCTAAATCGAATGCATCGAGCAAGGCTTTACTCCCGACTGCATCGGTTATCTGTACCGGGGTATCAGCAAGAATCAAGCTGCTGTGACCATCCCGACTTAGAAAATGGCCATCCTTCAAACGAACCTCAGGGATCGGATTCAGGTATCGCAACTTCTGTTGGACCAACCTCTCCAGCTGTAACGGGTCACGACGAATTCTTTCTTTGAGAACCATCCCCTGCGGTTGTAATAATTGCGCCAAGTCCGTAGCCAGACTTCGATCAATCTCGTCCGGACTCAGCTGTGCTGCAATTATCTGCAGATCTTCAGCATTAGCCAACACCGGAAGATAATCACCCAACTGGTTAAACATCGGGCTTGTGGTCATCTCTCCAGGCCCACTAAGGGGTTCATTGAACAGCTCAGCAGGTAGAGCCATCCGCAGCTGATCCGTTGCAACCAGGAGGTCATGACTCTCAATATCAGGGTCAGCTGTCAGATGAATGACCAGTTGCCGGGAAAATGGAGCCTGCTGAAGCAGTTGGAAGTCATGAGCAACCTGTGACTTTCCATCCGGCAACATTGCTGAAATGCTTTCTTCAATCTGTATCTGCGAGATCTTCCAGGAGGCCAGCGCCAGCAGCAGCAACAAAAGAAGCGCCAACCAACCACGCCGTCTCTGGAGCTTGCGATAGCAGAACGTGATCATCCCCATTAGAGTTCTGGCACCTGAAAAGTATCGGCAGAGAGTTCAACATTGACCTGCGTATCAACAAAGCGGAGCAAAGTGCTATCTCCTCCTTGCTCAACCATCAGCACTTCAGAGACATGTCGTCGATCAGTTGAAAATTGAATCTGCAGATGGTCGATAAACGTGGCCTCCCCCTGATCAAGGGGAAACAGCGTAAGAGCTACAGGCTTAACTGAAGAGACCTCCATCCGGTAGCGACTTTGCAGCCAATCAAGATCGACTCGCGCCCAGGCCATTAGCTGCTGGGCTATCATTCCCATAATGGGATCTGATTTTACCGAGAATTTTTCCTTTTTTTGACTGAGGCTGTTCCAGCGCTCACCTTGGTCACCGCGAAGGACAAATCCCGATGCGATTGGAGTCAGCAGCTCCCAGCGCAGTTGATCAGGCTTCTGATAGGCGAACTGCCCATTAGAGATAAGTTTTTCAGAAAAAATTTGCAGATATTTTTCCTGGATAAAAGGGCTCGAAAGGGTCTCTGTCTCCGCGGCTGCCTGCTTCAACTCAGCCAGCAATGGTGCCAGCTCTTCTGCTTCTGCAGCGGCAGAAACAGTCAAAAGAAGAAAGACCATAAAGAGATATTTTTTAGATATTTTTTTCAACATGGGTCAATTAATCCAGACTTTCACCTCGCCATTAGCGATCAGCATATCTCCACGCCAGACCTCCCCCTCAGCAACAGCAAAATCATCCAGCTCAGCCAGAGTACGAATCTTAATCAGCAGTTGTTCACCGGCAAAAACAGCTCCAAGCCAGTTCAGTTTTTTAATCCCGACCAGAAAACCCTGCCGCACCGGTTTTTCTTGCAAACGATCAAGATAGCCTTTAAGAGCAGCATAACTTTGAGCTATCAACTCAACCAAAGCAATATCTTCAAGTTTTCCATTCATATCGACCAGTGGACATTCAGCCAAGATTTGTGCGGCAACAATCCCGTTCCGGCCATCAATTTCTAATAGCTGATCAACCAGCCGCATCGGCAGTCGATGCGGAACCAGTTCTTCAGCCGCCAGCGGCAAAGATAAAGCTCCCATAGATCAGTCCCAATAAACCGAGAGATCATCAAACAACTGGCTGGAGAAAAGTAGCTTGCGGAAGTGAACCAGATCATCATGGAAAATCCGTGAGTTATCGTACTGGCTGAAATCCTTATTGAGCGCCTTAAATATTCGCCCCGTACCACGCCCCAACTTATCCGCATTGCGAAATGACAGAGCTTGCAAATCGGCGAGAATCTCAAGGGTAATAATATGTTTTGCATTACTGACAGATTTAAAGGCTTTACGAGCCGCGACAGTCCCCATACTGACGACATCCTGATTGGAGGCGTTGCTACTGATTGAATTCGTGCTCACCGGATTAGCCAGCTGGCGGTTTTCAGCAGTGGTTGAGGTTGCCAGATACTGTGCACCCATAAAACCCATCGTCAATCCCAGAGTGCCGGGGATGAGAAATTCCGGGAGCCCCTCGTTGAGATTTTTATCCAGATACTTGTTCGTGCGCCGTTCTGAAATATTGCAAAGAGTCGAAATAGCCATGCAAAGCATGTCCATAACAAAACCAATACTCTGGCCATGAAAGTTGCCACCATGGATGATTTTTTTTCTGTCCGGAATAATAATTGGGTTGTCATTGGACGAATTAACCTCGACCTCAACCACCTTAACCGCCTGGGCAATGGCTTCAGCGACAGGAGCCAGAACCTGTGGGGTACAACGCACTGAATAGACATCCTGCACATTGATACTGGTCTCATAGACCGGGCCATCTGCTGTTTGTTGCCGAATTAAATCATGCATCTCTGAGCGCAAGGTAATATTGCCAGAGCCCTGATAGAGATTCCGGATTGTTGCAGCAATTTCAATCTGCCCCAAGTGAGGCTTGACCAGATGAAGATCTTCATCAAAAGCATCATCAATACCACCAAAAATTTCAATGGCAAAAGCACCAGTGACACAGCTGATATTGATCAGCTTGCGGGCACCAAAAAGGGCAAAAGCCGCCAGCGCGGTCATAGCGCTGGTTCCATTCATCAAGGCAATGCCTTCTTTGAAACTGAGTCGCAACGGGGCTCGCCCCAGCGCCCTGTAAACATCCTCAGCTGGTTGCAATTCGCCCTGATAGTACAGATTCCCCTCACCAATAATTGCCAGGGACAGATGGGCGAGATGAATCAAATCGCCTGAGGCACCAACACTGCCACATTCAGGGATATAAGCTGCTACCCGTTGGTTGATCATCCACTGTAAGTGTTCCAGCAGCTCAATCCGAACTCCGCTGAACCCCTTGACCAGAGTGTTCAGACGCACCACCATGACTGCTATCGCGATATAATCTTTTAACGGATCGCCCAGTCCGGCGGCATGACTGCGGATCAGATTGACTTGTAACGTCTCAATTTGTTCGTCATCAATAATCTTGTTACACATCGGACCAAAAGAGGTATTGACCCCATAGATAATCCGCTTGGCTGCAACTTCATCTTCAAGGAACTTCCGGCTGGCACGGCAACGTTCAAGCGCCTGAGGGTCAAGAGCAATCTGCTTGTCTCCAACCCCAATGGCAACAATTTCATCAATGGTCAAGTCGTTCCCATTAAGAACAACAACATCTGTTTCATTCATTTTGGTTTGTCCCTATTCACCAGCGCGTCTGCGGTAATCGAAAAAAGTCAAAGGCTTACGCATTTCAGGCCTGATTGTTTTGTTTTTGATCTCTTCTGGATCGACTATAATCACTTCTGGTTTCACCCGCGTTTTGGCGGCAATCAACTCAGCAACCGTTGCCGCACTCAAGCTGGTATCACAACTACCAACAACAACCCGCAATTTATCTGAAAGATCGAAATCGGACGAGACCTCAAGATAATGGCCTTGAATTGCAACGATTTCTTGCAAAACACGGCTGACTGCAGCAGGAAACAGAGTTGTACCGCGACATTTGAGCATCTGTGTTCGTCGCCCAAGAATTGGTCCCAGCCGTGGGGTCTGTCGCCCGCAGACACAAGGGTCAGAATGGAGTCGGGCGATATCACCAGTACGATAACGGAGCAGTGGCGTTCCTTCAACTCCAAGTGGGGTTACAACAACCTCTCCAGCTTTCCCTGCGACCACCGGATCCCCTTGATCATCAATCACCTCAACAACGACCAACTCTGGCAGCAGATGACCACCACAACCCGCAGGACAATCGGCAAAAGCTGTCGCCATTTCAGTGCTGGCATAAGTTCCCAAGATCTGAGCAGACCAACATTCCTGCAGCGCTTTTCCCAAAGGGGAAAGAGAGAGGTCATCATTTCGTACCGGCTCCCCGATACAAATCAGTTTATCCACACCAAGCTGCGCGGGACTTTCACCACCCCCCTGGAACTGGCGAGCAACCATCAGAAGCAGACTCGGAACCCCAACCAGAACATTGGGTCGCTGCTGACGAATCAATTCCGCCACCAATGCTGGCTGCCCTGACCCAGCTCGAATTGCAGTCGCTCCAATTTGGCGCAGACCAAGAAAATAGGCAAGCCCAGCCATAAACACCCGATCGAGAGCTGCTCCAATCAATACGCGATCAGAACTGCTGATTCCAGCTGCGGTAAATGCGAGTTGTTCATTCCTTGCCAAACGTTGTAAATCGGCATCAGTTTGCCAGATTGTTACTGGTTCTCCAGTTGTTCCAGAGGTCTGGCAAATATCGACAATTTGCTGCTCCGGGACAGCGAGAAATTCCCGATTACGCACAGCTAAATCAGTTTTACTGGTCAAAGGTAATTTAGCTAAGTCAGTCAGCGAACGAAAATTGGGAACAGAAAAACCACACTTTCGAAACAACTCCTGATAGTAGGGGGATGCCTTTTGCAGATAACCCAGATGTTGTTGCAACAGAGCAAGCTGTTGAGCTTTCATCTCATCAACAGTTATGAAATGATTCTGCGCCTCGGCCACCATCAACACCCTCCCTCGCCATGCATTTCAGCAAGAGATTTTGCCATCTGATTTTTAACCAGCTTACGTAGCCGAATGTGGCCATCTTCTTCACCAAACTCACGGGTCGAGATTGGCTCCAGAGCCTTTAAACGGATTCGACAGGGTCGCATAAGTTTCCGACCTGGCGGGAGCAAGCGGTCGGTACCACTGATACATAAAGGGACGATTGGAACTCCAGCAGCAATAGCGACTTTAAATCCCCCCGAATAGAAACGCTGCAGCTTTCCATCTCGACTACGATGACCTTCGGGAAAAAACAGCACCGAGCCATTACCAGCAAAGGCTCTTTGACTGGAGGAAAGAATATCTTCCCAGCGATCTCCTTCGACGTCCAGGTAGCGGGCCAAACGCATAAAGCTTCCGTACCAGAACATGCGAAACGGCCAGGACCGTACTGCAAAGACAATGTCGTGTACCGGGAGTAAAGCCATACAAAACGTATCAAAAAAAGAAAGATGATTGACAACGAACAAGTAGGGTTTTTCTTTATCAATCACCCCCATCTGCTCCCGGCTGAAGCGAACGAAAGGACTCATCAGCAAAAACCAGCCACGGCCGTAGAGCCAGATAAACCAACGAGTCAGGCGATCTGGTGGCCAGCGGAGAAATATTCTGCCAAGAGCAAACAGCACCGGAAAAACGAAAATGCCGAATAGCGTCCAGAGGATCAAGACAGGGTAAGCCCAGAGATTCATCAAAATAATCGCTACAATCGAAACCATCGATTCGACAACAGGTTTATTCTGGGTTTCGGTCGCAACCTTCATATCTATATCTTTTCAAGAATGTTGCTGCATTTTATTGAAAACAAAATTATGGATATCTTCCAGGGTTCGAATTGCCCGAATCGCCTCTTCTTCACGGATTTTAAAATCAAATGCCCCTTCCAGAACAATCACCATATCCACAGTATCCAAACTATCCAGCCCCAGATCTTCATAAAGATTTGCTTCTGGTACCATATCAGCACGTTCAAGCTCAAACTCTTCAGCCAGACTGGAGTCAATCAATTCAATTACTTCTTCTTTAGTCATTCAGGTAACTCCTCAAAATAATAGTGGCATTTATCCCACCCATAGCAAAATTGTTTTTTAAAATTGTCTTTACTGGTTGCGTTCTATTCTGCAGTAGATGGTCAATCCCGCTACAACGTTCATCGACCTGCTCCAGATTGCGTGTTGCAATCAACTTCTGTTGCTGCAACATCCCGATACATCCAGCCAGCTCGATGGTGCCACTTGCTGCCATAGTATGTCCAAGATGACCCTTTAAACTACTCACCGGAACCCGGTCAGCAAAGAGTTGCTGAATGGCTTTTGCTTCAGCGATGTCACCCTGTTCAGTTCCAGTACCGTGAGCATTGACATAATCGATATCGGCTACGGCAAGCCCGGCATCCTTTAAGGCCAGTTGCATACATTTAACCATTGCATCAATGTCAGGACTGGCAATACTGGAGGTATCGGATGTTGTGGAAAAACCAATAACTTCAGCAAGAATTTTTGCCCCCCGCTCTTTGGCGCTGACTTCACTTTCGAGAAGAAGAATGCCACTGCCTTCACCACAAACAACACCATCACGCTGACTGTCGAAGGGTCGCGGTGACATCTCGGGATGCTGGTTGAAATGGGTTGATGCTGCATGCATGATATCAAAAGTTGCGACGGTTAAAGGGTGAACCTCATCAGCCCCACCACAGAGAATAGCTTTTTGTCGTCCCATAGATATCTGCTCGTAGGCGTATCCAACAGCTTGACTGCTCGTAGCGCAAGCAGCAGAAGGGGACAAAACCCGACCGGTGATACCGAAAGATTGGGCAACATTGGCGGCACAGGAATGTCCCATCAGCTGGAAAAACAAGCCTGTTTTTATCCGTTCAAGGCTATAGTCAGTAAAATAATCATGAAAAAAGTTTTCGCTGGTCGTCGTGCTGCCAAGCGTTGTACCAATAAAGACTCCCAGATCGCCAGAGGCAAGCTGATCATCGGGGTAGCCCGCCATCTCCAATGCTTGTTGACTGGCAAGATAAGCATAAATTGACATATCGGACATGGAACGGCGAAACTTTCGCGGAATCTGTTTGGGATCAATATCTTTAACCGTGGCAGCCAAACGGGAGCGGAGACCGCCCACCTGCTCCAGTGCGGGGGTTTCACGAACTCCGGAACGACCAGCCTCAAGAGCCTCCATCAACTGAGAAAATTTGTTTCCCAAGGGGGAAACAATTCCGATTCCAGTGACAACAACAGAATTTAACGACATCCTCTTAACTCTCCACGCAATAATTCATGTCCAAGGATCGACCCACAGGCGAGATAACCGGAGACCAGGGAACCGAGCAACCCGGGGCCTGTGACCCCTTGGCCAGCAAGAAAAAGTCCCGGCAATCTGGTGACCGGGTGCGGGTTATATTGTCCAAGAACACGACCAACCCCATAAATAGCCCCTTGTGGAGCACGTGAATAATCTCTCAAAGTCAGCGGAGTTGCCAAATCAAGCAACTCCAAAGGTGGCATCTGTGGACATTTTTGGCTGATCATTTTCAGTAACTGTGTCCCCAAATCCTTTTTCCATTGTCGATATTGAATCGTCCGTTGCTTCCCTGGAATATCGAGAGAATCAACTTCAGAATAGGCCGCAGGGACAATTCCGATCAACCCTTTTATCTTATTATCATCACCCTGCTCAGCCCCCGCCAAATAAATAGGCCGTTCTTCCAACTCTTGATCACCCCCGGAAGAAAAAACACCTGGATGTGGTTGAATAAACATATTCCGTCCACGCAAAAACTCCAATGATTGTTGACCCCGGGCAAATATGATATAGGCAGAAGTGGTCTGATATAATCCGTTAAGCCGCTTTAAATACGCTGGCCTCATGGTAGAAGGCGGTAGCATATCAGGAAGCTGCGCGGGGTTAACCGTGGCGATCACTTCTGGAGCAAAAATCTCTTCTCCAGATTGCAAGCGAACTCCAGCAACAACGTTATCTCCTGAGAAAATCTGGGCCACCTCTGCATGACATTGAATTTCAACTCCGAAATTCTTAAGCAATGCCAGCAGCACCTGGATCAATTTCCGCCCACCACCACAAATACCATGGACAGAGTGATAGTATGATCCCGCCACCTGAGCATTAAGGGATAGCGGCGACTGTTCGGGCGATACCCCGTACAGCAGACTATGCATGGAGAACAGACCCTGCAACTGCGGCCAGGAAGAAAAAACCTCCAACCGCTTCTGCAAAGAGCAGCCGTGCACCGATTCCATCCCAAAATCGACGAGTTCAGCGTCTAGATCAAGATAAGGAAAGTTCCGCCAGATTGAAGCGATCTCTTCAAGGTAAAGTGCGATCTCTGTCCTGGCTTGTGGAAATCTCGCCCCTAGATATTCTTTTATATTGTTGAAGCCGACTGGCAGAGCATACTCTTCCCCAGAAGATGATATACGCAAACAATCAAACCCATCACCTGCATACGGAAACAACTGGAGCTTCTCTTCAATCCCTAAATGCCGCAGCAGTAGCTGCAACGGTCCTCCCTCACCAGCACCACCAGCATAATGAAAACCACTGTCAAAATAAATTCCTCCTCGCTGGAAACCGCTCACCACAGGGGCAGGAGAAGAGTGCTGCTCAAGAACCAGCACCTTGCGGCCAGTGCGGGCAAGAAGCAGAGCACTGGTCAATCCTGACAGACCAGCTCCAACAATGATGGTATCATAACCCATCAGCTTCAGGAAAAGGCAATAACAAGAGAGGAGTTTGTGCCACCAAACCCGGCTGAGTTACATAGTGCCTTACTTGGAGGATTATGAAGAGTTTCACGAATAATATTCAAACCTGCTGTCTCCGCGTCCGGTTCGCTAAAGTTGTAACTGGCTGCAGTAAAACCCTGCTGCGCCATGATGGTTGTATAAACAACTTGTGCTGCTCCTGACATCCAGAGCTCATGCCCGGTCAATGCCTTCAATGCGGAGATCCCCGGTGTTTTGGTCCCAAAAACCCGACGGATATTAGCCGCCTCTGCAGCATCGCCAGCAGGGGTCGCCGTTGCGTGCGCACAGAGATAGCTGATTTCTCTCGCGGCCAGTCCACTCTGTTGTAGAGCTGAATCCATCGCTCGACTGAGACCATCCTCACTTGGTACCGAAAGCTGAGCTCCGTCAGACGAAAAACCATAGCCAAGCAGCTCACCCAAAATTACTGCGCCACGCTTCTCAGCAAGATCATAGCGCTCAAGAACAACAGTTGCAGCTCCTCCACTGGGGACCAAACCATCACGCTCAGCATCAAACGGGCGACAGGCCGTCGCGGGGTCATCGACCTGTACAGAAAAAGCACCCAGACCATCAAAACTGCACATCGATTGCCAATTTATTTCCTGAGCGCCACCACAGATCACCCGTTCCTGCCGTCCCAACCGGATCAGATCAGCAGCCTGCCCCACCGCATGACCACTACTGGAGCATGCAGAACTTAATGTCCAGCAAGCGCCTCTGGTTTTGAACAAAGTATTCAGATTCATGGTGACCGACGAAGTCATAGAACGAAAAATCTGCCCACTGCCAATCCCCTTAGTCTCTCCCCGCTGAAGCAAAGCCTCCACCTGCTCAATTGCGGCAATACAACTGGAGTCACAGCCATAAATTAAACCCGTCTGATCATTCTGAAGGTTTTCTTCACTAAGCCCTGCCATTTCCAAGGCATCACAAGCTGAAGCATAGGCCCAGATGGAAAAATCTGGCATGCTTTTGCGCTGTTTTCGCGACAAGATGGAAGGATCAAAACCTTTAATCTGACCCGTTAAAGGACTGCGAAAACCTAATTCGGTCCGTTGGGGATCGACGACGATCCCGGACCGACCTTCCCGCAGAGCCGAACCGATACTTTCCAGGTCATTCCCCAAACAGGAAACAATGCCGATGCCGGTAATTGCAACTCGATACAATTCAGATACTCCCATTCAGAGATAGCGTATTAAGCGAAAAATTCATCCTGTAAGGCACAGTAGGTTTTCAGGGTAAATATCAACACAGATGTAGGTCAAAGTTATAAAAAACGCTGCTACACAATAGGTCGGACTCTTTGCAGCACCATTTTTAAATATGGGTTCCACCATTGACAGCAAAAACCTGCCCGGTAATGTAGCTGGCTCGCTCAGAGCAAAGAAAGCTCACCAGTCCCGAAACCTCCTCCGGCTCACCAATCCTTCCCAATGGGATCAAAGGAAGAATCTGTTCCTGCGGCAAATCTGCCGTCATTTCCGTAGCTATAAAACCTGGAGAGACCGCATTCACAAGAATTTTACGCCGCGCGACTTCGGCGGCCAGAGATCGGGTTGCACCGATCAAACCCGCTTTGGCAGCAGAATAATTGACCTGCCCAGACACGCCAGTTTCACCCGATGTGGAGACAATATTCACAATCCTTCCCCGCCGTTTTTTCAACATGCGTGCAACAACCAGACGGGTTACATTAAAAAAGCCATTCAGGTGGACTCCCAGAACATCTTCCCAGTCTCTCTGACTCATAAGCGCCATGATACCATCACGTGCAAAACCCGCGTTATTGATCAATACTGCAGGAACTTGCTCTGCCAGCAAAGGATCTAAAATCTTTGCCGTGGCCTCAGCATCAGCAACATCAAAGGGGAGCAGGGTGCAACTGCCCCCTGCAGTTTCAATCTCATCCGCAACCGCCTGAGCTGCAACCTGATCACTGCGGAAGTTAAGCCAGATATGGAAGCCATCGGCAGCTAACTCTCGAGCAATTGCTGCACCAATACCCTTACTGGCTCCGGTCACTAAAGCAACGTCTCTTTTATTCATCAATTTCCTTTACAAACCTTTTAAGGTTATCACCGTACATTCGCATCCTCACCCTGATCGTAAGAATCAACTCCGACATCTCTAAAACGATTAGTCAATTAAATCCATGCGCATCTGTTATAGCGGAGCTAGAACAGATTAAATGAACACCAGACCGATCAAACACATCAATAAGAGAAACAGGATATTGGTTAAAACAGATCTCAACATCCCCCCCTACCCCTCGTTTGAGTTTCAATAGGCGGATATATTATTAGCATCGTAGCATATTTTCAAGAAATGAAATTCTCGGCTGCGAATAAAATCACAAATCCAGCCATACCAGATAGAACATACATTCTTAACATATGTTTTTTTGCATGTTTGCTCTTGCCATTTTTAAAAATGAGTTTACAATGCTCCTGTTAACATCATTTCGAAGCATATGGAGGAAAAAATGGCTGAGCCATTCAAAGCAACACCAAGTGCAATTACTGAACACTTCAATCCCGCCTGGTTCGCCGCCGTCATGGGCACAGCGGTCATTCCATTGGCAATTTCATTTTTAAGTTATTCGTGGGTCAAACCATTTTCTTTTGCCTGTATTATTTTTTCGGCTTTGGTTTTTCTCCTGTTTCTGCTCCCATGGACGGCCAAATTTTTTCTCTATCCGGCCAGCATACGCAAAGACTTGAACCATCCTATTGCATCTAACTTTTTCCCGACCATGCCGATTTCATTGATCTTGTTTTCGCTCAATCTGATGAAATTCCCAACGATGTTTTTCAGTAAAGAAGTTTCTCTCCAAATCGCCTATTATCTGTGGCTCTTGGGAGCAGCCGGTATCTACCTGTTTGGTTTTATCATCCTGACACATATCTTCCGTCATCAGGAAATCAAGGTACAGCATGCGAATTTTGGCTGGTACATTCCCCCCGTGTCAAAACTCATTATCCCCATAGCAGGATACGAATTGGCCGGGTACTTCCCAGAGCATGCTGAATTTGCCATTACAATCTCAACCCTCAGTTTTGGGGTGGGTTTCTTCCTGTTTTTATTTGTCGGAGCAGCAGTTTATCATCGCTATATCTATCATGAGCTACCCATGAGCAAGTTTGCTGCCACCTTTTTTATCGGAATTGCCCCAACAGCAATTACTGCGGTAATTCTCTTTAAAATCATGCACCTGTTCAGCCATCATCATCTGATGGGACTCGATTCCACGGTCATTGTCACCTTGTGTAAATTTGGTATTCTTTTCACTTGGGGATTTTCTGCCTGGTGGTTTGTCATGGCACTGATCATAACCTTCTATTATCTCACTAAAATTGAGCTCCCATATGCTCTGTCATGGTGGGCCTTCACATTCCCCTCCGGGGCCTTATGTGTTGCTTCCGGAGTTGCCTGGAAAGCAACCCAATTTGGCATCATCTATAACTTTTACCAAATTGCTGTTGCCTTCCTGTTACTGGTCTGGCTGTTGGTTTTTATCAGAACTATGCAGGGGATACTGTCGGGGAAAATTTTTGCCCCGGCCCACTGACTTATATTTCTTTTGATAAACGACAAAGGGCGGCCATTCTTGGCCGCCCTTTGTCGTTACAAAACCTGTCGTAAATATCTCAATCTAACAGCTCTTTAGCGACATCAACCATATTTGCTGCCGTAAAGCCAAAATGTTTCATCAATTCACCCGCCGGAGCACTGGCACCAAATTCATCCATGCCGATCGCTTTTCCCTGCAAGCCAACATAGCGTTCCCAGCCGAAGGTGCTGCCAGCTTCCATTGAAACCCTTTTAGTGCAGGCAGCAGGAAGAACCTGCTCACGGTAAGCAGCATCCTGAGCTTCAAAGAGCTCCCAGCTCGGCATTGACACAACGCGCGCCCCCACACCATCTGCCAGCAAAGTCTCCTGTGCTGCCATCGCGTGCTGAACTTCTGAACCACTGGCAATCAGAATTAACTGTAAATTCCCGGTTTCTGGAGAGAGAACATACCCCCCGCTTTGAACTCCCGATGCTGCAGCAAACTGATTCCGGTCAACAGTCGGCAAACCTTGACGGGATAATACCAACATCGTTGGCCCCTGACGGTTAGCAATTGCAACTTTCCAGGCTTCTGAAGTTTCGTTAGCATCCGCAGGGCGAATAACCGTAAGGTTTGGCATCGCTCGCAAAGAAGCAAGATGTTCTACCGGCTGGTGGGTCGGGCCATCTTCACCCAAACCAATGGAATCATGAGTCATGACATAGATAGGAGCCAACCCCATTAATGCGGCCATACGGATTGCTGGACGCATATAGTCAGCAAAAACAAAGAAAGTTCCAGCAAAGGGGATCAGTCCGGGAGTATGACTGAGACCGTTCATAATCGAACCCATGGCGTGTTCACGAATACCGTAATGGATATTACGCCCACTCTTCCCGGGCAACCAGGAATCTTCACCCTTGATCTCTGTATTGTTGGAAGGAGCAAGATCGGCAGAGCCACCAATTAAAAATGGTAGTTTTCCGGCGACTCCATTTATTGCTGCACCACTTGCCTGGCGGGTTGCTTTGGCACCATCTTCTGGGGTGAAAACCGGCAAACCCGCTTCCCAACCAGCAGGCAATTCACCTTGACTGACCGCCACCCAAGCAGCAACTTGTGGGGAGGACTTTTTCTTTTCAAACAGTTGTTGCCATTGCTGCTCCAGCTCAGCTCCCCGTTTTTGGCAAGCGCCCATATGTTCTGCCACCTCAACAGGCACAACAAACGTCTCCTGTGGGTCGCGGCCATAAGCTAGTTTGGTCAGCGCCAGCTCATCGGCACCCAGAGGTGCACCATGAGCACCGGCAGTATCCTGCTTGTTTGGTGCACCTATGCCAATGTGAGTCCGGGCAATGATCAGTGAAGGTCGCGGATCATTCTTGGCGCGTTCCATCGCAGCATCAATTTCAGCGAGATTCTCACCCTCAACCCGTTCAACGTGCCAGCCATAAGCAAGATAGCGAGTACCGACATCCTCAGTGAAAGCCAGGTTGGTATCTCCTTCAATGGTAATCTTATTGTCCAGATAAATGTAATTGAGATGCCCCAACTGCAAATGGCCCGCTAAAGACCCAGCTTCTGCAGAAACCCCTTCCATCAAATCACCATCGGAGCAGATCACCCAGGTGCGATAATCAAACAGCTCTGTGTCCACATGCTCGGCGAGATATTGACCACCCATAGCCATGCCCACCGCAACAGCAACTCCCTGCCCCAAAGGACCCGTCGTGGTCTCAACCCCGGGAACATGACCAAACTCGGGATGCCCAGCGGTTTTGCTGCCGAATTGGCGGAAATTTTTAAGCTCATCCAGAGACAAGTCGTAACCGGTCAGATGCAACATACTGTAAATCAGAGACGACGCGTGGCCACAAGAAAGAATAAAACGATCCCGACCAGCCCAATCTGGATTGATAGGGTTATGCTGCAAATGCCGCATATACAGCAAATAAGCAATCGGGGCCGCCTCCATCGGTGTTCCGGGGTGACCTGAATTAGCTTTTTCGACTGCATCCGCAGCTAAAAGACGAATAGTATCAATAGATTGGCGAACGATTGGATCGGATAATTGTTGTGACGACATGTGCAGCTCCTTGATTTAGTTTTAGGCTGCACATTGAAACAGGAATCAGGTCGATAAATCAAGGGAAAGTGGGCTCTTAAAAGATTAAATCCTGTTGTAAAAAAAATAGCCACCAGCGGGGGGAGGTATTCCCGCTGGCGGCTCAAACTAAGAAGGAGGTAAGATGATTCTTTTGTTCAACGTTTCGACTGCCACACCGAGTTCGTTGATGGTGTTTACACTACAGCGACAAGCAAAGAAAAAACACGTGCCGTTATGCATTTAATTGTTACCAACCCCGTAATCATCAACTGTGCTTTTGCGCAGTTTCCATCATGAAGCGAATTTCTTCAGCTTCCCACATGAAAACGGTGGTATGCACACAGTACTTTCCGGAAGGACAATGTCCAGATCACTGATCATAACCACAGTGTTCAAACAATACCTGCAACTTATCTTTTCGCTCCCCGTTCCAGCGTTTTAACAAACGTTCTGCTAACGTCTCCCCACTGCATGCTATTTCGTCCATAACCTGCAAAAAATGGCTCTCATCCGCGCCACTATCACCGTTCAGGTACTGTTCCTGCAAACTGAGTGTTGCAATTTTCAGCAGCTTGATGGCTACCTCCTGAAGGGTTCCCCCTTTGATTCTGGTTTTCAACCCATCCTGCCATGAGGCTTGATATAAACGACGAAAATCTTCGGGTTCCAGATCAGAAAAAATACTTTCGACGCCGCTGAGCCCCTGTTCAGTATACAACAACCCTTTATAAAGGGCTGCGACCGCTGCAGTATAACGGGGGGGGAGGCTATCCGCGCTGCGAACCTCAATTTGCGGCCGCAATCGAACTTCCGGGAACAAAGTCGAAAGATGCTGGCTCCAGTCATCCATGGTTGCCTGCTCGCCTTTCCAGCCATCTTCAAGGAACTGGCGAAATGTAAACCTTTGTTGGGTCAGATCAATAAAGCGTTGCTGCCGCTCAATGAGATAGAGAGGAACGTCAAGAGCGTATTCAACAAAATCATTCAATCCGGCACTCGGATAGAGTAACCGTTCAATCAATCCACAACGATCTGGATCGGTTCGCGACCAGATTTCGCCACGCAATGAAAGATAGCCACTCGGTTGATCTTCGAGAATTGCTGAATTTGCAAACAGGGCATAACAAACCGGGCTCAGCCACTGTACCACCCGAAGCTTGCGCACACAGTCTGCCTCATCGGAGAAATCAAGGTTAACTTGAGTTCCGGCGGTCTGCTTCATCATCCGTTGCCCCATGTCGCCAGTCTTTAACATGTAGGGGCCCATGATTTGATAGCGGGGTTTGGGTAGCCAGGCAATCTCATCCAGCGAGCTGAATGGATGCACCCCTAGGCCAAGGAACACCAGATCGAGCTCATACCCCATGGTAACGATATGTTGTCGGTAGCGATTCAGGTCGCGCCAACTACAGGTAATATCACAGCAGAATTTTCCGGAAAGCTCCAGCTGACCACCCGGTTCCAGGGTGACCGAAGAACGTTTCCCTTGCAAGCCGATCAGATGACCCTGCTCATGGATCCCCTGCCAGCCACCTATCCCGTCCAGCTTGGCAAGTAATTCACGAATCCGTTCGTAACTGACAGCCTCTCCGGTATGCCGATCCACCACCAGTTTTTCAGTTTCCAGACCCACGCCCCATTCTGACCTGGGACGAGCACCACGTAATAAGAAATCAGTCAATTGCTGCTGATTCGTAATCGACTGATGATTGTTGCTGCCAGCTGAACTCGGAAACGGAGACATCAATCTATGCCGATCTCAGGTAGGTTGTTACAGCGTTGGCAATGGTCATAAAAATCTGTGTAAATTCCTTTTCATCCTGCTCTAATAAAGTAATCCGAAACCCTCTCTCATCGGTACAGAATGAGGAAATAGGAACAACGCAGATCCCCGTCGAAGCGAGCAAATAGTAGACAAAACGTTTGTCAGTCAGAGTGCCTGGCTGATTAACAAGTCCCTCAACAAGCTCACGCACCTGAGGGTTTTCAATGGTCAGTGTTTGTTGGTTATTGAGTTTGTTCTCTTCGAAAACGACACTCATGTAAAAAGCACCGTTGGTGCGATTGACCTTAAGACCAGGAACTTCGTTTAATAAATTATAGGCTATATTTGAGTAGCTTTCGTAACGACTGCGTCGCTCTGCGAGATATTTGGGATATTCTGGATGGCTGAGAATCAGAGGGATCGCTTTTTGTGGCAGCGTCGTTGAGCAAACTTCAACCATTTTTGAGTTCAGAATACTTTCAATATATTTACTGAACATTTCATCTTTGTCAGCGTTATAAACCTCAATCCAGCCACAACGTGCTCCCGGCCAGGGGACTTCCTTACTGATTCCCTTCATCGAAATCGCAGGCAGATCACCAATCAAATCGGAAATAGGCCGGGTTGCTGTGCCGTTATAACAAAGGTTATGGTAAATCTCGTCACAGATCAGAAAAAGATCATATTCCTTACAGATGGATATTATCTCCTGCAGAATACGTTCAGGATAAACAGCCCCGGTCGGATTATCCGGATTAATCATCAGGATTCCAGATATTGCCGGATTATATTTGACCGATTGACGTAAATCATCCATATCAGGATACCAATGATTGTCCGGGTCCAAACGATAAGTGACCGGCTTCTGCCCGGCATGAGCCCCCTCTGCGGAAGAGTGTGTTGAATACGTTGGGGAGGGGCCAATAACCCGAGATTCGCGCTTCAGTAAACCATATACTTTTTGGATCGCATCTCCTAAGCCGTTGAAGAAGATAATATCCTCAGCCGTAATCTGGGTTTTCCCCCGCTGGTTGGTCAAATCAGCTAAAAACTGCCGTGTTTCCAGCAACCCTTTGGTCGCACAGTATCCGTAAGAGCAATCTTTCATCGCCAAACCTGAGACAATTTCCTTGATCCATGTCGGAATTTCTTCTCCCTTGGCAACCGGATCGCCAATATTTTCCATATTGGTCTTGATACCAAGCCGGTTCAGCTCTTCAGCAATTTTTACGATAGCGCGGATTTCATAAGTCAGCTCGCCAGCGCCAATATGAACAATATTATTACGCATCTTTTCACTCCCTTAAAATCCTGTTAGTTCCGCAAATCATGATGGCTAAGCAAAAATTTTGTCCCACAAGGCCTGGTAATTTTTCAGGGACGAAGACATACACGAGTATGTCAAAATCCTGAAAAATTACCATAACGCCGTGGGTCGATATTTTTGCGACGCCATCAAAAAAGGCCATGGACGGTTGTCCATGGCCTCAGGTTAATTTATTGATATACCTGTGCAACTCACCCCTTAAGGTGATGGACAATTCTCAGGCTGATGGTCGCCGCCTGAAACGCTCGAGTTGCCGCTGCTGCTCTTGTAAACATTTGAAACTCCCGTTGATAAAATAGAGTGCGCCTGAATTATCACAAGTTGTTAACCATGTCAAATTTTTTACAGCCACACCATGAATAAACTTAAGGTCACAACACTTGCCAGGGTCGAAACTACAACCACAGAGGTTACAAAGTCGGGGACAATATCATTTTCTTTTGCAATGATTGCAACCAAGATGGCAACCGGCATTGCCGACTGCAACACCCCGGCTGCACTTTCAATAGGACTCAAAACAAAAAAGCTTGACACCATCAGAGCCAGAAAAGGTGTCAAGATCAGCCTTATACCAGATCCAATCAAAACATCGGTGGTTAAATGAACCCTCCCCTGTTCCAACAACTGGAGACCTAAAGCAAATAGCATGACGGGAATCATAGCATCAGCGAGAAGACCAATCATTCGATGCAACATCAACGGAACTTCCAACCCACCAGCTGACACCATGACCGCGGGAACAGTTGCCCACAGAGCCGGGGTTTTCAACACTTTCCAGATCGCACCGCGACTTCCACCATGAGCCCAACCAGCAGCTCCGACACAAATAACAAAAGCACTGATTGAGATCGCTACAAAGTAAATAGTGGCCGGAGGTACGGCGATATCTCCGAGGCGAAATCGAATCACCGCTAAACCGTAATTCCCAACATTGCCGAATGCAGCAATCATAATAAAAGCCGCTATCGTTTCTTTAGAACGTCTTAGAAGCAGCCCGATCCCTCCTGCAACCGTTACGGCGAGAAGATGTGTAAGAATGATAAATGAAAGCATCTTCGCGACACTGGACAGCTGCACCTCAGCCGTACTGATTGCCTGAAAAATGAAGGCGGGAACAAATATATAATAAGCAACCCGCGTTAATGTGCGAGCTTGTAATTCCAACCGGCCACCGAGAAGAGCCCCAAGGAGCACAATGCCAAAAACCGGCAAAATAACATTTATAAAAACAACAATTAATTCTGTCATCAGTGTTCCAGTAATAATAAAAAGGGGAAAAAGTTGAATCAGCTTATGCAAAATATTGCATATTAGCCAGCATCTTTTTCCTGCTTTACAATAAAAAAGCTCCCGACAAATGAATGTCGGGAGCTTTTTAAGAGCAACAGCTTACTAATTCAGCTTATTTATCATCGCCGAATTGCATTGCAGCCAACTTCTTGTACATATCATATTTATTGGCTGTTAACTGGTTAGCTTCGACCATCATCGTCTCAGCTGCCTCAGGATTGATCTTCTTCAGCACCTTGTAACGGTTCTGTTTAGAGGCATAGTCCTCAAAGGAGATCGATGGATCCTTGCTGTCGAGTTGCAGAGGATTCTTGCCCGCTGCAGACAAGCGAGGATCATAACGGAACAGTGGCCAGTGACCAGAAGCCACAGCTTGTTTACAGCCGTCAATCGCACTATCCATAGCAATACCATGAGCAATACAGTGACTGTAAGCAATCACCAAAGATGGACCATCATAAGAATCAGCTTCAAGGAATGCCTTTACAACCTGGGCAGGATTGGCCAGAGAAACATTGGCAACATAGATATTGCCATAGGACATGGCGATCATTCCCAGATCTTTCTTTGGCTGAGACTTACCACCAGCAGCAAACTGAGCAACAGCGCCTAATGGGGTCGCCTTGGAGGCCTGCCCACCAGTATTGGAATAAACTTCGGTATCCATAACCAGAACGTTAACATTTTCGCCAGAGGCGAGGACATGATCAAGACCACCGTAGCCAATATCATAGGCCCAGCCATCACCACCATGAATCCAGACTGATTTGACCGTCAGATAGTCAATATTCACCAACAGTGGTTTAGCAGTTTCATGGGTACATTTTTCCAGAATACCCTGTAATTTAGCGACCCGTACCCGCTGCTCCTCGATAGCCTCCTGAGAATCCTGAAGCGCATCAAGAATTTCGTTTTTCAGACCAGCAGTTCCTACACAAGCAGCACAGCCACATTCAATGTTACTCTTCAGGAGTTCCTTAGCATAATCTGCTGTCTTATCAACGGCCAGACGCATACCATAACCGAACTCAGCATTATCTTCGAACAACGAGTTGCTCCATGCTGGCCCCAGACCATCCTTACGGGTTGTCCATGGGGTTGTCGGCAAGTTGCCACCATAAATAGAAGAACAACCTGTTGCGTTAGCAACCAGCATCCGGTCACCAAACAACTGTGAACAAAGCTTGACAAAAGGTGTCTCGCCACAACCAGCACAGGCTCCGGAGAACTCAAACATTGGTGGTAACAACTGGCTGCCTTTGAGAGTAGCACGATTGACCAATGTTGGATCAGTGTCAGGAAGATTGAGGAAGAACTTGAAGTTTTCTGCCTCAGTCTCTCTCAATGGAGCCTGGAAAGTCATATTGATCGCTTTTTTGCTCTCATCATCTTTGCTCTTGGCTGGGCAATTGTGGACACAAGCACCACAACCGGTACAATCCTCAGGAGCAACCTGCAGGGTATAGAGCTTGCCATCCATATCCTTGCCTTTTGCTGCGCAGGATTTGAAAGTTTCAGGAGCACCGGCCAACTCTTTTTCATCGTAAATCTTCATCCGGATAACAGCATGTGGACAAACGAATGAACAAATACCACACTGAATACAGAGGTCCTGCTCCCAAACAGGGATGTTAACCGCAATGTTTCGTTTTTCAACACAGGCGGTTCCAGTCGGGAAAGTACCGTCTACAGGCATCGCAGAGAGAGGAAGCTCTTGGCCAACACCATCAATAATCGGACCGAGAGTATTCTTAACCATGTCAGAGTAGCCATCCCACTTGCCTGTCTGCATCTCAATGGTGCTATCAGCAGTCGCTGGAACGGTCACTTCAGCAATATTTTCCAAGCCAACATCAACCGCCTGCTTGTTCATATTGACGACTTTTTCACCCGCCTTGCCGTAAGATTTAACCACGGCATCCTTGATCTGGCTGATGGCTTGAGCCTCGGGAAGAATTCCTGAAATTTTAAAGAATGCAGTCTGCATAATGACGTTAATGCGGGGACCAAGACCAATCTTCTCACCCAGTGACACGCCATCAATAACATAGAACTTCAACCCTTTATCGATGATCTGTTGCTGAACCATCTTGGGCAGATGACTCCAGACCTCATCCTTATTAAAAGGAGCGTTCAACAGGAATGTCGCACCCTGCTTTGCACTTTTCAACATGTCGTATTTCTCAAGGAAAGAGAAATTATGGCAGGCAACAAAATCAGCTTGAGAAATCAAATAGGTGCTCTTGATATCATGTTGACCAAAACGCAAATGAGACGTGGTCATGCTGCCAGCTTTTTTGGAATCATAGACAAAGTAAGCTTGAATTTTGTTGTCGGTGCAGCCACCAATGATTTTGATGGAGTTCTTGTTGGCACCAACGGTTCCGTCAGAGCCGAGACCAAAGAACATCGCTGCATAACCATCGAAAGGCACCAGAAAGTCCTTGTCAAAATCAAGGCTGTCATTCATGACATCATCTTTGAAACCGACAATGAAATGATTCTTTGGCTTATCTTGCAGCAGGTTATCAAGGACGGCTTTACACATTCCGGCATTGAATTCAAAGGATCCAAGACCATAACGGCCACCAACAATTGCTGGATAACCAGAAAAGCTTGTCAACTCATCGACCATTCCTTCACCAATGGCAGTCCGTACAGCCTGATAAAGAGGCTCACCGATAGACCCTGGCTCTTTGGTACGATCAAGAACTGAAATCTTTTTAACCGACGCTGGAATAGCCTTACAGAACTGCTCAATCGGGAAGGGGAGGAACAGGCGAATTTTGATCAAGCCAACTTTCTCACCCTTGGCAACCAGATAGTTGACCGTTTCTTCCATGGCTTCGCAGCCGGAACCCATCATGACGACAATTCTCTCAGCATCCGGGGCACCAACATAATCAACCAGGTTATATTGACGACCAACCAGCTTGGCAAATTTGTCCATCTGTGCCTGAACGATACCGGCAACTTTGGGATAATAGGGATTGACTGTCTCACGGCCATGGAAATAGACGTCAGGATTCTGAGCCGTACCACGGAGTTTTGGTGCATCCGGAGAGAGTGCACGCTGACGATGAGCAGTCACCAGCTCGTCATCAATCATGTGCCGCATATCATCTTTCGTCAGTTCTTCAACTTTTTGGATTTCGCCAGAAGTCCTGAAGCCATCAAAGAAGTGGAGGAAAGGAACCCTTGATTCCAGAGTAGACGCTTGTGCAATCAGAGCAAAATCCATAACTTCCTGTGGGCTGTTGGAACAAAGTTGCACCCAACCGGTAGAACGACAAGCCATAACATCGGAATGGTCACCAAAGATTGACAATGCTTGCGCAGCGATAGCACGAGCTGAAACATGGAAAACTGTCGGGGTCAATTCACCGGCAATTTTAAACATGTTTGGAATCATCAGCAACAGACCCTGAGAAGCGGTAAAAGTTGTCGTCAGAGCACCTGCTTGCAGCGCACCGTGGACAGCACCAGCCGCACCACCTTCTGACTGAAGTTCAACAACCTTTGGAACCGTGCCCCAAATATTTTTTTCTCCGACAGCACTTTTTGCATCTGAAACTTCACCCATAACCGATGATGGGGTAATGGGGTAGATAGCAATAACCTCATTGGTCGCATGTGCTACATGCGCCGCTGCGGAATTACCATCAATATTAACCATCTTCCGAGACATACTTACCTCCTTGAACAGTGAATAAAGCGTGATTCTTAACCAAGTGAAAATACGTTGTGCTTACAAACCTGCTAATAACTAAAACTGAAAAATCAGAATTCCCGCCGACCTGTAACAGCCTGTTGAACGGTTCCGGCATCAACATATTCAAGGTCACTGCCAGAAGGGATTCCGTGAGCCAATCGAGTCACCTGAACCCCTTTTTCTTTGCACAGCTTCGCCAGGTAAAGTGCGGTAGCTTCACCTTCAACTGTAAAATTTGTTGCGAGAATGATCTCTTCAATCGATTCCTGCTCCAGCCGCTGCAAAAGTTGTGGAATTTTAAGGTCATCTGGACCAATCCCATCCAGCGGTGAAAGCGCGCCATGCAAAACATGGTAAAGACCTGAGTAAGAGTGGCTACGCTCGATCGCTAAAAGATCTTGTGGTTCCTGAACAACACAAAGTCGTTGTTGTTCTCGTACCGGGTTGCTACAGATCTTGCAGAGTGTTCCTTCAGCAATATGGTAGCAACGCTGGCAAAAGCTGACTTTACGCCTCATTTCCACCAAGGCGGCAGCCAAAGCTTCAACATCATGCTCAGAAGTGCGCAACAGATGAAAAGCTAAACGGGCAGCCGTCTTCCTTCCAATTCCCGGAAGCTTGCCCAATTCAGCCTCCAACCGGGCAAAAGACGGGAGCGAGTCTAGCATTAAATCTCTCCTAGATCCAATAGTTTAAGTCTCTCCAGAGGTCTTTTCAGCGAGACTAAAACAGATACAATTTAACCAAAAACATGTGGTCCATTGGTCAGACCAAAGAAAACTTTACCACGTTCCGGAAGGCGACTTCAACCATAAATTCCATCACAGGAGCTGTTTTTTTAGTTAAGCTAAATAAAATTAGTTTCACGAAAGGGCACTGCTGCAAAATAAGGCTGCAGGGGTTTAGGCTGAAGGTTAAACCCATAAAACCTTCAACCTTCAACCTTCTCAAAACATACCCGGAATATTCATCCCGCCGGTGACTTTGCTCATCTCACTTTGAATCATCTCCTGACTCTTCTTGATGGCCTCATTCACAGCAGCAAGAACCAGGTCCTGAAGCATTTCGACATCCTCAGGATCAACAACATCCTTCTCAATCTTCAGGTCAAGAATCTGTTGTTTACCGTTGGCACGTGCGGTCACCATTCCACCACCTGCTGTTGCTTCAACTTCCTTGCTCTCCAGCTCCTGCTGTACCCGGGCAATCTTGGCCTGCATTTGCTGCGCCTGCTTCATGATGTTTCCAAGTCCTTTTGCCATTTGCTTTAATCCTCCATCGTGTAAATATGATTTATATTGGGCTAACCCTGCGGATCTATTTTGATATTACAGAGACGCAACCAGGCAAACAGACAGGGTCGTCCCTGCGATTGCAGGCAGGATTCATTCTATACAAATCCTTTGTCAATCGGCTTGACGTCCTCAATTTTCCCCCCAAATATTTCCAGTGCTGATTTAACCGCCGGATGCTCTACTGCATTTTCACGTAACTTTTTCTGCCGGTCACTCTCCTGCTGCGCTCGCTCGGCATGCAATGATAGAGGCGCTTTGTCTCCATTGCCAACTTTCTCAACTTCAACCTTAACGGCAGTCGCAAAGTATTCAGCGGCTAAAGTCTGAATCTCCTGGCGCATTTCACCATCAGCCAAGCTGAAGAATCTTCCCGGCATACCTATACGCAAACGGGGTAGTTCCAGAAGCAGTAAGCTTGACTGCTCAAGCAGTGAAGATATCCTGGGTTTCCGGCGTTTTTTAACAAACTCAACCAACCCCGCCCAATTTTTATCGTCATGCCCTGATATCGTAGACTCTACCGACTTTTCCACGGGGGGTTCTTCCGCCGGCGGATCTTCAACTGGCAGAGGTACGGCAATATGTTCTGCAGGTTTTCGTTGAGGAGCAGGAAGGCCGGACGCAAGCTGTTTCTCCAGACTCTCCAGTCGCTGAATCAAGGTGGCAACATCAATCCCCTTAGGTAAACCGGCCAACTTGACCAGAACCATTTCCATCGTTAAGCGGGGATAGTTTGAGACTGCCAGATCGGCTTCGGTGCGGATCAAAATTGTTAACAAACGCTGTAAATCTTCCAAAGACGCAGGCTCAGATAAACTCTTTATATCCTGCAATTCTGTCTCACCAACATCAATCAGATCCCCCGGTTCATGGACAACTTTAACGACTACGAGGGCACGCACCAATTCTACCAGTTGCTGACAGAATTGCCGAAAAGAGTGGCCCAACTCATCAACATTTTGAACCAAACTCAACAACCGACCAGCATCTCTCTCGAGAAGAGCTTTAACTGTTGTCATCAGCAGAGCTCGGCTGACCAGTCCCAGCAAACCCTGTAATTCATCGTCATCAACCCGATCCCCACAAAAAGCGATAACCTGGTCCAGCGTTGACAATGCATCACGCATACTGCCGCCACCGCTCCGAGCGATAATGGCCAGACCGGTTTCTTCAACTTGGATATTTTCCTGATCAACAATATACCGCAAGCGCGCCTGTAACGGTGCCAAGCCAATTTTTTTAAAATCAAACCGCTGACAGCGGGAAAGGATGGTAATGGGAATTTTATGTGGTTCGGTCGTAGCAAAAATAAACTTGGCGTGAGCTGGAGGCTCTTCAAGGGTTTTCAGCAGAGCGTTAAAAGCGTTCAGAGACAGCATGTGAACTTCATCAATGATGAAAATCTTATAGCGGGACTGGGAGGGCAGATAACGAATGTTTTCACGCAACTCGCGGATATCATCGACACCGGTATTGGAAGCCCCATCGATTTCCAGGACATCTATTCCCTGGCTTTTGGTAATGTCAACACAGGAAGGACAAATGCCACAGGGTTGCGTTGTCGGCCCCTCCTGGCAGTTGAGTGCTTTGGCAAAAATTCTGGCAGCAGAGGTTTTACCGACACCACGAGCACCGGTAAAAAGAAAAGCATGGTGAACCCGGTCAGCAGTAATCGCATTTTTTAACGTTTGGCTGACATGCTCCTGACCAACCAGATCCTCAAAAAACTGAGGTCGCCATTTACGAGCAAGAACCTGATAGGACATGATGATTCTCCAGAGAAAGCAGCAAGAGAAGGCTGAAGGCTATTCGTTGTTTAGGATTAAAAACCTTCAACCTCAACACCTTCAGCCTTGTTTTGCTACAAAAAAAATTGCCGATACAAGTGACAGCCAGGCACTCCCGCGGCACACGTCCAAAACCGTTACCGCTGCTCCCTTCCGGGCCTGACGGAGTTCGCGGTCGTCCGTTGCGCGGGACCCGGCTGTCACTTCTACCGGCAATTGATGACCGGAATGGAAAAATTAAGGTTGCTAGGCTCTAGGCTGAAGGAAGTTCGGTTCAACCTTAAAAAAATCGAGCACTTTCAAAAGAACTTCAATCCGATACTCCCTTAGGAGATCTTCGTTTCTAAAATGCTTAGTATGTCAGGGAGAAAGATTCGCCCACTACAGAAGTTGCATCACGCAAATTCCTGCGTAGGCTCCCCTGCGTTCGCTGACGCGGCCATCCATGGCCGCTCTTCTGACATTAAGTCAGCGCTCACTTCGCTTCAAATCCCCGCTGAGCGACTCCCGCTTTCTAACTGTCGGAAAATATTTCAGTAGTAGCTGCTTTTACATTTTTAAATGGCGGAGAGGCGGGGATTCGAACCCCGGGTAGCGTGAACTACACCCGCTTTCCAGGCGAGCACCATCGGCCTCTCGGTCACCTCTCCGCGAACTGCAGACCATACACTAACAGATTGGAAACTGTAAAGTGAAAATCAAAACAATGAGCAGCAAAATAAGGCTGAAGCGGTTTAGGCTGAAGGTTTTAAACCTGCCACCCTAAAAACCTACAGCCCACAGACTAAACCTCTCCCTCGCCTGTCGCATAACGCCCATTGATGCGATAAATAAATGCCAGAATTTCTGCCACGGCCTGAAACAATTCCGCAGGGATTTCCTCCCCGACGGGAACTCGGCCTAAAATCTCTAACAGGTCAGGGTCCTGGACAATATCGACTCCAGCAGCTTTGGCAGCAGCTATGATCTGCTGTGCCAGATCGCCACGACCACTGGCAACAACCTCCGGGGTTGATTCAAAGCGGCGATCATAACGGAGAGCAACGGCTTGTGGTAATCTACGACCTTTCTCATCCATGTCTATCAGAGCCTCTCGTCCAGCATATTGAAAGAGTCGGGCAACAGCCGTTCTTTTAATTGTCGGGCAGGTAATCGCGCATCGGCACTAAAACTGATTCCCTCAAGTTTTAACGCTCCCAGAGATTCTTTCAGTTCATCGGCACAGCCCTGTAGATACTGCATTTTTCCACGATCTTCACAAGCAAGTCGCAGGTGCAATCCCCCCTTTTCATAGAGCATGTCCACCCTCAGATTTCCAAGTGCTGACAAGCGAAGAGACAAAGACATTTGCAGTGGCGACTCGCCCTCGGCGTTTTTTTCATCTCCATGAGATTGTCTTTCAGCCAGCAGGTACCCCTCCTCCAACTCCTTGAACGGTAAAGGCAAAAATGCCACCTGCTCTTCTGCCAGCTTTGCTTTGCACAACTGAAATAACTCAATTCGACGCAGCGGCTCCTTCACCTCTTCGCCCAGATCTTTTTGTAAATTCAACAAACTTAACTTCAGGCTGTGCAGAGCGTCCTTTTTTTTCCCCTGTAACAGTTCGGATTCGAGATGAAATCCAAACAGCTGAGACAGAACTCCAAGTTGTCCCCCCTGAGGAAGGTTCGGTCGTTGCGCAACCAGCTGCTCCAATTGATTCACCATCACTTCAAAACCGGGAAGCAATACAGCTGAAGACTGAGGCAACTGCTGCAGGCGACTGAGCAACCCTTCCAATCGCCCCAGCAACTCAGGAGCGATCCCTTGCTTATTCTCCTGACCTTGCTGCACCTGAGCCAGAACCAGTTTTATCTCTGTAGACAGAGATACCAAACTTTCCATGACCTTGACTTCAGGGACTCTAGCAGCGGTTTCAGGGGTCTGAACAACAGGCTGCTGAATCATTGCAGCAGGATCTCGCGCCATGGCTTGAGATCCTTTGACTGCAGGAAAGGTTATATCCTGTGCAACCTGCCGGTCAATCTGAACCAGAATCTGTTTGACCTCTCCGGACAATTGCGGTGAAACTTTAGGGTGTTGTCGAATTTGATTGAGAATGGTCACCAAAAGTTGACGCTGTGATGACATGGGTAGCGGCAACTGGGGTGATTGCTGCAAAGGCGCTAATAAATTGCGGGTTTCGACATACCAACTTTTCGGCAACAACGCCTCACCCTGTTTTGGCAACAGAGATAATTGATTTTGCAGATTTTTTATCAGCTGCATAACCGTTTGCGACAATTCCAGAGAGGCGTGCTGCTGGAGGTTCTGTATTCCGTGCTGTGTCAACGTTTGAGCCGGAAAGAGATAATTGTCAGGGGGTGCCTCTCCAGTGATTGCCAAGCGCTGAAGTTGAGTCGCAATACTTGTTATCTGCTCGCCAAGCTGGGCAGGTGTCGCTGGAGCAGAACCCAAAACCTGCTGCAGCTGACTATAAATCCTTTCAGGTACAGCTGACTCCAGCCCCGAGAGCGAAGGCTTTTGTAACTGAACGATCAACTGACTCCAGTCAAACGGACGTGTCAACAGTGGAAGGGATTGACTTAACCTATCGCTATAGGGATGGGTCAGAACCTTAAACTCCAGCCCTGGCTGAGTCTGCACAACTTGCAGATCAACCTTCTGGCCAACTTGCAGCTCCCGCTCACCCTTCGCCAGATAGAGCTGGCGGTCAACTTCTAGAACAACCTGATCCAGCTCCCTGCTAATGACAATTGCCCGCAGCATCTGACCTGGATTGAGGTCAAACTTCCCCCCCTCAATGGTATTGACCGAAAGGGACGGAGTCGCAACAAACAAATTTGCAGGAGAATGTGAATTTACTGTTGGCATAAAGAATTGATCGACCTTTAAGTCAAAGAGTTTACCCATTTCATAAGAAGGATAATAGCACAAGTCGTCGGCTTCGCTCAGAACAGAAAAGACAAAACAGCCCAACAAGCGTCAAAATACCGACAAAACAAACAATCCCAGCGAAACGTCCCTGGATAAACCGTCATATTCCCGACAACATAGATTCAAATACCTGAATTTAAAGAGATTTATTTCTTGGCATAATAATAGCTATATAGGAAATCATTGCAAGTTCTCGAACAAAGTTTTTGCCCGAGATCAACAAAAGGCTAAAGATTATTTAATGACATGCCGAAAGTAGGAATATGAATAATATAATCGAAATTACCGGGGGACAGCAGGAGAATACACAAATGATAAATACTACGGCTCTGGTTATCGCCAATAATAAAAACAAAAAAGTCCAATTAATGGATCATCTCTCAGCAACCGGACTTTTTCAACAGATCAAACCTCTGGAATCTTCAGCAGCGCTTTTCCAGCACCTGAGATCAAAACCAGCGGATATGGTTTGTTGGGCCATTGAGAGAAAAAATCACAAAGCCGACTGGATCAATAAGCTCCACTCCGACGAAAAATGGCACGATCTCCCTCTGATTGCCTTCGCTGAGGACCAGCAAAGCCTCCTCAACGGATTTCAGCTGGGAGCCAGTGATTCAGTTCATGTCGAGATTGATCCAACTGAGCTCAGCGCGCGAATGGCACGACACCTGGAACGTTGGCAGCGCTTACTGGAGCTGCGCCAAAGTAAAGAGCAGCTACAAAAAATGGCACTAACAGACCCACTGACGAAACTTGGTAACCGCGCCACATTTGACCTGAGTATCAAACAAGCCGCAGCCTGTACCCAACGCTCAGGAAGTCCTTACTCATTACTGATGATCGATCTGGACAATTTCAAGAAATTTAATGACAACTACGGACATCAAACCGGTGATTCGGTCCTCCGTTCCGTTGCTGATGCGATTCACAGTTCTGCCAGAAATGCTGATATCTGCTGCCGCTACGGCGGTGAAGAATTTGCTGTTATCCTCCCTGACACCAAAGCCAACAATGCCGAGGTTCTGGCCGAAAGGATCCATAAACAGGTCGCTAAAGTTTCCCGAAAACAGCCCGCAGGACGGATGCCAATTACCGTCAGTATCGGAATCAGTTGCGCCAACAGAGACACCAACATTCACCCGGCTCAGTTGATCGAAGAGGCCGATCAAGCCCTTTACCTGGCCAAAGCAAATGGTCGCAACCGAACTGAAACCTGGCAACCGGACGATATGGTCACGGGAATACACGTCAACTACAGTCCAATTCAGCAGTTTGCTCTGGGTGCATGCTAAATAACAATGGGGGCAGAATATAAATTCTGCCCCCACTTCGCTTCATTTTAAAAATCTCAAACTCATCTATCTCAAGAAACAGTCCCACCTAAAAGCTTCACCTTTAAACGCAGCTGTTTCCGCTGTTCAGCCAGACAATAAGCAATGATCGCATCCTGATCTTCATCCTCAATATCAACAAACGTCAACGCAACCTGCCTATTTCCCTTTTCATCATAATTGCCAACAACTTCGCCGACACATTCAACAACGGTTGGTTGCGGAGAATCAATGACGATTTCCAATCCTAGCTTTGTACCATCTTTAATCTGTTCCGAAACCGGCAACCTTAAACCGCCCCCGCTGATGTTAACCGGAGTCTGTACCGACTTGGCTGAGGGGTGTTCCTCGTCAATAGCCCAATAGCTGACAGACAGGTCCGCATCAACGCGAAAATAACCCCGCTTTTGTATATAGGCAAAAGACTCAACCATCTCCAGCAGCAACTTTGCCTCTTCAGCAGCAGAAGCAACCTTTGCCTTAATTGATTTTGTTTCTCCCGCGACATCAAAGGTGACTAAACAAAATTCTTCAGGATCCAGCAGTTCTGATTTAAGCTGATCAGGAAGAAAGGTCACTTCAAACTGTGGAGATGTCGTTGTTTTAGCAACAGCATCAAGGGATTTTTTCTTTCCATCCAGAAGAGGAAGAGAAACCTTGACGACCCGATAGTCTTTCAGTTGATTCAAGACAGACATAGAAGAAACCTCGGTAAGATCAACAACCACAGGTCAGCGAGTTGAATCTAGCCAACTCCGCGAGCAAATTGTTTGCGCTTGGCAGGGGCATGATGATATCCGGCAACGGCCATGCGACCACTTTTTAACTGAGACAACTCATTAGCGGTAACTGCCATCATCGCACGGATTCTTGGCAAAAGCAAATGATTCAATTCAACGATTTTTTCAAGCAGGCGTGTCCGTTCTAAAAACAGGGGATGGTCTTGCCAGTAGGTTGACGTGTGAGGGAAAATCTCCAGGAATATCCGATCATTCAAACCCGCCTCATCCTGCAGATGCTGGAGTCGCTCCGTATAGCTCTGCAGCTTTTCAGGGTCAGATTTCAGCAACAGTTGATCAAGCTGACCAGCATGATCAATGATTTGCTTGTATTGTTCTATCGATTTTCGTAGACATGTTTCCATGGTCATTCCTAAATTAGAATGAGGCTGCAACGTGTTTTACACCGGATTCCTTGTTCATTGCCTCCGACGTAACCCCCCGGTTAATCTCAATCGCCTCAACCCAGGTAGCCCGTAATCCAGTCAACAAATTTTCAACCGTCTCCAATGCCTTACGGTCATTTTGCAAATTCGCACGGGTCAATTCACGGGTCATAAATGCATACAGAGCATCCAGATCGCTCGCAATCTCACCACCCACTTTATGGTCGAGGGTATTGGCAAATTCACAGACTATTGCCATCGTCCGGCTTATTTTTTCTGCCTGAACCGTCCGATTTCCGGCATCCATAGCATGAATCGCCTGACGACAGAAACGGATCGAACCATCGTAGAGGAGGATCAAAATCTGCTCGGGAGAGGCATTCAAAATCTGATTGTTCTGGTATTGGTTCATATAGGCATTCATTAGTTATTCCCCG
>JAZBPC010000077.1:0-67552 GCA_036351455.1 Desulfuromusa sp.
ATATTAAACCTTGAAACTGCAGTCTCCAGGTTAAAGCAGGACCTCTGGGTTGAAACCCAATCGAACAGCTCCCCAGTGTCGACCTGAAACATATATTGGCAGGGACAGATCACTGAGGATTTCCCCCGTATCACGCATATAGGTTTGCAGTAGGAAATTTTCTGTATTCTGGGCACTCCGATACCCGGTTGGATCATTAAACATCCGTTTGTCTCGGCTGCCGGAAACATCCAACTCTGGGTTTCCGGTTAGAGGTTTAGCAAAACTACTGTTATGAGTTGGGCCATAGCCGTTAACATCGACACAGATAGCAAAAATTCCCGAGGGAATCTGACTGAGGGTCTGGTCGTATATCGGCTGCAAGTGCTGCGCAAACAGTTGATCGTAACTGGTTGAATATTTAACCGGGCTGGTATTGGGTATTTCCTGGTAATTGGTATCGAATACGTTGACCCCTTTATTGCCTAATTGGCTAATGGAGTCAGCGGCTTTATCGCGAAAATTCCGACCCAGATCCAGAATCTGTTCGAAAGCTCCTTCACCGGTAATAAATTTGGCGACAAGCTGCTGCAGTGATTCACTGGTTGTCTGTAGGTTGACAGCAATCTGTTCAGACGATGTTGTGCGATCACTGACAATATAACTTAAATCACGAATATTCGAGACCTGTCCGTGGGTTTCAATATTCGTTGCTGAAATTTCTTCAACCGAGGCTGTAATCTGGGTGAGTAAGCCATGATTATCATCAAATTCTTTGATGAGCCCACCGTAATTATCGCAAGCAGCTTGCGAAACATTCATGGTGTGTTCCGCTGCTTGATTGATTTTATTTGCTTCAGTAAGGGCATGGTCGATGCTGTTGAGCATGCCGGTAATTTGGTCGGCTATTTGTTCACTGGCTTTATTTGCTTCCTCAGATAATTTTTTGACCTCACTGGCAACGACAGAAAAGCCTTTTCCTGCTTCTCCGGCGCGTGCTGCTTCTACGGCTGCATTGAGAGATAAAAGCCCTGTTTGAAACGAGATGCTTTGAATCGTGGAGATGATTTTGCGGATATCACGCGATTTATCGCCCATATCTTTTATAGTTTGATCATGCTGTTGGATTTGCTGCAGCATTTCTTCCATGTTGTGGTTGACCGATTGTAATTCCACGAGAGATTCTCGGGCAGAATTGAGGCTCTCAGAATTTGAAGCAGCAATGTGTTGAGCATTATCAGAGATATTTCCCAGGGTTTGTGTTGCTTCTTCACTATTACCGAAAACAATTGCGGAAAGTTCTCCCTGGCTAATTGCCTTACTTGATGCTTCTTTTGCCTGGTTAACAACGGTTGTCGCACCCACGGCTACGTTGATACCCATTTGCCGCAGGCTGTGAACCGTTCCTCGAAGTTGCTCCAAGAAATTATTGTAATTATTGGCAAGGTCCCGGTATTCATCATGGGTTTTTACCTGAAGCTGGTTGGTGAGATTCATGTCTCCACTGTTCATCTCCGTAAGCTGATTATTTAAATTCCGAACCGGTCGCACGAATAAATAACGTAAGAAAAGAAGTGAGCCAATAACTGCAAAAACTGATAAGACGAAGAGTGTCGTTGCCTGCCACATGGCCCGATCAGCAATATTGTTAATCAGGTCAGCTTCCAGGTTGGTTCCTGACGTGATGAGGGTTCGTAAACTACTGATATTATAGTAAATACAGATAAAAAATAATATTTGTAATGAAAACAGAAAGGTAATGTTTCCAATCAACTTACGCGTCAACGTGTTAAAAAAACTTTTTTCTAGACTTGTGTAAATGCTACTGAGAAATAACATGGGTAATCCTTGTGTTTTTTGGCCTCGTTGCCCAAACTACAGAATTGGCTTGTAAATATAACATGGTTCTAAATTTATACCCCATAATAAATATATTTTAAGAATAAAATCAAGATTTTTTTCTTTGGTTTTGTCAAAAAGCAAATAGTCGTTTTAAAAGTTTTGAATATTTAGAATACTACGAATATATGTGTACTGGTTCTTGGGAATTATGAAAGGTCTACCAATCTTGAGCAGATTATTCTGTCAGTCGGGGTACACTCACTATTATGAAAGCGTGTTTAGAAGGTGGGCGGTAAGAGCCCATATTTAGAGGAATTTTTGCTATGCAAGATCGGAAATTTTAAACCGCTGGTTGACATTATTTCTTGTTTTTCATTTTTTGTGCCAGAGCAGCAAAGGGAGAGTGGGAAAGTTTCTCGCTTTCCTGCGGTTCATCGGGATCTCCTTCCATTCGTGCTTCCTGTATCCCTCGAGTATGTTCATGGTCGTGGCAATAGATGCAAAGTAGTTCCCAATTACTCCCATCCTGAGGGTTGTTGTCGTGGTTGTGGTCTATATGGTGAACTGTTAACTCACGTATTTTTTTCCCTTCAAAGTCTCGACCACAACGACCACAGACATGGGGAAACAGTTTCAAAGCCCGCTCTCGATATCCTGCCTGACGCTGCTGTTCTTCCTGACGCATTTCAGCAACGAGCTGATTACGTTTTGTTTCACTTAATTTGATCTTGTTACTGGTCATGATTTAGCTCCTTTTATGATATTTTACGGTATCTTCTTTACAGTTGTCATGTTTTTGTTAAAGTTAACCTACCTGATTTCATAAAAAAATAAATGAATAGGAGCAAAAATATGAATGTTTTTGATTATGCTTTAAAAATGGAACTTGATGGTAAAGCTTTCTATGAAAAATTGGCGAAGGAAACAGAATCTGAGGGGCTGCGGAAAATATTTAACGAATTAGCAGAAGATGAACAAAAGCACTATGATATTTTCTCTCAGCTTAAAGAAAATAAGAACATAAAATCAATGCCTGATAGTGTTGCCCTTGAGGGTGCAAAAAATGTTTTTACTGAAATGCAGAAAGATGTGTCCTCGCAGAAGTTACTGAAGACAAACCTTGATGCTTACCAGCAAGCAATGAACGCTGAAAAAGAAAGTGCTAAGCTATATCGTGACGCTGCTGCAAAAGAAGAAAATACCGAAGTTAAAGCATTGCTTCTTAAGATTTCCATAGAAGAAGAGAAACACCTTAACATTCTGGAAAATATTTTTGATTTTGTAAATGCACCGACACAGTTACTGGTTTGGGGGGAGTTCAGCAATCTTAAAGAATATTAGCAGGTCGTAGCTGCCTGCAGCGATTCTGGAGTCAGAAAAAGCCCCGACTATCTTACTAAATAGTCGGGGCTCTTATTATCAATATGCAACGTTATATTAATGGCTGTGTGTAAAACAATCAAACCATGAACCCTCTTTTGCATAGTTTTCAGTGAAATTCGTGGAATTCTTTGTCGTAAAACCACCCATCAATAATGAAATTTCCTGGTAAATATTTTTTAAACAGTCTTCTATCAATGATTTATTAAAGCCTGTGATGGCTAATTTTAAGACCATATTCATCGCGACGACCCGACTGATAATGCTGCCTAGTTCGGTCAGTTTACGCTGTGATAGTTGTTGTTCAAGGTTGAAATCAAATATTTTTTTGAGTCGATCGGCTGCATGTTTGGTTAAATCATGTTGGCTTAGAAACTGATACAGGTTTTGTTGTTTTGATCTTTGCATCTGTTTCTGTATGGCTTCGGCAATCTGAATATACAAGATGTCATTTGAGCCTTCAAAAATTTGGAATGGGCGACTATCGACTATGGCGCGTCCAGCAATATGATTCAATCGGTATCCCTTGGCTCCAACAAGTTGCAACAGCGATTGGGCTGAATTCTGCATGAGATCGGTGACATAGGTCTTGACCGAATTAGCTTCAAGGCCGTGTGGTGCCAGATTATTTTCAACACCAGCCTTTTGACTGCTGTTAAAACACATGGCGGAACAAATTGTGTAAGCTGATTGCAAGCGGGAGATCCGTTGTTGCACCTGGTCGTAAGTAAAGAGGCTTTTGCCCCCCACGTAGCGTTGTTTGCAATGTTGTACCGCTTCATCCAACATCCGCTGCAAAAAGCCCATCCCCATACCAGGAAATTGCATCCGGCTACGGTGCAGGAGGTCCAGCATCATTTTGATACCCGTGCTTTCCGGCTGTAATTTATGGACTGCGGGGACCTTAACATCAATTCGATTACGTCCATAAGGGAGAAGATAAATACCAAGGTTTTCGTAGAATTCTTCAACTTCAATATTTTGTTCCGGACCATTGGCATCGCATATAAAAAAGTCGATGTCACGCTTTAACTCCCCATCAGAATTTTTATGTCTGGCGGTGAGTAACCAATAGTCGGCCCAACCCGTTAAGCCTGCCCAATGCTTGGTTCCCTGGATGTGATATTTCCCATTTTCATGGGTATACGAGCTCTTCATATGCAGGGCGTCACTCCCATAATCTGGCTCGGTAATCATTAATCCTCCCATTTTTCTGTTTCTGAGAAAGTCATCAAAAATTACCGGTTTAATCTCATCTTGGCCGTACTTGCCGGTCGGTTGCAGAAATAGGGCCCAATTGATCCCGAATCCCAGGGATAGAGGGAGGGATTCATAACTGGCTGCAGCGGCAAGAGCAAGACCTTCGTGGATATGGCCACCACGCCCACCATATTGCTCCGGAATATAGGTCGCAAGCGGATTGCTAGACATGATTTCACGAAGAATAAATGGCGGCATGCCACGTTTAATACTCAACTGATTAATATCACTACGGACATAAAAAAGATGTTTGAGTTGCGTCTTGAATTCTTCAATGAATTGAGCGAAAGGCTTGTCGTTGTATCTTGTCGCGGGTGCGTTATGGTCGGTCATGGTGGGGCTCCCAGTAACGGATTTAAGGAAATAGTCATTACAAAAAAGTTACTGTAATCAATATAGCAGTTTTTACCGTGCTGTGCGCATCGGGCACAAAAAAGCCCCGATAAATATCGAGGCTTTTTTGTCCATATTGATAGAGTTAACTAAAAAATAAGGTTATATGTTCTCAAATCATTAACTGTTACATGCTGTGGTGGTTCAGAAGCAATCATATCTCACTCCCTCTGTAAGTTGTTAACTAAAGAATACCACCCTTAATCTCTTGGTGCAAGAGGTTGGGTTGAATTTTAAGCGATGGCTTTCATCCCTTGCATAGCATCCCGTAAAACTTCGCCAACTTCTTCAACCAGGTGGTTACGAATTTCGGCATTGATTTCTACCAGTTCCTGATTGTTGACTTGATTATCTTTGTTGTTTAGCCCTTTGCCAATAACATCCGTCTCGATAGAGGACATGAAATCTTTCAAAAGTGGGACACAGGCATGGGCAAATAGATAGCAACCATATTCTGCTGTGTCGGAGATGATACGGTTCATTTCATAAAGCTTTTTGCGGGCAATGGTGTTGGCAATCAATGGTGTCTCATGGAGTGATTCGTAATAGGCTGACTCCGGTTCTATTCCTGAAATCACCATGGTTTCAAAAGCGAGTTCAACACCAGCTTTTACCATAGCAACCATCAGAATTCCTTTGTCAAAATACTCCTGTTCAGAAATCTCGCCAGCACCTTCAGTTTTTTCAAAGGCGGTCTGCCCGGTTTCTTCACGCCATTTCAGGAGATTTTTATCGTCATTCGCCCAATCTTCCATCATGGTCTTAGAAAACTCACCAGAAAGAATATCATCCATGTGCTTTTCAAATAGCGGACGCATGATCTCTTTGAGTTCTTCAGCCAGATCAAAAGCTTCCATTTTTGCCGGGTTGGAGAGGCGATCAAGCATATTGGTGATTCCACCATGCTTGAGAGCTTCGGTAATGGTTTCCCACCCTTGTTGGATCAGTTTAACCGCCCAGGCGGCATCAATTCCATCTTCTACCATTTTATCAAAGCAAAGCAGTGAACCTGCCTGCAACATTCCACAGAGGATTGTCTGCTCACCCATCAGGTCAGATTTGACTTCTGCGACGAATGATGATTCCAGTACTCCGGCACGATCACCGCCTTGAGCAGAGCAGAGTGCTTTGGCAATTTCCAGACCATCGCCATTGGGGTTGTTTTCGCCATGGACAGCTATCAGGGTCGGGACACCAAATCCACGTTTGTATTCTTCACGGACTTCAGTGCCAGGACATTTTGGGGCAACCATGATGACTGTCAGATCTTCGCGGATCTCAGTCCCTTCTTCAACAATGTTAAATCCATGAGCATAGGAAAAGGTTGCTCCTTGACGCATCAATGGGACAACGGTGTTGACAACATCCGTGTGCTGCTTGTCAGGAGCCAGGTTCATGACAATATCAGCAGTTGGGAGCATCTCTTCGTAACTGCCGACTTTGAAACCATTCTCTGAAGCATTGATGAAGGACTGACGTTTTTCCGCAATAGCATCTTTGCGCAGGGTGTAAGAAACATCCAGACCACTGTCACGCATGTTCAGACCTTGGTTCAGTCCTTGGGCTCCACAACCAACGATGACAATTTTCTTCCCTTTTACGTATTCGCAACCGGAAGAAAATTCGTTAGCATCCATAAAACGGCAGGTGCCGAGTTCCTGCAATTTGCGGCTGAAGGGAAGTGAATTGAAATAATTCTGGCTCATCAAATTTCTCCTTATTTAAGTGGGTGTTTTAAACAAAATAATATTTACATTAGCAATATAGCACAAACTACCCTAGACAATAGTGTTGCGTAAATTGATTTATTGTATATATTGTGTTGCGTGAAATGAAACATTGTGCGGGAGGTGCGTATGGATATTCAGGAACTCAAAATATTTTTGACAACAGCCGATCTACTTCATTTTGGTCGCGCCAGTCAAGCCTGCAATTTAAGCCCATCAGCATTAACTCGGACCATTCAAAGGTTAGAGGAGCAGTTAGGCCAAGTTTTGTTTGAGCGGGATAACCGTACTGTACGCTTATCGTATGCTGGGAAACAATTTTACCATTATGCCAGGAAAGCTTTGCATGATTATATCAGTTTTCAAAGTTCGCTTACGTCTCCTCGAGAAATAGCAGGGACTCTCTCACTTTATGCATCGATTACTGCTGTCTACAGTCTGCTCCCTGATCTCCTGGAGGCTTTTCGTAAGGCATATCCGGATGTTCACCTGGAGTTACGGACTGGCGCTGCAGAAAAAGCGGTGATTCAGGTGGAGTCAGGAGAAATTGATATTGCAGTTGCCGCGCTACCTGATCGTCGCAACGTAGGGGTTGAATTTCTCCCTATTATGACGACACCACTGATTTTTATAGCCGGAAAATCTCTTGCGAACTCGATAGTTGAAAGAGGCGATGGCACTCTTGATTTAAATCAGCTTCCGCTGGTACTGCCTCAATCCGGGTTATCCCGGCGGCGACTGGATAAGTGGTTAAAGAAAAATCGAATTGTCCCTAATGTTAGTTCAGAAGTGTCGGGAAATGAAGCTATCATTCCTATGGTACATCTGGGTTGCGGAGTTGGGATTGTTCCACAGTTGGTGCTTGAGCGCAGTCCCTTCCGAACTGATGTTGTTGTCTTGAAGCAGGCTCCACAGCTGGAACCGTATATCGTCGGGCTGTGTTCAACAAAAAGAAATTTGCAAAAAGCGGTTGTAAAAGCACTATGGCAACTTGCTGAAAATCAACCTGTTTGAAGTCTCATCTATCCCAAATTTATCAATTTGATCTTAGGATGTCCAAAATTCTTTGTTCAGTTGGGAACTCTCCCGTCTTTTTTTTCGAATAGACCAGTTTTTCATCAACAACAATCTCAAATACTCCGCCACTGGAAGGAATCTGTTCAGCCGTAACCTGAAACTGCTGTTGTATTTTTTCTGCCAGACTGGCAGCACGTGGGCGGTAGCCTCAACTATTACAATATTCAATACTAATTTTCATCTAGTTGTCCTTATCAGGGTTTTAGCCAAAGAGATTTCCCGTTCTACCAATCTGATGAGTTCGTGAATCTTCGGCCTCTTTTTGCAAGAGATCAAAAGCAATGTCTTTATTCATCTTGCCAATTTTTTTTATCAGATCAAATGGAATATGTTCAAAATCGAACTGTGATTTTAAATCATCGATAATCTTAACCAAGAGCTGCGCAGCCATTTCTGCATCAGCCAGCGCCCGATGGAATTGGCTGTTTACAGGTATCTCTTTGTAGCGCACCAGAGTTTCAAGCTTGTAGTTGATGACATCAGGATAAAGTCTGCGTGCAACTTGTAAGGTACAACCAAAATTTAATGGCCGTTTTTTACCAATATGTTCAAGTTCTGCTTCGAGGAACGACCGATCAAATGAAGCGTTGTGAGCAACCAGAGGGCGGGCGCTGATAAACTTTAGAAATTGCCCCATGACTTCTGGTGCAGGGGGGGCTTCATCCAACATGGCATTGGTAATTCCGGTGATGGTTTCTATTTCACGGGTGACGAGGAAGCCCGGATTGACGAGGCTCTGAAAGCGGTCAACAATGACCTGATCACGGAGTAACACGGCCCCGATTTCAATAACTTTGTCCCCGTTGGCCGGGTAGAGGCCAGTTGTTTCAAAATCGAGGACGATGATGGGTTCTGCTTGGTTGAATGATTGCATAGCTATCCTTTTTTATCAGTGTAGATATTAATTTGCGCTGACAAGGTTGTTGCTGTCAATATTCAGGTATAATCTTTTTCCTTGTTGTAACCTTTTTCCTTGCGTAGATTGTCTGGATATTGAATCAAAGATAAATTTTTCTAAAAAATGGATTTATTGATGGCTACAAAGCGTAAGCTTGGGCGTATGCCTAAGAAATATAGTCAGGCAGCCCGGTTACATGATTTGATTCGGATTCTTGAGGCTCGTTATGGAGCTACCGTGGATGAATTGGTGGAAGAATGTCAGGTGACCAGGCGGACTATTTACCGTGATCTCCAGGCAATCTTGGATGCAGGTTATCCTCTGATCAGTGAACGACAGGATGATGGGCACGTTCTCTATAGCTTTGTTTCTGGTTTTAGTAAGATCCCACCAATTACTTTTTCACTTGAGGAATTGATGACCCTCTATCTGTGCCGTGGTCAATTGGCTTTTTTGCATGGAACCCCTTTTCAGGACGATCTTGAGGAAATTTTTGCCCGGATTCGTTCCAGTATGCCACCGCGGAGTGTGGCCCATCTGGAGCGGATTGCTGAAGCTTCGTCGCCAAGATTTCTTGGTTTTAAAGACTATTCTCAAAAGTATCAACTGCTTCAGGATTTGCGTCAGGCATTGTTGTTACAACGCCGCTGCGTGATTCATTACTTACCGGCAAGACGAGAGCAATGCTCTTATCAGATCGACCCGTACACGCTACTATTTTTTAAAAACGGACTCTATATCGGAGGCTATGCTCATAATCGACAGGCACTGCGGTTATTCGCTGTCGAACGGATAGAAAAAGTAGAATTGCAGCCTGAAAGATTTGAGGTCCCAGAAGATTATAGGGTTGAGGATCTGACCGGAACAGCTTTTGGTTTGATTGCTGAAGATGAATCGCAGCAACTGGAATTGTTCTTTGATAAAGAAGTTGCTCATCTTATCCGTGAGCGGGTTTGGCACCCTGATCAGATGATTGAGGAACAAGAAGATGGCGCTCTGGTTATCCGTTTCAGTGCCAGTGGAGATAAGGAAATTCTTGCCTGGCTCTATTCGTTTATCCCTTTTGTCCGTGTTGTTGGTCCAGAATCGCTGCGAAAGAAATTTGCTGCAGGCCTGAAGGGCGCTTTATCTTTTCAATAGGATAAATAATAGGTGTGACATATTCTGACATATGTTTGTGCAAAGTTAGGTGGTAACTCGATGTCTTTCTAAAGGAGGAAGCAATGATCTGGTTATCCCCGGCAAATGGTACAAAAGAATGCAGCATCTACTTTGACATCCGTGATATAGATTTGCAATTCTCTGAAGGTAGATCAACGGGCATTGTTCGCGGACTGGTCGGCAATGGATCCTGTGAGCTCTGGGGGGAGGTTTTTCTGGGGCATAAGGAATTCGCCCAGATTCTCCCGGTATGGACTGAAACAGGAGTGATGGAATCTTTTTCCGATGAGGTTGATGAGACGTTGCTCCTGCATGAGATGTTATCGGCTGTGAAAAACATGCTTCTCAGGGTAGGTTCAATAAGAGAGAATATTTCATACAATTCGGTGCAAAACTCAGAAGTTTCTGCGCACCCTTTAACTCATCATCTGGCCGCTTAACATTTTAAGTACAGCTGGTTGAAATATAGGAATCCCGATGAGACAAATCATTCTGGCTTCAACCAGCCCTTACCGAAAGCAGCTTTTAAAACAGTTGGGTTTATCATTTGTGACTGCAGCACCTCAATTTGTTGAAGAGATTGATGCAAATGTGGCTCCGGCATTGCTGGTCCGTCATCTTGCTCTTGGGAAGGCGCAAAGTTTAGCAGAATCTTATTCTGATGCCTTGATTATCGGTTCTGACCAGGTCTTTGTTGATCAGCGGAAGCGACCCATTGGTAAGGCCGGAAATCTACAAGCGGCATTGCAACAATTGAAACAAATGGTTGGCCAAACCCACTGCTTTTACACCGGGTTGGCATTATTGGATAGCCGTAGCGGAGCAGTGCAAACAGATTATGCGACTTTTTCGGTCAGTTTCAGGCAGCTGACGGATGAGCAGATTTATAGTTATTTGCAGCGGGAGAAACCATTTGATTGCGCCGGATCCTTCAAGATAGAGGGTTTGGGAATTGCTCTTATGGAGAAAATGGATGGTGAGGACTATAATTCTCTTATTGGGCTCCCTTTAATAAAGTTAGTCAGTATGCTGGAAGTCGCAGGGGTCAATATTTTAGAGGGATAGAAGATGAGCTCCCTTTCATTTTTCTCTTGATTTATTTCTTTTTCCTAACTAGTATAGACTACAAAATATAGCGCATAGCTATCTACCGAAAGGGCAAAGCTGGAGAGATCCAGTGACGCAAAGCCACGGGTCCTCATTTTAGGATAGCCGGGTTGCCGAAGAAGATTCAGCGGACTTCTTCAAGCCTTTTGTATATAATGTCTTGGGAAACGCTCACTTCGGCAACGTAGTGAGCGTTTTTTTGTGGCTGCGATATATTTATTGTAGAGCATACATTTTAGAAGTTGTGCAAAAAAAGGTGTATAAACAAAAGAGGAACATTGTCTCCGAAAGGGCAAAGCCAGAGAAATCTGGTGACGCAAAGCCACGGGTCCTGATTTCAGGATAGCCGGGTTGCTGAAGGGAATGCAGCGTAAGACTTCCATCTGTTTGGTATGGTCTACAGTGCGCTCATCTTCGGCAACGGTGGTGAGCGCATTTTTGTACAGACACTCACGAAAAGGCATCGGGGGTACAAATGAAAAAACTGATAACCATAAAATTTATTCTACTTATTCTGTCTTCCGTAGTTTTTTCGACCCATGTGTGGGGAAAAACAGTCACCCTTTCTTGGGACGCCAGTCCGAGTACTGTTACCGGTTATAAGGTTCATTATGACACCGAGTCCTCTGCTTCGTTGTTAGGTACTGGAGCTGATGAGGGTAATTCACCTATTACTGTCGGAAATGTTTTGACCTACGTGATTCATGGTTTGCCGGATGACTCTGATCATTATTTTGCGGTGACAGCCTATGATAGTACTGACAATGAAAGTGTTTATTCGAACCTTGTCCATAGTCCAATAGTCAGTAATAGCAATACTCCCCCCGTTCTTGCATCTATCGGAAATAAAACAGTTCTGGAAGGTGCAACCTTAACTTTCACCCTTTCTGCGACCGATGCTGATGGTGATTCTTTAACTTATGCCGTTAACAATTTACCTGATGGTGCTGGATTTAATAACTCAACGGGTGCATTCAGTTGGTCCCCTGAATTCGACCAATCTCAAATTTATGCAGTGACTTTTTCAGTGAGTGACGGCAGCGATACCGATACGGAAACAATTAATATTACGGTCTCGGATATCAACCAGGCGCCAATACTCAATACGATCGGGACAAAGACTATCGGTGAAGGATTCCCACTGGCGTTTACTGTCTCAGCTAACGATTTAGATAATGATGCTTTGAGTTACAGTGCGGAGGGTTTGCCTGAAGGAGCTGAATTTGACTCTACTACCCGCTCATTCAATTGGACCCCAGAAGTCATGGCTTCTTCAAACGCTCGTGTTTACCCGGTTATTTTCATAGTTAGTGATGGTGCGGCAGACGATTCAGAACTTGTTACCATAAACGTTACAAATGTTAATCAAGCTCCAGTTCTAACGCCAGTTGGAGCAACAAGTATTACCGAAGGTGATATTTATAATTTAATTATTGAGGCTGTTGATCCAGACAATGATGCGCTGACTTACACGGCTAGTGGTCTTCCGGAAGGTTCGGTTTTTACCCCTTCAACACGTTCCTTCAGTTGGATACCGGGGAATGACCAGTCTGGTAGTTATCAGGTGACATTTAACGTCAGTGATGGGTTTCTCAGTGATTCTGAAACAGTTCCGTTTACCGTTAATAATGGTAACGAAGCCCCTATCCTGGATGCTATTGGGGCCAAGTCAATTGCAGAAAATTCTTTGCTGTCATTTGTGATATCTGCCAACGACATAAACGGTGACAGTCTTAGCTACAGTGCTTCTGGACTTCCACCTGGAGCAGTATTTGATGCTGCTCAGCAGCGTTTTAGTTGGACCCCTGATTACACGCAAGCAGGTAACTTTACGGTGGTCTTTAGTGTTACCGATGAGTTGTTCATTGATTCCGAAACTGTCGAAATAACAGTTACGAACTACAATCGAACGCCTGTTATCAGTGGTACCCCTGGGGGGGCGACTATGGCAACAACAAGCTACTCTTTTACTCCGATCGCCAGTGATCCTGATGGCGACCCTCTTACCTTTTCCATCGTGAATAAGCCGAACTGGGCTAGTTTTAGTTCGTCTACCGGAGAGCTGAGTGGTACGGCGACAGCAGATCAGGTTGGCACAAGTTCAAATATAATTATCAGTGTCAGCGATAGTATCGGCAGTACCTCTCTGTCGCCATTCTCAATTGACGTAATTGCCTATGTTCAGCAGGATTCTGACGGTGATGGAGTTCTAGATCATTTGGATGCATTTCCTGATGATATTAACGAATGGGTCGATACCGATGGCGATCAAATTGGTAATAACAGCGATCTGGATGATGATAATGATGGAATAGCTGATATTCGTGATGGTTTTCCGCTCGACAGTACTAAGTCTGGATGGATTATTTCAGCGACTGCAGGAACAGGTGGATATCTCACTCCAGAGGGGAATACCTCGGTACTTTATGGCGGTTCACAGGGCTATCAATTAACGCCAATGGCAGGATATTACATCCATGATTTATTGGTTGACAATGTTTCGGTTGGTTTGGTTGAGAATTATGTTTTTGAAAATATAGGAGATCATCACAGCATTACAGCAGTTTTTGCACCAATCCCAACAGGCCTCAGCCAGAATCCGATTTCGTCTGGGCTTATTGGAGTTGAAAGGGTCGATGGTGGTGATGACAGCAGCAATCTGGTTGATGGTAAACCAAAGCAGGATCTTGATTACCGCTTCCGGGTTGTATTCCGTGATTCGGTTGCTGCTGATCAACGCAAGGTTTTCTTGATCTTGGATAATTATAAATACGAGATGCAAAATGCTGGCGGTGCACTTACTAGCGGTGCTGATTATACCTTTACAACCCGTTTGGGAGCTTCATTCTCGCATCGATTCTATTTCACTGTCGAAGATGCGTCAGGCACGCAACTGTGGCGTTATCCGGGGAGTGGTGATTTTCCCGGTCCTGCGGTATCACTCCTCGATGGTAAGAATGTTGTTGGAATCGCCGCAAAGATTAATGCTTATGCCTTGGATGCTATTGAGGCATTTAACGAAAAGCTGGTGTATCGCTGGGATCCTGAAGCTGGACCTAAGGGGCAATTTGAACTGGTTGGCTTCGGTGCTCCTGTTGCGTCTGGAGAAGGTTATGTCTTAAAGCGTTCTACAGATACGACTCTGCCTGATCTTAGTATCTACGGCACAATTACTGATTCTACCTATGAATTTCAAGTTAAACCGGGGTGGAATATTATCAGCAATCCTTACGGGGGAAATATCTCTCTGTCTGACATCGAAGTTCGTTCAGGGGATGATGCACCTGTCTCTTGGTTGCTAGCCGCTGAGAACAATCTGGTTGTTGATGTGATTTATTCCTATCTTGGAAAAGATTGGGGTAACACAAACGAATTTTCAAGTGCAACCGGAACTAAACCAGCGGTCCTTATTCCGTGGATCGGTTACTGGATTTATATTAATCAGACAGATCAGCCCGTTTCTCTACTGATTCAAAAGCCTTTGCAGTAACAGGAGAATGACCATGAACAGATTCCTTGCGATAATTGTATCTCTGTTTGCCTTGCTCTCCTTATGCCTGTTGTCAGCCTGTGGGGGAGGTGGGGGTGGGGATTCAAGCGGAACCAGCAGAACAGCGGATGATGGAGGACCTTCTGTGGTAACAACTTTATCCGGGACAGTTGCCGATGGTTATCTTCGGGATGCGCGAGTCTTTCTCGATCGGAATAATAATCGTGTCTATGACAATGGAGAACCGACGGCACAATCAACAACAGGAGGGAGCTACTCTTTAAATGTAAATCCTGGTGATGGAAACCTGTATCCTGTTGTAGCACAAGTTGTCGCGGGGCAAACAATTGACGAAGACAGTGGAGCACCAGTTGTTCATAGCTATTTGCTGGAATCATTACCCGGCCACTGGCAGTTTGTGTCTCCTTTGACGACCTTGGTAACGTTGGAGAGGGATAAAAACCCATCCTTTTCTCAACAGCAGGCTGAAATTTCAGTTCGGTCTCAGCTTGGGATCGCAGACTCCGTTTCCCTTTTTGCTGATTATATTACTTTCGGGAGTGTTGATGCTGATTTAGCTGCAGAATACAATCGCACCCACAGGGTAGCGCAAACTGTTGCCAATCTCATGGGGAGTCTGCGAGCCAGTATCTCTCGGAATCTGGGTGGGGTCATTAATAATTCTGAACAGCGGTTGGTCTCTTATATGGTGAGTGATCAGATCCTCTGGCAGTCGGCGCTGATCGAAGAGGCCTTCAACAACGAACGCAACCTGGGTTCGTTGGTCGATGTTGTTTCTTTAACCAATGATATTGCTGGTGAAATTAATACAGTAAGTTTGGACATCGCTTTGTTAGCTCTTTATCAGCAGAGGGTAGAGCAAAACTTTGATATCTGGGATATGTTGCCTCCTCAAGTTCAAAGTCTATCTCCGCCAGCAGGCGATACGGCTTCAGTTGGGACGATTATTTCTCTCTCTTTTGATGAATTTCTTGATGAGACTTTATTGGATGACAATTCCATTGAACTATCAGGTCCTAATGGCCTGGTTTCCGGCAGTCTGAATTATGACTCTGAGCATAAGAGGTTGACATTCATACCGGGCCAGCTTCTGATACCTTTCAGTAATTATCAGGTGACAGTCAATGGGCGGTTAGCCGATATCCTTGGTAATTCCCTAGGAGAAAACATAACCTGGACGTTTACAACAATCTTTGATCAAATGCCGCCGCCACTTCCGGATTTCTGATGATTCATGTTCGAATTTCTCCTTTAGCCGAGCGATTGTCCTGACTTCTGTTCATCTGGAAATGGTTGCATATGACGATGGTGCCGCCATTTCCAGTCAACATCCATCTCCCTCATTTGTTTCCTGATCCTGGATCAGCCGACGCTTGATCCGACGGGTAACAAACCAAATTGCCGTCAAAACAATAGGTATCGAGCAGGCAAGCAAGACGTCTTTATCCAGGTTCCATTGCCTGAGGGGCAGGCCCTTGAATAAATAGCCGAGCAGGCCGATAGCATAATAACTGATAGCAGCAATAGATAATCCTTCAACTGTTTCTTGCAGTCGGAACTGCAACCGGCTACGCCGGTTCATAGCTGAGAGCTGAGATCGGTTCTGTTCCTGCAAGTTAAGATTAACTCTGGTCCTCATCAAATCACTTGCCCGTTCAATCCGCTTGGACAGGTCTTCCATCCATTTCTGTACTGATTCACAGGTACGTAGAGCTGGATTAAGTCGCCGATTCACAAATTCACCAATTGAGAGGTACCCATCTATTTTTTCTTCATTGATACGTTCCAGGCGATCTTTAACCAGTTGATGATAGGCTTGGGTGGCAGAAAACCGTTGTGTTGTTTCCGCTCGATAGGTCTCGAGCTGGGCTTCTATTTTGGTGATTTTTTCAAGCAACATTCGTTCACTGCTTGCAGCATCCAACTTGGCAACAACAGTAAGAAGTTCAGCCATTTCTTTGTCCATGTGGAGTAAATGGGGGGCAATCCTTTTTGCGATTGGGAGCGCAAGGAGAGAAAGTAACCGATAGGTTTCTAAATCGATTAAACGTCTGGTTAATCGTCCCGTTTGTGAGCTGCTCATCCCCTTATGGCAGATCATGAAGCGTCCGTAGCCATCTCCATGAAGTTTAAAGGCAGTATGAATTTGAGTCTTACCACCATAAGCACTGCTCATCATCACCGGGTGACCTTCAAAGTTGTGGGCCAGAGAGTTTTCATCGTATTTAAGTTGCTGGTCATCAATAATGATGTGAAATGCTGCAATCATTTCCCCCGGGAGTTGTTTTAACCAGTCAGCAGGAAGCAAATCAACAGCTGTGTATTCAAATGGTTTTCCTTGAGGAGGAGCCGGCTGCATAATTGTTAATGAATAAAATTCAACATGACGCTCCCAATTAATTGTGAAGTTGCCAAAGTTCTGATAAAAGGTTACAGCATCCGCTTGAGGAGGATTGACCTCGTAGCGTTTGCATAATTCCGTTATGAGCTCGTATGATTTTTCAAGTGCTTGCGGATTTGAGCAGCAGGCGGCCAGGTGAGTCACCTGTTGAGGTGATTCCAGAGCGTGAAAAGGTCTTATATGTAATTCGTTATACAGGGCTTCACGCAATGGGTGAAGCTGATATTCGATGCCGCCACATTTACTCATGTTTGCTTTCCTTGATTCATCACTGTTCAGGTGTCACTAGAGTGCCATTTTTCTGTTAAGATTTTGTTTAAGAAAAGGTTTTATTTTCCTGTTCCTGAACCCGAATGAATGTTGTTCGTTTGGTCAGTTCTTTCAGCGCTGAGGCTCCCACATAAGTACAACTGGAGCGGACGCCACCAAGAATGTCTTTTACTGTTGTTGCGACGGGACCTCGATAAGGGACCTCCACTGTTTTTCCTTCTGAGGCCCGATATTCAGCAACACCACCCGCGTGCTGTTCCATTGCTGTTTCTGAACTCATACCATAAAATTGTTTAAATTGTTTGCCCTCCCGTGTAATTAACTGGCCACCGCTTTCATCATGGCCGGCAAACATTCCCCCTAGCATGACAAAATCAGCGCCACCACCAAAAGCTTTAGCCACATCCCCGGCACTGACACAGCCACCGTCTGAAATGATGCGCCCCCCTAGCCCGTGAGCTGCATCGGCACATTCAATGACTGCTGAGAGTTGCGGGTACCCGACCCCGGTCTTAACTCGTGTGGTGCAGACAGAGCCTGGGCCGATCCCAACTTTGACGATGTCAGCTCCAGAAAGGAGCAGTTCTTCAACCATTTCACCTGTCACCACATTACCTGCAACAATGGTTTTGTCAGGGAAACTCTCACGGCAAAGTTTGACAAAATCGACAAATGACTCGGCATAGCCATTGGCAACATCAATACAGATGAATTCAAGCTTTGGGTGGTGGGACAGGATGTTTTTTAAATGGCTAAAGTCAGTATCAGCCGTACCGGTGCTCACCATAACCCTCTGATAAATAGAATCGTTTTGTTTTTCAAGAAAACTATTCCATTCTTGCAGGTTATAATGCTTATGGATTGCTGTTAATAGTCCGAAATCTGCAAGAACCTGTGCCAGCTCGAAAGTTCCAACAGTGTCCATATTGGCAGCAATGACCGGAGTTCCAGTCCACTCCCTCTGGCTGTGTAAGAAACAAAAATTCCGCACCAGATTAACTTGAGAGCGACTTTTCAGGGTTGATCGTTTCGGACGAATAAGGACATCTTTAAAGCCGAGCTTTAAATCAGATTCTATGCGCATTTATTTTCCTTTTTGGATTTAAGATCATGGTTATTATTATCTTTAAATTGCTCGCTACTTAGGGAAAATAGCGCAAATTAAGTTTCATGGAAAGAGGGGATAATTCATTTGAAGATTATTGACCAGTGAACTCTGGCGGTGCTAATCTTTTGCCGCTGGTAGTGCAGTCTGATTTTACCCTTGGTCGTCTGCTCTGTAAGACCAGATTTTCCCCCGGACATTTTACTTTCGACCTTTTCCTTTTCGGATAATAGATCACTTATGGAACACTCCAACTTTGTACATCTTCATCTTCACAGCCAATATAGTTTACTGGACGGGGCGATCAAGCTTGATGAGTTAGTTTCCCGTGCTAAAGAATTCAAGATGCCCGCAATCGCAGTGACCGATCATGGCAACATGTTTGGAGCTGTTGAATTTTATAGCAAAGCAATGAGTGCTGGGATCAAGCCTATTGTTGGCTGTGAGGTTTACGTTGCTCCCGGATCCCGTTTTACCAAAGGTAACGCTCGTGGTTCCTCAGAGGCGTCCTATCATCTGGTTCTGCTTTGCATGAATCATGTTGGCTACAGGAATATTTGCAACCTGGTTTCAGCGGCCTATCGCGAAGGGTTTTATTATAAGCCACGGATTGACTGGGAGCTGCTAGCTGAGCATAACGAGGGGTTGATTGCTCTGTCTGCTTGCCTCGGTGGCGAATTGCCGACACTGATTAATCTCAACCATCCTGAAGAGGCGTTAGCCCGTGCTGGTCAAATGGCACAAATTTTCGACAATCAACGTTTTTATCTGGAATTACAGGAAAACTATCTACCGGAGCAAGCGAAAGCGAATGCTGGCCTCATTTCGATTGCCAAAGAACTGGATCTACCGCTGGTGGCGACCAATGATTGCCACTATTTATCTCGCGAAGACTCTTTCGCTCACGAGGTCCTGCTTTGCATTCAAACCGGTAAAACCATGGATGATCCGAACCGCATGCGATTTTGCAATGACGAGTTCTATGTCAAATCACCACAAGAGATGATGCAGTTGTTTCCTGAACAACCTGAAGCGATTGCCAACACGATTCGCATTGCTGAACGTTGCAACCTTGAGCTTGATTTTGATACCTACCACTTTCCTCAATACGAAAAGCCCGCAGAGAAAACCCTTGACGACGTGTTGGAAGAGAAAAGTCGCATTGGATTGGAAGAACGCCTCCACGAGATTCGTAAACTACGTGATTTAAGTGAGGCTGATCTTCAGGTTTATACTGACCGCCTGGAAGAGGAACTGACCTGTATTAAGCAGATGGGATTTCCTGGATATTTCCTGATTGTTGCCGATTTTATTAACTGGGGGAAAGATCAAGGGATTCCGGTAGGCCCAGGGCGGGGGTCTGCCGCTGGAAGTCTGGTTGCTTACGCTATTCGAATTACCGATATTGATCCGATACCCTACAATCTTCTGTTTGAACGTTTCTTGAATCCTGAACGGATATCGATGCCTGATATCGACGTCGATTTTTGTATCTATGGTCGTGAACGGGTAATCGAATACGTGCGACAGAAATATGGTTCAGAAAATGTTGCTCAGATTATTACCTTTGGAACGATGCAGGCAAAGGGTGCCTTGCGTGATGTTGGCAGGGCACTGAATATCCCTTATGGTGAAGTGGATAAAATCGCCAAACTGGTACCAAATGTTCTTGGCATTACCCTGAAACAAGCAATTGAACAGGAACCACAATTAAAGGCTCTTATTGAAAAAGATGCCAAAATAAAAGAATTGGCAACGATTTCGCTGGCTCTGGAGGGGTTGACCCGTCATGCGTCCACCCATGCGGCCGGCGTTGTGGTAACTCCTAAACCGCTACCTGAGTATCTTCCTCTCTATGTTGATCCTAAGTCTGGCGGACAGGTGACTCAATACCCGATGAAATATGTGGAACAGATCGGGCTGGTCAAGTTTGATTTTCTTGGTTTAAAAACTCTGACGGTTATAGAAAATGCTGTGCGAATCATTCGTGAAGGAAAAGACGAAAAATTTGATCTGCAATTGATTCCTAATGATGACAAGGCAACATTTGAGCTTTTAAGCCATGGAGAAACAACTGGAGTTTTTCAGCTTGAGTCGAGCGGAATGAAAGAATATCTGGTTAAGCTGAAGCCGAACTGTTTTGAAGATTTAATCGCGATGGTGGCTTTGTACCGTCCTGGCCCATTGGGTTCTGGAATGGTTGATTCATTTATCAAAAGGAAACATGGCACTGAACAATTTAAGTATGATTTCTCTCAGCTTGAGCCAATTCTGAAAGATACTTACGGGGTCATTGTCTATCAGGAACAGGTTATGTTGATAGCCCAGGTCCTCGCAAATTACAGCCTTGGTGCTGCAGACCTATTGCGTCGGGCAATGGGGAAGAAGAAGCCTGAAGAGATGGCAAAACAGAAGAAAATCTTTCTTGCTGGTGCTGCTGAAAATAAGCTGAACCTTAAAAAAGCAGAATCTGTGTTTGACTTGATGGAAAAATTTGCTGCTTACGGCTTTAATAAGTCCCATTCAGCAGCCTATGCCCTGATTGCCTACCAAACAGCCTATCTAAAAGCGCACTATCCCGTTGAATTTATGGCCGCTCTTTTAACAGAGGATATGGAAAATACCGATAAGGTGATTAAAGATATCGGTGAAGTCCGTGCTATGGGTGTTGAGGTTCTTCCCCCAGACATCAATGCTTCAGCGCGTTCTTTTACTGTTGCTGAAGATGTTATGCGTTTTGGCCTCGGTGCAGTTAAGGGGGTTGGTGCTGCTGCCCTTGATTCTATTCAGGAGGTGCGGAAAGATGAGCCCTTTACTTCATTGCAGGATTTTTGTGAGCGTGTCGATTTACGTAAAGTGAATAAAAAGGTTGTCGAGGCATTGATCAAGTGTGGGGCCTTTGATTCCCTCGGTGGGAAACGGGCGCAGTTTTTTGCTGGTCTGGAAGAAGCCATGGATGTCGGGCAGCGCCTGCAGCGCGAGCAGGACTCGGGTCAGGAATCACTGTTTGGTACTCAGGAAATTTTATCTGTTGGTGGCAATGGGTATGGAGTCCTTCCCGATATTGAAGAATGGGATGAAAAAACCCTGTTGAGCTATGAAAAAGATATCCTCGGATTTTATGTAACTGGGCATCCACTGGCTCGCTACAGTGATTCTATCAAACGCTTTGCCACCTGTGGCGCTTCAGAATTATCAGAGAGGGCGGATAAAGAACAGGTAAGGGTGTGTGGAATTATCTCGGGGATTAAAGAGTTAATCACCAAAAAAGGCGACCGCATGGCGTTTGTTACTCTGGAAGATTTAAGCGGTTCCGTTGAAGTGATTGTTTTTCCCGAGGTCTACACGGCTTCAATGGATCTTCTCAAGGGTGATGACCCGTTGTTAATAAATGGGGAACTTGACGTGGGGGAGGAGGCTTGCAAAATTCTGGCAACGGAAGTTGCTTTGCTCCGTGATGTTAAAGAGACAATGGCTAAGCGGGTCCATATAAGATTGACAACTCCCGGGCTTGATGAGATGCAAATGCGTCAACTTAAAGGAATTGTACAGCGCTACAGAGGTAACTGTGAAGTGCAATTGCATATTGTTATTCCCAATCGTAGTGAAACCGTTATTGCTTTACCGGATCAGTTGAAAATGTCAGCGACTGATGAGGCCATGGATGATGCCAAAGCTTTGTTTGGTTACAGTGTTATGAATTTTGAGTAAAAGATGCTGATGTTGGGTCGATTATTGGGGGGCAGATACGGTCTAATGCTTGACCTCTGGTTGGCGAGGATTTATGGTTAGCATTTATTTAAAGAATAGTAGGTTTTATATATACCAGTGTCCTTTTAGGGATAGGGAGAATCTTGATGAATCAATATCTTGACTTTGAACAACCTATTGCAGATCTTGAAACAAAAATCGGTGAATTACGTGAGTATTCGACAGATAATGTTGACTTTTCCAGTGAAATAAAAAAACTTGAAAAAAAAGCCGATAAGCTAAAAAAAGAGGTCTATTCCAATCTTAGCCGTTGGCAGAGAACTCAATTGGCCCGACATGCCAACCGTCCTTATAGCCTTGATTATATTAAACGGATTTTTACCGACTGGTCTGAAGTTCATGGTGATAGAAATTACCGTGATGATCCTGCCCTGGTTTGTGGTTTTGCCAGGATTGATGGAAAGCCCTGCTGTGTTATCGGCCACCAAAAAGGGCGCAATACCAAGGAAAAAGTTCACCGGAACTTTGGTATGCCCAATCCGGAAGGGTACCGTAAAGCACTACGTGTCATGCAGTTGGCCGATCAGTTTGGGTTGCCGATTTTTACTTTTGTTGATACCCCTGGAGCTTTCCCGGGTATCGGTGCTGAGGAGCGTGGACAGGCAGAAGCTATTGCGCGAAATTTGCGGGAGATGGCTATGCTGCGTGTTCCTGTCATCGTCACAATCACTGGTGAAGGTGGATCCGGTGGGGCTCTGGCAATTGCCGTTGGGAATCGGGTGTTGATGATGCAATATTCGGTCTATGCTGTCATCTCTCCTGAAGGTTGTGCTGCAATCTTATGGAATGATGGAACTAAAGGGGCTCAAGCCGCGGAAGCGTTGAAGTTGACAGCCCAGGATGTAGATAGTTTGGGAACCGTTATTGATGAAGTTATTCCGGAACCTCTTGGAGGTGTTCATCAGGATCATGACCAGGCGGCAGTTACGCTCAAGGAATATTTACTCAAGCATCTTGGGGAGTTGGAAGAGTATTCCCCTGAAGGTTTGATAGAACAACGCTACCAGCGTTTCAGAGCTATTGCAGAATTTGAAGAACCAAAATAATCTGGGAATTCAATTGATTAGTATTTATCGTCCAGCGATATATTTTGTTTTAGCATTCTTTCTTTCGAGTTGTGGTGGACATACCACAAGAGTGATTGATACACCAGAAACCCGAGAGCTGGAAGGGTGGCAAAAGCCTTATGAGGTGGATGGGCAGCGCTACCAGCCTTTGCGCGACCACCAAGGATTTCAGCAACGTGGGGTGGCTAGCTGGTATGGACGCAAGTTCCATGGACGTAAAACCAGTAATGGCGAAGTGTACGATATGTACGGCATGAGTGCAGCACACAAGACTTTGCCGATGGGTGTTTATGTCAAGGTGACCCATCTGGGAAATGGTCGCCATATCCTTGTGCGAGTTAATGATCGAGGCCCCTTTGTTGCTGGTCGTATTATTGATCTCTCCTATGGGGCAGCAAAACAATTGGGAATTATTGAATCAGGGACAGCGCAGGTTGAAGTGCAAGCTCTAGGCTATCGCTCGACAGGTAACAACCAGCGTCCATCTTTTAGTCCCCCAAAAGACTATGACTCCGGCAGTTTTGCTGTCCAGATTGCGGCATTTTCAATATCTTCAAATGCTTACAGGTTGGCAGAGAAGATAGGTCAAAGGTATGGTAAAATTGTGGTTTCAAAAGGAATGAACAATCGTGGTCAGCGAATGTATCGTGTCCGTGCTGGGCATTTTAAGTCTTTGGAATCCGCAGAAACTGCGGCAAGGGATTTAGTGGCGGCAGGGTTTTCCGGGAGCTATGTTGTTGCTTTTGAATGATCCCGGCTTCTTAGAGTGTCTCTATGTTCACGACGATATTATCGCTATTGGAGTACAATTCTTTTAAAAAAATGATCTGAAGGGTTGATTTAACACTTTAGTCATGCTAACGTGCGGTCGTATCAGATCCAGTTTGTGTAGATTATTTCACTGTATAAGTCAGATAAGAACCGCACAGACCGATAGGGCTGAGTGGTTTTTTTTTGACATGCAGGCGCTGGTCTGCGTCACGTAACTCCCGCAGGGGACCTAGTAAGGAGAAAGTAAAATGGCAGAAGGAACAGTTAAATGGTTTAATGATTCTAAAGGGTTTGGCTTTATCGAGCAGGATAACGGCCCAGACGTTTTCGCGCACTTTTCAGCAATTACTGGAGAAGGCTTCAAGTCTTTGTCAGAAGGCGCACGCGTTAGCTTTGATGTAGTTGATGGTCAAAAAGGACCTCAAGCGGCCAATATCCAACGGCTCTAAGATATATCAATTGTTTAACATTAAAGGCTCCATGGGTAACCATGGGGCCTTTTTTTGTTTCAGATAGAACTGAAACGGGTCTATAATCATTCATTATCAAATTCATGAACTAGAGCCAGAATCTTGATTTTATAAACTTTGAAAGGATCCGGTTATGCCATATGTTGAGCTTAATTTAACCACCGGTGCGACAAAAGAGCAAAAGGAACAACTTGTCGAAGGAATTACTGATTTGCTGGTCAATATTCTAGACAAGAATCCCTCATCCACACAAATCGTTATCAAGGAGTTTGATGCCGATAGCTGGGGTATCTCTGGCCGTTCGGTCAAGAAATTACGTGCAGAAGGCGAAACAGCAAATATTTCTAAAAAATAACCGTAGCTCACGGATGTGAAATTCTTATTAAGTCTTCAGGAGCCTTAAGGAGGCATTTCTCTCTATCTTATTATCCATGCGGTAGAATTTATAGCTGTAAGTTAGTTGTCTTATGGGCCTCTTTATTTGCTCTGATGCCGCTTTCTGGATAAGGTTACATGGTTTCGTGATTCATAAAACACTTTACATTTATAAAACCATATATATAATAAATAGATTAACTGCACGTTCTCATCTTAGATTAATGGAAAAGGGGTAAAGTACTATGGCAAATTATGATTACGATATTCTTACTATCGGAGTCGGGCCTGCGGGAATGGTTATCTCAGCAATGGGCGCTGAGATGGGTTTAAAAGTATGCGCAATCGAGAAAAACAAACTTGGTGGTGAGTGTATGAATGTTGGCTGCATTCCAAGTAAAGCATTGTTGCGAATGGCAAAAACGCGACATACCGTGACCAAATTTGCCGATTTTGATATTGCAGAAACTGAGCTACCTAAAGTTAATAGTCCGTTTGCACATATCCAGGAGAAACTGACTTTTATTAATGAAAAGAAGTATGCTGTCAAGTTTGCCAAGGTTGATCAGATTACCCGACAGGGAGCTGCCAGTTTTGTGGATTCACATACTGTTGCCGTTGGTGACCGAAAAATTACAGCAAAAAGAATTTTTATCTGTACTGGAACCAAGCCTTCAAAACCCCCAATTCCCGGTCTGGATACTATTGAAAACGTTTTGACTAACGAAAATCTTTTTCATTTGGAAAACATACCCGAAAGTATGTTGATTGTTGGTGGTGGTGCGATTGGGACTGAAATGGCTCAGGCTTTCTCCCGTTTGGGTTGTAAAACGACTATCGTACAAATGGACCCGCATCTATTGCCGTTTGCCGATAAATTTGCCGGTGATATTCTCGAAGAGACTTTAACGAAAGAGGGGGTCGAGGTTTACAATAGTCGGGCGATCAGTGAAATTTCATCTCAGAATGGCCGTGTCATTCTCAAAACCAAAGAAGGGGAAACTCTAGAGGCTGAACGTCTCCTGATGGCTGCAGGTCGGGTTCCTGCCCTTGATGGTTTGAAGCTCGAAAATGCCGGGGTTAACTACACTCCTCGGGGGATTCCTGTGAATGGAAATTTGCAGACCAATGTCAGCCACATCTATGCGGTCGGTGACTGTAACAGTAACTTTCTTTTTTCCCATGCAGCTATGCATCAGGGGATGATTGCGTTGATGAATATTATGCGCCCCTGGCCGTTTAAAAGAGATTTTCGAAAATATGTTGTCCCCTGGACAGTTTTTACCGAACCGCAGGTATCTTCGGTCGGTATGCAGGAGTCGGAGTTAATCGCGGCTGGAATTAAATATGATGTTATTGAAGCCAAACATAGTGATTATGGTGCTGCAATTGCTGAACAAGTGACGACGGGTATGGTTCGGGTCCTTGCTAGTAAGACGGGTAAGATCTATGGAGCATCAGTTATTGGCGAAGGTTCTGCAGAGATGATTAACGAGTGGGGACTGGCTATTCAAAAGAAAATCCGCCTTGCTGATATTATGTTGCTGCAACATTCTTTTCCGAGTATGTCGTTTATGAACAAGTCTATCGGCGAGAGTTGGATGATGAATCTGTTGAAAATTTCCTGGATGAAGAGAATGATGGGATTTATGATGCGTTAGGATTGTTGTCGCTTGCTTAGGTCATTTTGAAAGGGTGGACTGAAGAATTCAGTCCACCCTTTTTTATTTTACCAACCTGCTCTTTTTCTAATATTGTGACGATGTTAAGCAGGATCTCTCAGCTGAATATTTAGTCTTGAATGCGAAGAATCTTGTTTCTGGCAATGTAAAGAATTCGATCGTCCCGAAGCAGTAACAAAAAACGTTTTTGTTGGTTTAAAAAGTCTTTGACGCGATTGCACCCCCCAGGAAGATTCACAAAAATATGAACATCAAGGACGTCACCAGCGACAGGTTCGACCGTGATCTGATGCTCTTCACCAAGAGCTAAAAGCGGATCGAACTCTTCATTGGCTGCAACTTCAACAGATACAATTTGTTCCAGGCTAATCAGTTCAACTTTACCACTATGACGGACCGGTAAAAAGATATCTTCCCCGTTGAGGATTTCTTCAACGCGTTGAAGACCAGTTAAGTGCTCACCGTGAAGCTGAAGAAACGTTTCGCCGTTTATCTGGGTACCGTTTGACAGGGTTAATTTTATATGGCGCTTTGCAACGCTGATTCTTTGATCTTCCATTGTCGTCTCCGGTTTTAGCTTTGAGGTGAAAACAGACCCTTGTTGACAGCAAATCGAGTGGCTTCATCAATACTGATTTTTTCAGCTTTCACCAAATCTTGAAGCGCTTGGTCCATCAACTGCATTCCATCTCTACGGCCGGTTTGCATAATTGACGGCAATTGAAATGTTTTTCCCTCGCGGATCAAGTTTGCAGCAGCAGCGTTGACTTTCAAAACTTCGAGGGCTGCACAACGCTTACCATCAGTGGTGCGCAATAATTGTTGGGCAACAACTCCACGGATTGATTCCGCCAGCATGGTGCGAATCTGTTCCTGCTGGGTTGTTGGAAAGACGTTAATCAGTCGATCAACGGTTTTAGCAGCACTGCTGGTATGAAGTGTACCAAAGACAAGATGACCAGTTTCAGCAGCGGTAATGGCAAGTTCAATTGTTTCCAGATCACGCATTTCCCCAACCAGGATGATGTCTGGATCTTCCCTGAGGGCGGCTTTTAGTGCCGAAGCAAAGCTGTTGGTGTGAACCCCAACCTCACGCTGGTTGATCAAGCTCTTATGAGCTTGATGGACAAATTCAATCGGATCTTCTACGGTCAAAATATGTTCATTGCGGCTACGGTTTATGTGGTCAATCATTGCCGCGAGGGTGGTTGATTTTCCACTGCCAGTGGGACCGGTGACTAAAACCAACCCTTTTTTATATTCGGTAAAGTCTAAAACTGACTGTGGTAATCCAAGTTGCTCAGCGGTCAGTATTTCCGCAGGAATTATTCTGAAAACGGCACTGATTCCCAGTCGACCCATGAAAATATTTGCTCTGAATCGTGCTTTAAGGGCAGGGACTTCATAGGCAAAATCAAGGTCATGACGTTCTTCAAATTCCAGCCGTTGAGCTTCACTCATAATTTCATAAAGAAGTGCCTGATATTGTTCATTGTTCAAGACCTGATCAATTGCTCGACGAAGCTGTCCTGAGGCTCGAATCATTGGAGCATTGCCAGGGGAGAGGTGTAAGTCAGATCCACTGTTCTGCTGAAGAATTTGAAATAGTTTATCGATCTTTGCCATGGAATACCTCTCGGGGGGCACGAACTGCATAAAAGATGCATTCTGTTTATTGTGCAAGAGTCGCAGCTTAACTGTCTTTGAAATTATAAAACAAGTTGAAAAAAATGGATGCAGGAGCCGCATATATAACGTTTTATGCGGTCGTGATAGCATCTACTCAGAAACGAATCATTTCTTTCCAGATAGATATTCGCCAAGGAACTCTTGTTTAAATGCAAGATAATCACCAGCTTCAATCGCAGTTCGTGCTCCAGCAACCATGTTGAGGTAGAAACGGACATTGTGGATGGCAGCTAAAGTCGCTGAAAGAATTTCGTTAGCATTGAAAAGGTGATGCAGGTATGCACGAGTAAAATTACGGCAGCAATAACAATCGCAGGATGGATCGACTGGAAAGAAGTCTCTGCGGAAATTTTTATTCGTTAATCTGATTTTTCCCCGTTTAGTGAACAACGTGGCGCTACGGGCATAACGGGTCGGAATAACGCAGTCGAACATATCCATTCCCCGTTCAATAGATTCAAGGATGTCTTCCGGGAGACCAACACCCATCAGGTAGCGAGGTTTGTTTTTTGGCATGAAAGGTTCTGTGTATTCGACTACTTTTTTGAGGAGATCAAGGCCTTCCCCGACACTGACTCCACCAATGGCATAACCGGGAAAATCCATTGCTGTTAGGACTTCAGCACACTCGCGGCGCAAATCATCATAAATTCCCCCCTGAACAATCCCGAAAAGTGCCTGATCTTTTCTTGCATGGTGTTGCAAACAGTTTTCGGCCCAACGAATAGTTTTTTTTATCGATTTTGCGGCGTAGTCGTGAGTGGTTGGATAGGGAATGCATTCATCAAAAGCCATGATGATATCTGCCCCCAGATCATTTTCAATCTGCATAGCCTCTTTAGGGCCAAGAAAAATTTCTTCACCTGAGTGCTCATGACGAAAGTGAACACCATCTTCCCCGATCCTTTTTTTAGGCAGGGAAAAGACCTGGAATCCACCGCTGTCTGTGAGTATGGGTTTTTTCCAGTTCATAAATTTATGCAGTCCTCCGGCTTTTTTGACTAACCCTTCACCGGGCTTTAAGTGCAGGTGGTAAGTATTTGACAGGATAATCTGCGCTTCAGTTTCTTCGACCTGGGCCGGGGTCATCGCTTTTAGCGCACCATGTGTACCGACTGGCATGAAGATTGGTGTTTCAATCGTGCCATGTGGGGTTTCAAGGCGTCCCCTTCGGGCGCGGCTGTTTGGATCTTCTTTTAATAGTTTAAACTGAAACATTCAGTTGTTCTCCCTTATTGCTTGCATTAGGATGGTTACGTTTAGGATATAGCAAAATCTTACTCAAGGTGCAATCTTATCGGAGGTTTAAGTGGGATACTATGCTCCGTTTCCTACAGAGCTGCAACAAGTAGAATATGTGAAATTGTATTTTCACTTGGAAAACAGCAATTATTTCGATCTGCCGGTTCTTGGTTTGTTGCAGCTACGGCGTGAATTGTTACAGGCACTTAAAAGCCTCACCGCTCAGGTCGAGTGTGATTGTGCTGCTGAATTGACGCAAATGTTACAGCCGGACCTTCCCGATGATCCTGTCTTGTTGCGGCAGATTCAACGACCAACGCCACCTCTGATCATTTCACCAGATATTTCTCAATATGGGTTAATTGAACCAAAACAACGGATTATTCTTCCCGTACTTTTTGTCGGTTCTGGAATCAATGCTATTGATCCATTTATATCTCTGTTGCAGCATTTAGGAGCTCAAGGACTCTACCATGGTTCAGGACAGTTTGTTTTGGAGGGGGTTGAAGCTGAAGATGGCAGTGGGGTGAGATCAATGCTCTGGAGCGCTGGTCAACAGAGCAGCAGGTTGAGTCCTCCCATTTGCCGTTTATCCTGGTGGCTGGAGCGACAGCCCTCTCTTGGAAAATCTGTCCAGGTAGAAATTATCACACCCCTGCGGTTGCTGCATCAGGGGAAACCTCTCTTTAAAGCCGAATTCGCACATATCTTCCCTTTTCTCCTGCGCCGGGTTACTGCGTTATTGGCTGGGCATGCTGAGGTTGAACTGAATCTCGATCCTGTGTATTTGATTTCCATCTCAAGACAGGTAGAATTATATGAAAATCACCTGTGCTGGAAAGACTGGCGTGCTCTGAAAAGAAATTCTGGTGATCAAAACCTAGGGGGTCTGATAGGACGTTTATGCCTTGAAGGAGAGGCGTTGACAGAACTTCTTTGGGTTTTACAACTTGGCAGTCTTTTCAATTTCGGCAAGGGATCTACCTACGGGGCTGGACAATATCGATTGAATTATAGTTGAATGGCAATTTTCAGTCTTGAGTGGATTTAGCTTTAAAGTGGGGACATTGTATGACAGATGCTTGGGATGACCGAAAAAAAGCTCTTGAAAATGAATACTTCCATAAAAAAGAGCGGGAAGCTTTGGCAAAAATGAAACAGGCCGAAATTGAAGCTGCCAGTTTAGGGCATTGTCCTAAATGTGGCAAAGTTATTGAGCCGATAACTTTTCATGGTGTCCCTCTCGATCAGTGCCCCGACTGTGGTGGTGTCTGGCTTGGGCCAAATGATCTGAAAATTCTGGCGGCAAAGGATCACCGTACCTGGTTTGAACGCTGGTTCAATCGGGATGATGAAAACTCAAATTAATCTGGAGGTTTAAATGTTCTGGTTTATTGTTCTGTTATTGGTTGTGGGCGCAGGTTTCTATTTTTATCAGAAAATGATGGCTATAGAGCGAGAAATTCGTGCTGAACAAGTAGCGGCGAATGAACATGTTTCTCCAGTGCAAGAATCAGAACCAGAAAATTCTGCTGTTGATGCTGTGAATCCAACAGTGCCTGATAGAAAAAGTAGTCCCGCCGCTGCAGTTCAAGGGCGGACTGCCATTGAAGAAGCTGTTATTTCTGCCGTGGCTGAAAAGCCGGGCATCAAACAGACCGACCTCTATCTTCTTTTTACGGACACAAGCAAAAAACAACTTCAGAAGCTCATTAAAAATATGTCGGATAATGGCGTATTGAGACGGGAAAAACAGGGGAGCAGTTATTCGCTTTATTGTGTTTGATCGACCTGGGGACGGAATTAAATTCCATCCCCAGGCTCTCTTTTTTACAAGTTATAGAAAACACCCTTACCGGCAAATACGGCGGTATCATCCAATTCATCTTCAATTCGTAACAACTGATTGTACTTACAGATGCGGTCAGTCCGACAGAGTGATCCGGTTTTGATTTGACCTGCATTGGTCGCAACAGCAAGGTCAGCGATTGTTGTATCTTCGGTCTCTCCCGAACGGTGAGACACAACCGCTGTATAACCCGCCCGTTTAGCCATCTCAATGGCTTCCAGTGTTTCAGTCAGGGTGCCAATTTGATTGACCTTAATCAGAATGGAGTTGGCAATGCCTTTGTCGATCCCTTCTTTGAGGATTTTGGTGTTAGTGACAAACAGGTCATCACCGACAATCTGGATTTTATCGCCCAACTTTTCCGTCATCAGTTTCCAGCCGTCCCAATCATTTTCAGCCAGGCCGTCCTCAATCGAAATGATCGGGTAGCGGGAAACCAGATCTTCGTAAAAGGCAACCATGTCCGCTGCAGTCTTTTCGGGTTGGGCTTCATTTGCCATGATATATTTGCCATCTTTATAGAACTCGGAGGCGGCCGCATCCAGTGCCAGAAGAACATCGTCGCCAGGTTTGTACCCGGCAGCTTGGATCGCTTCCATGATGACTTCGAGGGCTTCTTCATTGCTCTTCAGGTTAGGAGCAAATCCGCCTTCGTCACCGACAGAGGTGTTGTAGCCTTTCTCTTTAAGAACCTTTTTCAGGGTGTGGAAAATTTCGGCACCCATCCGCAATGCCTCTTTGAAGCTATCAGCACCGGCAGGCATGATCATAAATTCCTGAATGTCGACATTATTGTCGGCATGCTCACCACCGTTAATGATATTCATCATAGGAAGGGGGAGCTCTTTGGCGTTGGCACCACCGATGTATTGGTAAAGGGGTAAACCGGCATCTTCTGCAGCTGCTTTGGCGCAAGCCATAGAAACACCGAGTAGGGCATTGGCTCCAAGTTTACTTTTGAAATCGGTTCCATCCAGAAGTAGCAACTTTCGATCGATGCCAATCTGGTCACTGGCTTCCCAACCTACGAGCTCAGCTGCAATAACTTCGTTGACATGTTCAACGGCCTTTAAAACCCCTTTTCCCAAGTAACGGGATTTGTCTCCATCTCGGAGTTCCAGAGCTTCCCGCTCGCCGGTAGACGCGCCACTTGGAACAGCGGCCCGACCAATAACACCTGTTTCAAGTGCAACTTCGACTTCAACTGTTGGATTGCCACGTGAGTCAAGAATCTCACGGGCGTAGATATCAATGATTTCACTCATCTGTAACCCCTTGCTATGTCAGCTGTGAAAAGTTACCGTTCCCTTTTAAAGAGAGCAGTTGATTTTAATATACATAGATATTTATAGCACAAGATTTGTTTTAATAAAGACATTTTATGGTATTTTCTGGCAGCTAAATTTGGGCGTGGCTTGTTTGATTTGATCAAATTGTGCTAAGAAGACCTTAAGATTGTTTATATTCATTCAAAGGAGAGAAATTAAGTGACAACTTTTTCTGATTTTAAAGTTAAAGACTTAACTGCAGCTGAATGGGGACGTAAAGAAATTTTGCTTGCTCAGGAAGAAATGCCAGGATTGATGGCTCTGCGTGAAGAATATGAAGGCCAATATCCACTTGAAGGTGCACGGATTTCTGGTTCACTGCATATGACAATTCAGACAGCTGTCTTGATCGAAACTCTAGTGGAGTTGGGAGCACAGGTTCGTTGGTGCTCTTGTAACATTTTTTCCACTCAAGACCATGCAGCAGCAGCAGTGGCTGTCGGCCCAAAGGGATCTGTTGTGAATCCTCAGGGAGTACCAGTTTATGCGTGGAAAGGGGAGTCACTTGAAGAGTACTGGTGGTGTACGGAGCAAGCATTAACCTGGCCTGATGGTGAATTCCCAAATATGATTCTTGATGATGGTGGTGATGCAACCATGTTTGTTCTCAAGGGCAATGAATGGGAAAAAGGCAGTGTTCCTGAGCTTTCTGAGGATGATCCCGAGGATTGGAGTGAGTTGGTAAAAGCGTTGGGTAAATCTATTGCTAAGAATCCTGGAAGATGGGTTCAGACTGCTGTTTCGATCAAGGGGGTCACTGAAGAGACAACGACTGGAGTGCACCGCCTTTATCAAATGGCGGCAGATGGTAGCTTGCTGTTCCCCGCAATGAATGTTAACGATGCTGTAACCAAATCAAAGTTTGATAATGTTTATGGCTGTCGCCACTCTCTGGTTGATGGCATTATGCGTGCTACTGATGTGATGATTTCCGGAAAAGTTGCTGTGGTTTGTGGCTATGGTGATGTTGGTAAGGGTTGCTGTCAATCTCTACGCGGGCAAGGCGCCAGAGTGATCGTCACGGAAATTGATCCGATATGTGCTTTACAGGCGCTGATGGAAGGTTATGAAGTCAAACGGGTTGAAGATGTGCTCGATTATGCCGACATCTATGTCACAACAACCGGCAATAAAAATGTCATCACCCTTGAGCATATGCGGCAGATGAAAAACAATGCCATTGTTGGTAATATTGGTCACTTCGACAATGAAATAGAGATGATTGCTGTTGAAAGAGATGCTTCTGTCACCAGAGAAAATATCAAACCACAGGTTGATCGATGGATCTTTGAAGATGGCCATGGGGTTATCGTTCTAGCCGAAGGGCGCTTGCTGAACCTCGGTTGTGCAACAGGTCATCCAAGCTTTGTCATGTCTAACTCATTTACCAATCAGGTCATGGCGCAAATTGAGTTGTTCAGCCATTCGGATAATTATGAAAACAAAGTCTATGTTTTACCGAAACTTCTTGATGAAAAAGTGGCAAGGTTACATCTGGACAAGTTGGGGGCCAAATTGACGGTCCTGACAGAGGAACAATCTAAATATCTGGGCGTGCCGACATCGGGACCATTTAAGCCGGACACCTATCGCTACTGAAATTTTGCAATACTTTGCAATACAATAAAATCCAAAAAAACAAAAAATCCTTGGCACTGGTCGGGGATTTTTTGTTTGTAGATGACTACTCTTTGACATTCAGGAGTAGCCATATTCCTGTTAACAAAAAGATGAAATTAGCGGTCCAGGCAGCAAATACTGGCGGAAGGGCGTTTGAGTAACCGAAAGCGGTGACTAGCGATTGAATAATAAAGTAGGCAACACCAATCCCCAAGCTAAGCCCGATACCGAGGGCAATATTGCTGTTTCGGCCTCTTTGAAGCGCAAAAGGAATTCCTAAAAAACCCATAATCAGGCAGGTGAATGGAGCGGCAATCCGATTGTGCATATCAACCCGTTGACGCGTTGAATCGTAGCCCTCTTGTTCCAGTTTTTGGGCTGCGGCTAAAAGTTGTCGGAAATTTAACTCATTGTTTATGTCTTCATTGCCGGAAAAATCTTCGGGTGAACGATCGAGATTCAAAACGACATTTTTAAGCTTATTTACCTTCAGCATGTCGCCTGAAAGTGGATCGAAAAGTCTTTCCACCAAATTGTTCGCCAGCCATATCCCATTCTCAAAAATTGCGAGGGGGATGTCTTCCCTTTTTGTGATTTTCTGCTTTTCGTCAAAGGTAAAGATGACAATACCTTGCAGGCGTTTTTTATGTGGTTGTGCAATGGCGATATTGATGATTTTATCATTGCTGCGATACCAGATTTCATTCCGGGTTAGCTGAACTTGAGGCTTACCCTTAGGCTTGAATTCTAAAAGTGTGTTCAGCTGTTTGGTATTCCAGGGAATGACAAATTCATTCAATAATAGAAGTAGAAATGAAAGAAGCAGAGCCAGGGACATTAACGGTTGCACGATCCGCCAAAGGCTGATGCCACAAGATCGCATAGCGGTAATTTCGTTGGTTCGACTGAGCCCTCCAAGAGTCAGAACCATGGTTGTCAGAATTGCCAGTGGCAGAATTTGAACAAAGATGACAGGAACGCTATTGGAGAGATAAATCAAATAGTTTCCAATTGTCGCTTGGTGATCAATAAAGTCATCGACCTTTTCAAAAAAATCAATCAACAGGTAAATGCCAATAAAGGCAGAAGTACAAAGAATCAGAATACGGAGGAAGTGTTTCAATAGAAAACGGTTGAAAATTTTCATGAATCGTCTCTAGGTTTATCGGAGCGTGATAGCAACTGCTTCAGAATTCTCTGGGGTATGCGCAAAAGTTGAAGCGGTTTTTCAATAGCAGTACAGTGCAGAAACCAAGCTCCTCCAAGAAGAAAACAGAAGTTTGGCAGCCAGAGAATGATTGCTGCTGGTAATATCCCTTTATCTGCAATGGTAACAGCGAAGCTTAATAATACGTAGTAGATAAGAAAAACTACCAACGCCAGTGCGAAACCGGCACCTTTGCCTGAACGTTGAGATTGTAATCCGAGAGGAACACCCACAAGAATAAGGACGAGCGGAGCCAGTGCAATGGCGATGCGAGAATGTTTTTCTGTCTGATAATAAAATCGGGATTTGTCGTCAGTTGCTTTGTCAATTGCAGTTTTTAACTCCGACCAGGACAATTCCCCTCGTGAGCGGCGACGCTGATTGTTGCTGTTTAACTGATCTCCAATAGCAAGATTTATATCATAATTGGTGAAACTGATAATCTGGTAGGTTGACTTTTTTTCTTTGGGAGGGCGGCGGTGAATACTCCCCTGACTTAGCCTGAGAGTCAGGCTGTATTGATTGGGATCAGAAATAAAACGACCTTGCTGGGCGATAATAACTGCAGGTGTTTCTCCTTCACGTTCATCGGAGATGAAGACGTCTTGCATAATTCCGCGGTTTTCATCCATGCCACGGGCATAGAGAACAATTCCTTTAAAATCGTCATTAAATATTCCCGGTTTGACACTGATGCTGGCACTGCTGGATGCTATCTGAAACAGTTTGCTGCGGAAGGCCGTTTTGCTGGCGGGTTCTATACTGATAGTGATCCATGCTGTCAGTAGGCTAAACAAAACTGCCAAAAAGAAAACTGGCTTTACCAAATTGTACAAACTGACACCCGATGCTTTCAGAGCAATAAATTCACTGTCTGCAGAAAAACGCCCAAATGCCAGAAGGATACCCAATAAAAAGGAGAGGGGGATGGTGACGCTCAAAAAAGTTGGTAGCAAAAAGCTGAAAAGCTGGAAAATTTCTGCAGCTGGAACTTCCTTGTTAATAACAAGTTCAGCCACTCGAGGAATTTTCCCCATCAGAAGAACAAAAGTGAAAATCAGTAAGCTTAAAAAAACAGGGATACTGATTTCCTTGATGATATATTTATGGATACGGAGATTCGACATGGTGGCGCATGTTAGTACGATGGCTTGATCCTGTAAACTATCTTTAGCGATTATTCAGCATTACAGCTGGCAACACTAGAGGCGGCTGTTAAGCGAAAGAGATTCCCAGTAGTCTCCTTCCTTGTTGGTGAAAAATGATTGTATTCCAGCGAGTTGATAGTTTTTTGAAAGTACTTTTTCACTTGCCTGTTTTAGTTGAGAAGTGGTATATGTCCGCAGTTAACCAATTCACACGCTTCAGGATTTGGACAGGATGGTTCTCCTTCACTGATTGAGACCTGCCAAAGATGATTGGAGCGGAGGAACTAAACCAGTAACTGAGGAGCAAAAAATGGCACAAATTACCATGAAACAAATGCTTGAAGCTGGCGTACACTTTGGTCATCAGACCAAGCGCTGGAATCCGAAAATGAAACCATACATCTTTGGTGCACGCAATGGTATCTATATCGTTGATCTGCAAAAAACTGTTCGCTGTTTCAAAACGGCCTATCAGTTTGTCCAGGATACGGTAGCTAACGGAGATAAAGTTCTTTTTGTTGGCACCAAGAAGCAGGCTCAGGATGCTATCAAAGAAGAATCTCTGGGAGCAGATCAATATTTTGTTAATAACCGTTGGTTGGGGGGGATGTTGACCAACTTTACAACCATTAAGGCCAGTATTGATCGTTTGAAGAAAATTGAAGCAATGGTGACTGATGGTACGATGGAACAGTACACCAAAAAAGAAGCATTAGAGCTTGAGCGTCAGCGCGAAAAACTGGAAAAAAACCTTGGTGGAATCAAACATATGACCAAGCTTCCAGGCGCCATATTTATTATTGATCCAAAAAAAGAAGCCATTGCGGTTCAAGAAGCAAATAAACTTGGAATCCCAGTCGTTGCCGTTGTTGACACTAATTGTGATCCTGACAATATCGATTATGTTATTCCCGGCAACGATGATGCTATCCGTGCGATTCGTTTATTTGCCTCAAAAATGGCGGAAGCTTGTGTTGAAGGCGAGCAACGGCGTAAGGAAAAGAAGCAGACTGCAGCAGAAGGCAAGGATGAGCCCGCAGTAGAAGTTGTCTCAGCTCCTGCCCCTGAGAAGGAAGCAGTTCCTGAAGCTGCAGTCCCTGAAGCTGCAGCTGCGGAAAAACCAGTAGCGGAATAAAACAACATGGTTTAAAACTATATGCACAGGCCTGCGGCCGGGCTTAGGTCCGGCCTTTGGTTTAACTGGGAAGAGTCGTGGGGAAAGTTGCCCACCTATCAAAATATGGAGGAATGATCGTGAGTATTACAGCAGCAATGGTCTCCGAGTTACGTAAAAAAACCGGAGCAGGAATGATGGATTGTAAAAAAGCTTTGACTGAAACTGGTGGCAATATGGATGAAGCTGTTGATTTCCTGCGCAAAAAAGGTCTCTCGGCTGCCGCAAAGAAATCTGGACGGGTTGCTTCTGAGGGGGCAGTTGTCGCAGCATCTAAAGGCTCTGTTGGTGCTATAGTTGAAGTTAATGCCGAGACCGATTTTGTCGCTAAAAATGAGGCTTTCAAGGCTTTTGTTAAAGATGTTTGTGATATTGTCCTCGCTGAGGATGTTGCCGATGTTGAGGCTCTTAAAAATTCTGACTACCCAGGCACCGATCGCACTGTTGCCGCAGAATTGACCCACCAGATTGCGACAATTGGCGAAAATATGGGGATTCGTCGATTGGCCCGAGTTGATGCCGGCCAAGGGTTTGTCACGTCTTATATTCATGGTGCAGGAAAAATTGGCGTGCTGGTGGAACTACAAACAGGATCAACCGATGCAAAGGTGGCTGAATTGGGAAAACAGCTAGCTATGCACGTTGCTGCCGCTGCCCCACAATATTTGGATCGTGACAGTGTACCTGCAGATATTGTTGAAAAAGAAAAAGAAATTATGCGGGTAAAAGCTCTCGAGAGTGGCAAACCAGAGAATATCGTTGAAAAAATCATTCTTGGTCAGATCAATAAATATTTTGGCGAAGTTTGTCTCATGGAGCAGGCCTTTGTTATTGATCCTGACCAAAAGGTTGGCAAACTTGTTTCCGCTCTGGGCAAGGAACTTGGTACAGATATCAAGTTGAACAGTTATGTGCGCTATCAACTTGGCGAAGGCATTGAAAAGAAAGAGGATGATTTTGCTGCAGAAGTTGCGGCAATGAGCAAACAATAATTCACACTTCAGATTTTCAGGAGCTATTGTGGCTACGATTAAATATCGAAGAATTTTATTGAAGCTTAGTGGCGAAGCCCTGGCAGGTGAGCAGGGTTACGGTATCGACCCTGATGTTATTAGCGGGATTGCTGCTGAAATCAAAGAAGTCATTGATCTTGGTGTTGAGGTTGCCGTTGTTATTGGTGGTGGTAATATTTTCCGCGGTTTAGCGGCGTCCTCCAAGGGGATGGATCGTGCCAGCGCTGATTATATGGGGATGCTGGCAACAGTCATGAACAGTCTTGCAATGCAAGATGCTTTGGAAAAACAGGGCGTTGTCACCCGGGTTCAGTCTGCAATTGATATGCAACAAATTGCCGAGCCGTATATCCGCCGCCGAGCAGTTCGTCACCTGGAAAAAGGTCGTGTTGTTATTTTTAGTGCGGGCACTGGTAACCCATATTTTACAACTGATACGGCAGCCAGTTTGCGAGCTATGGAAATCAATGCCGAGGTTATTCTTAAGGCAACTAAAGTCGATGGCATCTACTCGGCAGATCCAAAGAAAGACAAGAGTGCTGTTAAGTTGCCAACATTGACTTATCTGGAAGTTTTGCAGAAAGGGTTGCAGGTTATGGATGCTACTGCAACCTCATTATGCATGGATAACAATCTCCCGATGATTATTTTTGACATGACTCATCGAGATAATATTAAAAAAGTTGTGCTTGGCGAAAAAATCGGAACAATTGTCCAGGGAGGTGAAGGCAATGGTTAAAGAGGTTTTGAGTGAAGCTCGTACCGCTATGGATAAGGCGGTTAAGTCTTTAAAAAAAGACATGACTAAAGTTCGCACCGGCCGGGCGAGTATTTCTTTGCTGGATGACGTCAAGGTTGAGTATTACGGAGTCCCGACTCCGCTCAGTCAGGTCGCCACTCTTTCTGTTCCCGAAGCACGTTTGATTACAGTTCAGCCATGGGAAAAGAATCTCATTCCTGACATTGAAAAAGCAATCTTTAAGGCTGATCTTGGTTTGACTCCTTCATCTGATGGGGTTTTGATCCGTCTACCGGTTCCGGCATTGACCGAAGATAGACGTCGGGAAATGGTGAAAATTGTCAAGCGGATGTCAGAAGATGCCAAAATTTCGGTGCGTAATGCTCGCCGTGATGCCAATGAAAACCTGAAAATGCTGGAAAAAGAGAAAGAAATAACTGAAGACGACCTAAAACGTAGTGAAAAAGATGTCCAGCAGGTCACGGATGAATTTGTCGGAACCATTGACTCCATAGTGCAGAATAAAGAACAGGAAATTATGGAGATTTGATCTGCAAATCAGCCTTTTTAGTAAGAGGAGAGATTGATGGCTCTAAGAATCAATGAAGAGTGCATTGGCTGCGGTACTTGTGTTGAGGCATGTCCTCTGAGCGCAATTGTCGAATCAGGAGATATTTATATGATTACCGATGAATGTACTGAATGCCGTGCCTGTGTAGATAGTTGTCCGGTTAATGCTATCGTTGACTAGTTGAAGATATTCTGATTTGTGAAAAAGGGCGTTTTAGAAACGCCCTTTTTTTATTCTGACGCAACAATATAAGAGAGCAAATTGTTGCTGTTCTGATATCAGTCGTGTTATTTTTCTAATCTTGCTCCTGGTGAGTATAGATTCTTAACCTGTTTTTTGGGGATGTAGAAATTGACTGCAACAACGAAAGTTCCCATCCTTGATCACCTTGCCATTATTATGGATGGAAATGGCCGTTGGGCTCAGCAACGTGGCTTACCAAGAGTTGCAGGGCATCAACAGGGTGTTGAGACGGTTGTTCAGATTGTCGATGAATGTGTTTCGCAGGGGATCCGTTTCCTTAGCTTGTTTGCGTTCAGTTCAGAAAATTGGGGGCGTCCTCGCGAAGAAATTGACGCATTGATGGGACTTTTGCTGCAATTTTTAGCCTCGCAGCGGCAGCGAATGTTAAATGATGGTGTTTGTTTACGGGTTATAGGAGACCTTTCTCGTCTGTCTGAACCCATACAATCTGCATTGGCTGATGCTGAAAAGGCAACTTCGCATGGGCAGGAATTAACTTTGGTTTTGGCCTTGTCATACGGTGGGCGGGATGAGATCATGCGGGCGGCCAGGCAGGTCGCTCAGAGTGCGCTAGCTGGTGATTTGGATATTGGTAAACTCGATAACAAATCCTTCTCCAGATTTCTGGACACAGGAGATATCCCTGAACCAGATTTATTGATTCGCACTAGCGGTGAAGTAAGAATCAGTAACTTTCTGCTATGGCAAGCCGCTTATGCCGAATTTTATTTTACAGATGTCCTTTGGCCTGATTTTGATGCCGCTGAATTGCGTAAAGCCTTGGATGAGTATCGACAACGTAAACGCCGATTTGGACTTACAGATGATCAGCTTGAAATGCAATAAGGAGAAAAACGATTAAACAACGTATTATTACCGCTATTATTGCATTGCCATTACTGATTTTGCTGCTTGGATATGCTAATCCTGCAATATTTTCTGTATTTCTCGTGTTGGTTCTTTTCTTGAGCTTGGTTGAGTTCAATCGTATGGGGCTGGGAAGTGAACATCGTTTAGAACAATGGCTTGCCTCTGTCATTGGAGCGACTGTTATCCCACTTTTATTCTATGAGAAGTTCACGCTGATATTCCCTTTATTCACTGCTGCAATGTTACTGCTCGCTTTATTATTTCTGTTTCGCCTTCCTGAAATCACTGAGGTTCATCATCGCCTGGGTTGGATCATCCTTGGCTTGATCTATATCCCTTTTCTCTTAGGCCACTTAATGTCGCTGCGATTGTTGCTTGATGGGCGTCAATGGATATTTATGACCCTCATTGTTATCATGAGCTGCGATTCTTTTGCCTACTTTGTTGGCCGCAAGATTGGTAAGCGCAAACTGTATCCAGCTGTGAGTCCCAATAAAAGCATTGAAGGAGCACTTGGAGGATTGGTTGGGTCGGTTTTTGCCATAATGATTGTTAAGTTCACTTTTTTGCCGGTTCTTGGTTATTTTGATGCTGTGCTGATTGGACTACTTCTCGGGGTTATGGGGCAGCTTGGAGACTTGTTTGAGTCGCTGTTGAAACGCGCCTGTCAGGTTAAAGATTCTGGAAATATCATTCCGGGGCATGGTGGGATGCTGGATCGTTTGGACAGTTTGCTGTTTGCTTTTCCGGTTGTTTATTATATCGCACGATATGGTTACGGAGGCTGAGAGCACGGTTGAAGAATATAGCAGTTCTTGGCTCGACCGGGTCAATTGGCGTCAGTACCTTAGAAATAATTAAAGCGTTTCCTGACCGATATCAAGTTGTTGCCTTAACCGCAGGCAATAACATCGAATTGTTGCGGAAACAAATTAAAATTTTTGCTCCGCAGATTGTCTCAGTCGTCTCCGAGCAGGAGGCACAAAAATTAAGGCGTCAACTTGAAGGCGTTGATGTCGAAGTTTGTTCTGGTATTGAGGGAATGATCCGTTGTGCGACAGCGTTTGAAGTTGAGATAGTTGTTGCAGCTATTGTCGGTGCTGCTGGGCTAATGCCAACAATGGCGGCAATTAAGTCGGGTAAGGATGTTGCTCTAGCCAATAAAGAAACTCTGGTGATTGCCGGTAGTTTAATTATGGCTGAAGCTAAACGTCAGAAAATAAACTTGTTTCCTGTAGATAGTGAGCATTCAGCAATTTTTCAATCTCTGGCTGGTCATCGCCGTGAAGATGTCCAGCGCCTCATCCTAACAGCATCCGGTGGCCCATTTCGAGAGTATGGATTAGCCCAATTTGCAACGATCACACCAGCAGATGCTTTGGCTCATCCTAACTGGGATATGGGACGAAAAATCTCTATTGACTCAGCGACCATGATGAACAAAGGACTGGAAGTCATAGAGGCCCGCTGGTTGTTTGATTTTCCCGCCACGATGATTGATGTTCACATCCACCCTGAAAGCATCGTCCATTCGTTGGTTGAATACCGGGATGGAGCGGTTATTGCGCAATTGGGTATCCCTGATATGAAAACACCGATTGCATATGCATTGTCCTGGCCCGAGCGATTACCGTTGTCTCAACAGCCCCTTGACCTGTGTCGGTTAGGTCAATTAACATTTTCTGCACCCGATACAGAGCGTTTCCCTTGTTTGCGACTTGCGTATGAAGCACTGGCTGTTGGCGGGACAATTCCAGCAGTGATGAATGCGGCTAACGAAATTGCTGTTGACGCTTTCTTAAATAAACGGCTCAGCTTTATGGGAATCCCGCAAGTTATAGAAAAAGTTATGCATCAGCATAAGAGCAGGGATCTTACCTCTGTGGAGCAGGCTTTACATGCTGACCTGTGGGGCAGGCATAAAGCACAAGAATTCATTAGCGGAGGATTGGTATGATAACAATTATAGCTGGCATTTTGATGCTGGGTGTCCTGGTTTTTGTTCATGAATTGGGTCACTTTGCAGTTGCCAAAATGTGCGGCGTTAAGGTTTTGAAGTTTTCCCTTGGGTTTGGTCCGAAATTGGTGTCGCGGCGTCGTGGCGATACCGAATACCAGATTTGTGCAATTCCCCTTGGTGGATACGTACAAATGCTCGGTGAAGGGACTGGCGAGCAGGGGGATGAAGTCGAGCTGAATGCTGAGGAAAAGAAACGTTCTTTTGCGGAACAATCAGTAGCCAAGCGGTTGGCAATTGTGTCAGCTGGCCCGATAATGAATTTGATGCTGCCACTATTAATTCTTCCGATCTCTTTTATGGTTGGGATCCAGATGCCGACCTATTTTGAAGAGCCGGCCTGTATTGGATATGTAGTTCCTGAATCAAATGCCGCGACGGGAGGTTTTCAGGCTGGAGACTGCGTCACTGCGGTGAATCAGCAAAGGGTTGAAAGCTGGAATGATGCGAATAAGAGTTTCATTTCTCAAGCTGGTGAATCGCTGCTGTTCCAGGTAGAGCGTCAAGGAAAAGAATTGCTGTTGGAGGTCTCTGCCGAGAATGAGAGTTTGCAAGGGATGCAGGCCTTAGGGTTGCTCCCCAGGCAGGATGCCCGTATTGGTAGTTTGGCTGCGGATATGCCCGCGGCCCAAGCAGGCATGTTGGCGGGTGACTTGATCCTGCAAATAGGAGAATATCCGGTTTCTTCCTGGTATGATCTTAAGGGCGTGATTCAAAACATAGGAAGTCAAGTTGTCCCAGTGCAACTGGAACGTGCAGGAAAGCGACTGAGTGTGAATTTGACCCCCGCACAGCGTAACGGTGAAGGAGAATATTTACTCGGTATCGCACCTTTGTATCAATCAGAACTAAAATCTTTTGGATTTATTGATGCTGTTCGGGAAGGAGCATCCAGAACCTGGGAGTTGATAGAGCTTACAGTTGTCTTTGTGCAGAAATTGTTTTCTGGCAGCGTCTCAGCTAAAAATATTGGCGGGCCCATTACTGTTGTGCAAATTGCCGGACAGGCAGCACAGACAGACCTGTCAGCAATTCTATCTGTGCTGGCATTTATTTCAATTCAGCTGGGGATCTTGAATTTGCTGCCAATTCCAATTCTGGATGGTGGTCATATCCTTTTTTATCTCATTGAACTGATTATTCGCAAGCCCGTGTCAATTCGAGCCAGAGAGATGGCTCAACAGGTTGGTATGGCCATGTTGTTGATGTTGATGGTTTTGGCTTTTTACAATGATATTATAAGGTTATGGGGTTGATGACGAACGTCGAAGGAATAAGAATCCTGACTGTTGATAGTTCCTCTTTTGCGGGCAGCGTTTCTTTGTGCTGTGGGGACTCTTTGGTTGCAGAATCTCTTTTGAACGTTCGCAGTACTCACAGTGAAAAATTGCTGAAACAAATTGATCTTCTTCTGAATGAGGCGGACTGGTGTCTTGATGATCTGGACCTTTTGGCTGTGGTGACTGGTCCCGGTTCTTTTACCGGACTGCGAATTGGCATTGCTACTGTCAAAGGGTTGGCTCAGGTGTTAAACAAACCGGTTGTTGCTGTTTCTGCTTTGCAAACTGCAGCAATGAATCTACCCCTGTCACCCGTTCCAATATGCGCCTTTCTGGACGCACGTAAGAAAGAGGTCTATAGTCAACTGTTTGAGTGGCAAGATGCTGTCGGTCCCGTTGCAATTGGAGAGCCTTCTGTTTTACCTCCAGAACAGTTGTTGAGACTGTTGCCTGATAAGGTCGCTTTAGTTGGTGATGGAGTTGCCATCTATCGCCAACATATTGAAACAATTCTTGGTGATCATGCATTAATTCCCGTTTCTACTGCGCATCAGTTGAGAGCTTCTCATGCCTCCTGGTTAGCGCTTCAGGCCTGGCGATCTGGTTTAGCTCAGAGTGCAGCTGCAATACTTCCAACTTATATTCGTCCCTCTGACGCTGAATTGAATTTATCTTCAAAGCAGAACATTTAACGCCGGGTTAATTGTTGACAACTTTGCATCAATTTGGTTACTTTATCTTAGAATTTAAATAGTAAAAACCACTTACATGCGCGGAGGTGCCCATGGACATTGATCAGACCCTTTTGCAAAATCTTACCGAGACTAACCCCCGTTTTCGCATGCTCTACGAGGAACATACCCTGTTTGAGAAGCAACTTTCAGAGTATGACAAAAAGGGCTATTTGTCTCCGGAAGAAGAAATTGAAAAAAATACTGTTAAGAAAATGAAACTTGTCGGTAAAGATGAAATGGAGAAAATTATCCAGACCGTTACCACCTGAACCCGTTTTGTAACAACGGGAAGTTTCGATACAGCAAAGGGTTTAAGCGGATGCTTAAGCCCTTTGCTGTATTTAATGTGTGATAATTTGCAGATGTTTGATCTAATGAATATTGAGGAGGAGCAGATGGAATTGACCGGGTCGCAGATTTTGCTTGAATGTTTAAAGCTTGAAGGGGTTGATACCGTATTTGGATACCCTGGTGGAGCAGTCATCAATATTTATGATGATCTCTTTGACTCTCCCATTAAGCATGTTTTGACCCGGCACGAACAGGCTGCGGTTCATGCTGCTGATGGTTATGCCCGTTGCACTGGAAAGGTTGGTGTCGCTATTGCGACCAGTGGTCCGGGAGCGACAAATACTATTACCGGAATTGCAACAGCTTACATGGATTCAATTCCGATGGTTATTATTTCTGGTCAGGTGCCAACCCCACTCATCGGCAACGATGCTTTTCAAGAAGCTGATATGTGCGGCATAACCCGCCCCTGTACCAAACATAATTATCTGGTTAAGGATATTCGTGATCTGGCGAGAACCCTCAAAGAGGCTTTTTATATTGCCCGAACTGGTCGTCCAGGGCCGGTTCTGGTTGATCTACCAAAAGATGTTCAGATCAGTACGTGTAAGTTTAGCTATCCAGAAGAAGTGAGTTTGCGCGGTTATAAACCGACCTATAGTGGAAACATGCGTCAGGTTGAAAAAGCAGCAAAAATGATTTTAGCAGCGCGTAAGCCGGTTCTCTATGTCGGCGGTGGGATTGCTTTATCAGGGGCTGATGATATATTGCTTAAACTGGCAGAGCTGACCCAGATCCCTGTTACGACAACTTTGATGGCAATGGCAGCTTTTCCTCAGCGACATCCGCTGGCCTTGGGAATGTTGGGAATGCATGGGACTTTTTATGCAAATATGTCAGTTACCGAATGTGACCTGCTCATTGCCGTTGGTTCCAGATTTGATGACCGGGTCACCGGTCGAATTGATAGCTTTGCTGAAAAGGCAAAAATTATTCATGTCGATATTGATCCAACATCAATCGGAAAAAATGTTGGTGTTGATCTCCCGATCGTTGGTGATTTGAAAGATGTCCTTGGTAAGCTGCATGGGTGTTTGAATAATAAGCCCGAGCTGGTCGAAGACTTGGTTGAAGCGACCGATGATTGGCGATCGATGATTAGCGAATGGAAAGAACATCATCCGATGACCTATCGTTCCTCTAAATCTGTGATCAAGCCCCAGTTTGTTATCGAAAAGATCAGTGAAATGACGGATGAAAATGCCATTATCACGACTGAAGTTGGACAACATCAGATGTGGACAGCGCAATTTTTCACTTTCAGACAACCCCGAACTTTCTTAACCTCTGGTGGTTTAGGGACTATGGGTTTTGGTCTTCCTTCTGCGTTGGGTGCTCAAGTCGCTTTCCCTGGTCGTCAGGTCATTGACATTTCCGGGGATGGTTCTTTCCAGATGAATTCACAGGAACTCGCAACATTGGTGCAGTATCAGCTGCCAGTAAAAATAGCTATCCTTAATAATAATTATCTGGGAATGGTTCGTCAGTGGCAGCAGATGTTTTTTGAAAAACGCTATAGCCAGACGGTTATGGAATTGCCGATTGACTTTATTAAGTTAGCTGAAGCCTATGGTGCGACAGGCTTAGAGGCAACAAAAGTTGATGAAGTTGAGGCGACGATAAAGCAAGCTCTTGAAACGCCCGGCCCTGTTTTGATGAATTTTAAGGTTTCTCGGGAAGAGAATGTTTTGCCGATGGTTCCGGCTGGCAAGGCAATTCATGAGATGGTTCTTGCTTCTTAGCAAGGTGTTATGTTGATCGGCTAACTTTTGCTCGGGAGGATGAATAAATGAAGCATACAATTTCAGTTCTGGTGGAGAATGAATTCGGTGTTCTTTCCAGAATATCAGGATTATTTTCCGGTCGTGGTTTTAATATCGAAAGCCTCTCTGTCGCTCCAACGATGGACCCAGATCTTTCTCGAATGACTCTGGTAACGCGGGGGGACGATCGTATTCTGGAACAAATTACCAAACAGTTGAATAAGCTGATTTCTACGATTAAAGTTGTCGATTTTACAGATGGGGAATACATTGAGCGTGAATTGGCTTTGATTAAAGTATCAACCGATGCTGAATCCAGGGCTGAAGCTTTACGGATTGTCGATATCTTTCGGGCAAAGGTTATCGACGTTACCCCGAAGTCTTACACAATTGAAATCACTGGCGCTCCAGCAAAAATAAATGGTATTTTGGAGTTGCTGCGGCCAATGGGAATTAAAGAGGTTGTCCGCTCTGGTCCCGTTGTTATTGGACGTGGCCCCAAAGGGGTTGTAGGTTAATTTTAAAGACAGAGGACGTCATGCAGAATAGAAATCAACCGATTGCTCGTGAAGGCTACCCGTTTATCGCTTTATTTGCCTTTATCACCTTGGTATTTGCCCTCTTGGGTTGGGTTTTTCTGACCCTTTTACTGTTGGCTTTAACTCTCTTCAGTATCTATTTTTTCCGTAATCCTGAAAGGCAGGTTCCTGTCGGTGATAATCTGGTTATTGCTCCAGCTGACGGGAAAGTTATTTTTGTTGGTGACGTGCAGGAAGATCGCTATTTCAAGGAACGGGTGACCAAAGTCAGCATCTTCATGTCGGTGTTTAATGTTCACGTTAACCGGGTTCCCTGCGATGGGAAAATTGTTGATATGTACTATAACAAAGGACAATTCTTAAACGCCTCCTATGATAAGGCGAGTGAATGTAATGAGCAGGCAGGAATACTTTTGGAGACAAAAGGGGGACCACAAATTCTATTTGTGCAGATTGCTGGATTAATAGCGAGACGAATCGTTACTTATCCTGTGGTTGGAGATTTGTTGCAACGGGGGGCTCGCTATGGGTTGATCCGATTCGGCTCTCGTGTCGATATCTATTTTCCTGAAAACTCTAATGTTACTGTCCTCCTTGGTGAACGGACTGTTGCTGGAGAGACTGTGCTGGGGACATTGCCTTGAGTGAAGATTGTTTGAGAAGTGAAAAACGTGAAAACCTCCGCAAAGGTGTTTATCTCTTACCCAACCTGATTACCGCCGGGGGGATTTTTGCTGGATTTTATGTTATTATTGCCGCTACAGATGGCCATTATGAACGGGCAGCTTGGTTTATCCTGCTGGCTGCAATTTTTGATGGATTAGATGGCAAGGTTGCCAGATTGACGGGAACCAGCAGTAAGTTCGGGGTTGAACTTGATTCTCTGGCAGATGTCATCTCCTTCGGAGTGGCTCCGGGAGTTCTTTTGTACCTATGGGCTTTACGACCATTTGGTAAGTTGGGATGGTTAGCTGCTTTCTTATATGTGATCTGTGGTGCTCTACGGCTGGCTCGTTTTAATGTGCAAGTTTCCACCGTGGAATCGAGGCGTTTCATTGGCATGCCGATTCCTGCAGCAGCATGTATTGTCGCTACCTGCGTATTGCTTTTTTATGAGCTGGGCGGAACTGGCACAATCAAAATGGTGTCTATGGTCTTTCTGGTATTCTTGCTGGCCTTTTTACTTGTCAGCAATATCGAGTACATTTCTTTGAAAGATCCTGAACTGTTTAAACGACAACCTTTTGTGATGCTGGTTGTTGCGATTATTTTACTCATCGTGATCGTTGCGAAACCGCAAATCATGCTGTTTTTGATCGGAATTTCCTATTTGCTCTCTGGCCCGATTGCCTACTTTCTTGGTTGGAGAAAGAAACGCCGGGGAGATCATGACTCAACAACAGAGCAAGTTTGATCCGATCAGAGCATCAATGATTGGTTTACTAAAAGACGATAGAATTTTTTTTGTTGGATTAATTAACTTGACTTAGTCAGCTATTTTCGGTTGAATCTGTTTCAGTTTAAAAGCATTGAAGAGGAGTAGTAAGCTTTTTCTCCGTTTCAGAGAGTCGGTGGTTGCTGCAAACCGATACGGGAAGAGTTGAACTCGCCTTGGAGCTGCAGGGGTGAAACCATATTGGGTCTAGCTTCTGTCGTGAGCCTGCGTAAAGGGATAATTAAGATTTGTCTGTTTCTAGGACAAATGAACCAGGGTGGTACCGCGAAGCTTAAAGCTCTCGCCCCTGTTTACAGGGCGGGGGCTTTTTTTATTTTTAGCAACGAATAACAAATAAATGGAAAGGGGGTGGTTCTGAGTGGAATCTGACCTAGGTGACCTAAGAGAAAAACGACGTCTAAACAAAGAAATCGATACGAACTGCCCCGATTTGAATTGATCAGAAAACACTATTGAGGAGTTTATTATGAGTAAAGCAGAAAACATTATTATTTTTGATACCACTTTGCGTGATGGTGAACAATCTCCGGGCGCTAGTATGAATATTGATGAAAAATTACGGATCGCTCACCAGTTGGAACGGTTGAATGTCGATGTGATCGAAGCCGGATTTCCTATTGCATCTGATGGTGATTATGAAGCTGTCAAAAAGGTTGCACAGACAATTCAGGGCCCTCAAATTGCCGGGTTGTCACGCTCTAACAATATGGACATTGACCGGGCTTGGGATGCATTGAAGTATGCTGGCGAGCGGGGCCGGATTCATACCTTCATTGCGACCAGCGATATTCATATGAAATACAAGTTGAAAATGAGCGAGCAGCAAGTCCTGGACACTGCTGTCGCTGCTGTAACACGTGCTGCCGGGTATACCCCCAACGTTGAATTCTCAGCGGAAGATGCCGTGCGGACTCAATTGCCGTTTCTGGCAAAAGTAATTCAAGCCGTTATTGAGGCTGGAGCAACAACGGTCAATATCCCGGATACCGTTGGCTACACAATTCCATCAGAGTATTATGACATCATCAGTTATCTGAAAAAGAATGTCAGCAATATTGATAAAGCGATTATTTCGGTTCACTGCCACAACGATCTTGGTCTGGCTGTAGCAAACTCATTAGCCGCGGTCCAAGCCGGGGCGCGTCAGCTTGAGTGTACTATTAACGGTATCGGTGAACGTGCTGGAAACTGCTCTCTTGAAGAAGCAGTAATGACCTTGCGAACTCGACAGGATATTCTGCCCTATGTAACAAATGTCGTCACTGAACAGATTACGCCAGCGAGTAAGTTGCTTTCAACTATTACCGGCATTCAGGTTCAGCCTAACAAGGCGGTTGTGGGTACAAATGCTTTTGCCCATGAAGCAGGAATTCATCAGCATGGGGTGCTGATGGATAAGTCTACCTATGAAATCATGACTCCGGAATCCGTTGGATTGAACCAGAACAAGTTGGTTCTCGGTAAGCACTCAGGACGGCACGCTTTTATCGACCGCTTAAAGCAGCTGGGCTATGATCTTTCCAAGGATGAAATTCAGAAGGCTTTTGTCCGTTTCAAAACTCTTGCTGATTTAAAAAAAGAGATTTTTGATGAAGATCTTGATGCCATTGTCGCAGACGAAGTTTTACGTGTTCCTGAAATCTATAAACTGGAGCAGATGAATGTCAGTTCTGGTTCCTTTGCAGCCCCGACAGCGACTGTTGCTATGGAAATCAACGGTAAGCTCAAAAGAGCTGCAGTGATGGGTGATGGGCCGGTGGATGCGACCTTCAAGGCAATCAAGAAACTTGCCAAAAGTAAAGCGACACTGCTCAACTTTTCTGTTGGTGCCATTACCGGAGGAACGGATGCTCAGGGAGAATGTAGCGTTCGTTTACAATCTGCTGAGGGACGAGAGGTTCTTGGCCAAGGTGCCCACTCTGATATTATTGTCGCCAGCGCTAAAGCCTATATTAACGCATTAAACAAGTTGGCTGTTGCTGAAAAACGTTCTCATACAAACATTTAATCAATATTGAAATAGAGCAATAGGAGTTTCCATGGGAAAAACATTAGCAGAAAAGATTTTTGACAGTCATCTGCGCGATGAGCCATTTGCGGGGACTAAAGTCCTCAATCTGGATCGTGTTCTCTGTCATGAAATTACCACGCCAATTGCTATCGCTGATTTGGTCTGGAGAGAGAAAGACCGGGTTTTTGATCGTGATAAACTGAAAGTTGTGATTGATCATGTGACTCCCTCCAAGGACACTAAAACGGCAACTCAAGCCAAAATCTTGCGGGATTGGGCCCGTCGCCATGAAATCCCTGATTTCTTCGATGTTGGCCGCAATGGTGTCTGTCACGCAATATTTCCTGAAAAAGGTTATATAAGGCCTGGATTTACAGTCATTATGGGAGATAGTCACACTTGTACTCACGGCGCTTTTGGCGCTTTTGCTGCGGGTGTTGGAACAACAGATCTTGAAGTTGGAATTCTTAAAGGTGTTTGTGCGTTTCGCGAGCCGGCAACCATTCGGGTGAATCTGAATGGAACATTGTCCAAAGGGGTCTACGCTAAAGACGTTATCCTCCACGTAATAGCCACACTGGGTGTTAATGGTGCGACCGACCGTGTTGTTGAATTCCGTGGGCCAGTTGTTGATGCGATGGATATGGATGCGCGCATGACCCTTTGTAACATGGCTGTTGAGGCCGGTGGAACATCCGGAGTCTGTATGCCTGATATGACGACGGTTGATTATCTTTGGGATTTCATCAAGGATGATTTTGCTGATAAGGACGCGGCACTTGCTGACTACAGTCAGTGGGTTTCCGATGAAGATGCCGTTTATGCTTCAATTTTGGACCTCGATGTCTCCAATCTAACACCACAAGTGACCTTCGGTTTCAAACCTGATTGCGTCAAGCCCGTGGCTGAAATGGCTGGAACTCCGGTCGATCAGGTCTATATCGGTAGTTGCACAAACGGCCGCCTTGAAGACCTGCGACAGGCAGCTGAAGTGCTTAAGGGGAAGAAGATTGCAGACAGCGTGCGTGGCATTGTTTCCCCCGCAACGCCGAAGATCTTTCAGGACGCTTTGGCCGAAGGTATTATCCAGATCTTTATGGATTCCGGGTTTTGTGTTACCAATCCGACCTGTGGCGCCTGTCTGGGAATGAGTAATGGTGTTCTGGCTGAAGGAGAAGTCGCTGCTTCGACAACCAACCGGAACTTCAATGGACGTATGGGCAAAGGCGGTATGGTTCACCTTATGAGCCCGACAAGTGCAGCGGCAACCGCTCTAACGGGTGTCATCACTGACGCCAGAACCCTTTAACGATCAGGAGCAGAAGAATGCAGAAAAAATTCGGTGGATCGGCAATCTTTCTTGATCGGTCCGATATCAATACAGATGAAATTATTCCGGCCAAGTACCTCACTGAGGTTACAAAAGAGGCCCTGACGCCGTATATCCTTGAAGATCTTAAGCTGGATGGTTTTGATCCCAAGGGTGAAAAATTGAAGAACGCCACTGTTGTTGTCTCGCGTGAGAACTTTGGCTGTGGATCATCTCGTGAGCATGCACCATGGGTGTTTGAGGTCAACGATATTCACACGGTTATCGCTGAAAGCTATGCGCGGATTTTCCGCCAGAATATGTTCAATGGCGGCATGCTGGCGATTGAATTACCCAAAGCCGATATTGATCAGTTAATGGCAATGCATCAGCAGGGTGATGTTGTTGTGTCGGTTGACCTTGATGGTGAATCTATCACTGCTAAAGCGGGTCGTGATGAGAAGCAGTTCAGTTTTGAAATCAGCCAGTTTGACAAAGCCCTGGTTGAAGCTGGCGGCTGGGTTGAGTTTGCTGACGCACGTTATTGATGATTTGAAAGTCTGATGAATGATGAAGAGGGGCGCAAACATCAATTTGCGCCCCTCTTTTTTTGAGAGCTAGCTTTTATCAATCTTCTTTATTGAAACTATCCAGAACATTTCTGATGATTTGAGATAGTTCACTTAAACGGATAGGTTTGGGGCAAAAAGCCGCGATGCCGAACTGTTCAATCTCATCTTTGCCAATTTTGGAACTGTATCCGGTGCATAAGATGATTGGAATACGCAGTCCGGATTTTTGGATTTCTACAGCTAACTCCTTACCTGTCATTTCCGGCATTGTCTGATCGGTTATAACCAGATCAAAATATTTCGGAGCTTTATGGATAAAATCCAGTGCCTGCTTACCAGTGGATGCAGATGTGACGGTATATCCTAAATCGGTGAGCATTTCTTCTGCGATATGGATCAGATTTTGTTCATCGTCTACAAAAAGAATTTTTTCTGAGCCACACAAGGTTTGAACCATATCATTGTCTTCCACAGGGAGATCGTGATGATCTGTGATGATGGGGAAATAGAGTTCAAAAGCTGTTCCTTTGCCTTCTGCGCTGATAACGTTGATGAAACCATCATGCTGGTCAATGATCCCCTGTACAGTCGATAACCCCATGCCTGTCCCTGTGCCAACTTCTTTGGTCGTAAAAAAGGGATCAAAAATTCTGTTCTGGGTTTCAACCGACATCCCACAGCCATTATCCTTGATGCAGAGCTTCGCATAACCGCCTGGCGTTCTATTGTATTGCGCAGGAATGTTGTTCTGGTTAATTGTTGCGGATTCAAGGGTGATGTCAATCACACCTTCTTCATTAGTTGCATGCAGCGCATTCGTATAGAGGTTTATCAGGGTCTCCTGAATTTGTTTGCTGTCAGCAAAAATCTTCAATTGTTTGTCTTCGTCTGCAACGGAATAATTGAGCTTAAGAGTGGCAGGATTTGTGGAACGAAGGAGCTTCAGAGTTTCTTCGATAATGATAGACAGTTCAACCGTTGTTTTCTCATGGCTCCCTTTACGACTGTAGATCATAATTTGATTAATCAGATTGCGCGTGTTCAAGACAGCATTGTGGGCGTTGCTCAGATAGCTTTCAAGCTTTTCCGGTTGTGACAATTTGCGCTGGGCCATTTCCATGTTCCCAAGAATAATAGCAAGACTGTTGTTAAAGTTATGTGCCATTCCTCCTGCCATCAGTCCTACTGCTTCCATCTTATATTTCTGGCGTAATTGATTCTCCATTTCCAACTGCTGCTGTTCCAGTTTTTTTTGTTCTGTCAGGTCGCGTTCAATGGCAAACAGAAAAGATTCGCCATCGATCTGCACCATTTTGATGATCGATTCAACAGGAAATGTGCTTCCGTCTTTGCGTTGATGAATGACTTCAAAACGGATGGTATCCCCTTGCTGCAGACGAGACAGGCGCTCATCATCGTTGGGAACATCTTTCTCAAATGGGTCAAGAAAAGTAATAGGCTGGCCAATTAATTCTTCTCTCTCGTAACCATGCATCTTTCCCGCGGCTTCACTCACATCAACGATAACCATTTTATCCACTTGATGTTGTAAAATCAGAACGTAGTCAGAAACGTGTTCAAAGAGGGTACGGAATTTGAGTTCCTCAGATTTCAAAAATACTTCAGCTTCCCTGCGTTTTTCAACCATTTGATTAGCATCTACAGCCAGCTGCTGAAATTCAATGAACTTTTGTTGGTTGGGGTCGAGTGGAATGGCATTGACAGCAGCATGGTTAAAAAAATCACGAAAACTATCAAAACTGCAGGTGATCTGTTTGTTGAAGTGTTTGGATACATAAGACAGCAGGATTAAAAAAAGAATGAGAACAGAGAAGATCGTCATCATTCTTTCAATCAGCTCAGTCTTTCTTTCTTTAAGCATTGCAGCAACTTCAGCATCAAGATCAGCAATGAAGTCGCCAGTGCCTAAATACCATCCCCATTTAGGGAAACCAGCAACATAGCTTATTTTTGGTTCAGGCCGTTCCCCTGCAAGGGGGGGCATCACATATTCCAGGAACCCTTGTCCTTTTTTTGATATCGCTATCATTTCCTGGACAATTTTCAAACCGTTGTTATCCTCAACCTCATACATGTTGCGCCCTTTCGCCGGGAAGGAAAGGGATACTCCTGAAAAATCGGTCACAAAAACATAGCCATTGTTGTCGTACCTGATTTTTTCAATCCGCTCTATCAGTTTTGTTTGCAGATCACCAATGCTGTCATCGACATACTCTCCCGATCCAACAATCCAGTTCAGGGGTTTAAAATATTTGATGTAGGCAACTTTTTGGTATTGATTTTTCAGATCATCGGGTTTTGTCCAGGTATATTCGTAAGGTCCTTCACCTTTTTGACGGGCAATATTGATCATGTCCTGTACAACAATTTTGTTATTTAAATCGCGAATATTTAGGAAACTTGTCCCCTCCAGTTGCGGTGCTGGAGGATAAACCTGTTCTATCCCATCCAGACTCAAAGCAAAATAATAACCGCGCGTTCCGTTAAAGCGCATGGCCCTCAAAACACTTCTTATTTCAGCAGTGATCTGATCAAGACTTGAATTGGTTTTGTGATTATTATAGATTTCTTCGATAATGGTATATGCTTCATTGGTCCGCTGTTGAACTTCATCATAGATATGCTCTTGAAAAATCTCTTCTTCATATTTGACCATATTCAGCACATGCAAGGTTCGTTCTTTAAGTTCCTGCCGCTGTTGCTGAATGGCTTTTTCTTTGAGAATTTCCGTTGTTGTGGCCAGCTGATGATAGCTGTTGATAAACCAGAATGCGCCTAGGAAGAAAACCGAGAGGAGAAGACTCAGGAAATTACGCAGATAAAAACTTCTGGTTAGACTTTGAGAACTCTTCAGCATGATGAATCTCTATACAAAAAGGGAAGATCTTCGTTCCGCAAAGAATTATCTGGTGCAATAATTATGATTATTGTTCACCAATGAATATTTACTATACAGAAGAGGGGGGCTGTTGGGAAGAGATTTATCTATTATTAGGTATGGATATGGCTAATGGCCAGCGACAGATCATGACATGATCTATTGACCTATGTTAGTATCCGCAAAAAAAACTCACGCAAGGATGGGTGGTTTAGAGGCGATCTTCAATCAATATTTTTTAAACATCTAAGTAAAGAGGACATTATGCCAGTTTATCGATCTGCACAATCAGTTCAGGGGAAAAATATGGCCGGGGCTCGTGCCCTGTGGCTGGCAACGGGGGTGAAACCAAAGGATTTTGGCAAGCCCATTATTGCTGTCGTGAATTCGTTTACCCAGTTTGTCCCGGGCCATGTCCATTTGAAGGATTTAGGTCAGCTGGTTGCTGCTCAGATCGAAGAGCACGGCGGGATTGCAAAAGAGTTTAATACCATGGCGATCTGTGATGGAATTGCGATGGGACATCAGGGGATGCTTTACAGCCTTCCGTCACGCGAGTTAATTGCTGATACTGTTGAGTACATGGCAAATGCTCATTGTGTTGATGCATTGGTCTGTATCTCCAACTGTGACAAGATCACACCTGGGATGTTGATGGCCTCGATGCGTTTGAATATCCCGACAATTTTTGTCACTGGTGGCCCCATGGAAGCCGGCCGTGCAACTGTTCAGGGACAGGATGTTGCACTGGATCTTGTCGACGCCATGGTTGCTGCTGCAAACCCGGATGTCAGCAATGAAGATGTTGCCGTTTACGAGCGGAGCTCCTGTCCAACTTGTGGCTCTTGCTCGGGGATGTTTACCGCCAATTCGATGAACTGTCTGGTCGAGGCCCTGGGAATGGGGCTGCCAGGAAATGGCAGTCTTGTTGCGACTCACGCAGACCGGAGAGATTTGTTTCTGCAGGCAGCAAGAAAAATCATGGATTTGACCAAACGTTGGTACGAGAACGATGATGAGCGGGTTTTGCCGCGATCCATCGCCAGTTTTGGTGCCTATGAAAATGCTATGCGACTCGATATTGCTATGGGTGGATCAACAAATACTATCCTTCATTTGCTGGCAATTGCGCGTGAGGGTGAAGTTAACTTTACCATGGATGATATTAACCGTCTTTCTCTGCAGACTCCAAATTTGTGCAAGGTTGCTCCAGCTGTGCAGCATTATCACATGGAGGATGTCCATCGTGCCGGAGGTATCTTCGCTATTCTCGGAGAGCTCGATCGTGCTGGGTTGATCCAGCGTGATGTGCCGACAGTTCATAGCGCTACCATGGGTGAGGCGATTGAAGAGTGGGATGTTGTGCGTACGGATGACTCTGCTGTGCAGCAGTTTTATCGCGCTGCCCCTGGTGGTGAGCGTTGTGTCGAGGCTTTTGCCCAGAATAAGCGTTACTCCTCTCTGGATCTGGATCGCGAAAATGGCTGTATCCGGGCGCAGAAACACGCCTACAGTCAGGATGGTGGGCTCGCCGTCCTTTATGGGAATTTGGCGGATGATGGTTGTATCGTTAAAACGGCTGGCGTTGATGACTCCAACCTTACGTTTACTGGTCCTGCCCGTATTTTCGAGAGCCAGGAAGATGCGATAGACGGGATCCTTGGTGATACTGTTCAAGCAGGCGATGTCGTGGTGATCCGCTATGAAGGTCCAAAGGGTGGACCCGGAATGCAGGAAATGCTCTATCCGACCAGTTACCTGAAGTCAAAAGGTTTAGGGAAGGCCTGTGCGTTGATTACTGACGGCCGTTTTTCCGGGGGAACTTCAGGACTGTCGATTGGTCATATCTCGCCAGAAGCTGCAGAAGGGGGAGCGATTGCTTTGCTGGAGGAAGGTGACCTGATTGCTATTGATATTCCTGCACGCAAAATCTCCATGCAGGTTGATGACGAGGTTCTACAGCAACGCCAGACGGAGATGTTGGAAAAAGCTGATCAGGCATGGCAACCGGCTAGTCGGCAACGGCAAGTCAGTCGTGCCTTGCAGGCTTATGCGGCAACGACCACCAGCGCAGCAAGAGGGGCTGTACGTGATCTGGAGCAGTTGAAGAAAAAAAGCTAGTTGTCCAAGTTGGATTTGATGAAAAACAAAAGAGCCGATGCATTGTTGTATCGGCTCTTTTGTTTTCTGTGATCTATTGGGGGGCTACTTGATTTTCGTCAATCAGTTTTAAAAGGGGCTCCAGTGGGCGGAAACCAGGAGAGATCTGTCCATTGGGTAAAATCAGCGCAGGAGTTCCGCGAATTCCCAGCTTTTGGGCAAGGGCCAGATTCTCCTCAACGATGTCCGATTCGCAGGTGGGCTCAGGGAGTGCTTGCCCTGAAAATGCCATTTCAAGTTGTTCCATCGATTTATTACAGATGATGGTTTGGGTGATTTTTTTGGAGCTCTGTTTGAAGGGAATCAGTTTAATATAAAACGCAAGATCCGGGTTGGCTTTAATTGCCTCATGGAGAACATTGTGAAGTTGGCTACAATAGGGGCAATGTGGATCTGTAAATACCAATACCCGCACTTTCGCATCTGGATTGCCAAGGATTAAAGCGTCTTCCAATGGAATGGTTGAGATATCGACAGGATTGAGTTCTTGGCGATATGCTTCGGTCAGATTCTTGCGATCTTTGATGCGGATGAGGCTACCAGTAAATAGATAAGAGCCGCTGGCATCGAGATAGATAGGGACAATTGTTCCCTGCATTCTCATGGCCACCCGAAATAATCCTGGAACTTCAGCAGGACTGACAGATACAACTTCTCCTTGAATCCCTTGCAGGGCTTTGATTGCAGACTCTTTAGTGAGAACCTGTGCTGATTCACTGCTCACAGGGGCACTGGCCGCATATGCGGGTAGCGCACTTAAGATGAAGATCATACATAATGGTAAAATGAGACGCATAATGTCCTCCTGGTTACAGTTCATAATTGTTGATCAACCGTTTTTTTGAATTGCTCCTGAAACGCATTGGGGTGGGACAATAACATATTCTCCCCCCTGCTTCCAGCAGTCTAATTGATGGTTTTTGTCGGGGAGAAATGGTTTGACAAAAAAGTTCCCTTTTCCTATAGTTTAGCCGCTTTTGACCCTGAATTGCCGGGGCTTGTTATTTTTATCTGAGAGGAATTTGATTATGGCTAACAGCTTTAAAATTGCAGTTTTACCTGGTGACGGAATTGGCCCAGAGGTGATGGCGGAAGCACTTAAAGTGCTGGACGCCGTTGAAAAGAAGTATGATGTCGTTTTTGAACGGACGCTGGCCAATGTCGGTGGTGCTGGTATCGACAAAGAAGGCAAAGCACTACCTGATACCACTGTTGAGATCTGCAAGGGATCCGATGCCATTCTTTTTGGTAGTGTCGGTGGCCCTAAGTGGGAAAGTCTTCCCCCGGATGAGCAGCCGGAACGTGGTGCCTTGCTTCCTCTGCGTAAAATATTCGGCTTATTCTGCAATTTGCGCCCCGCCATTATTTTTCCCGCTTTAACCGGCGCCTCCAGCTTGAAAGAAGAGGTGATCAAAGGTGGCTTTGATATCCTGGTGGTGCGTGAATTGACAGGTGGAATTTATTTTTCTACCCCTAAGGGCGTTGAAGGTGAGGGCGATGAAAAAACCGGTTTTGATACCATGAAGTATTCTGCTGCTGAGGTAGAGCGGATTACCCACGTGGCTTTTGAAGCTGCTCGAAAGCGTGGCAAGAAGGTTTGTTCTATTGATAAAGCAAATGTGTTGTCGACATCGGTTCTTTGGCGTGAAGTTGTTGAGCGTGTTGCCAAGCAGTATCCAGATATCGAGCTTTCTCATATGTATGTCGATAACGCTGCAATGCAACTGGTGCGGTGGCCAAAGCAGTTTGATGTTATGCTCTGTGGTAACATGTTTGGCGATATTATTTCTGATGAAGCAGCAATGTTGACGGGTTCACTTGGGATGCTTCCTTCCGCCTCATTGGCTGAGGGGTCATTTGGTATGTATGAGCCTTCCGGCGGCAGCGCTCCCGATATTGCGGGCCAGGGCATTGCTAATCCAATAGCACAAATTCTGTCGGCTTCGATGATGCTGCGCTACTCTTTTGGCATGCTTGAAGCTGCTGACGCAATCAATGCTGCGGTTGAGAAGGTTTTGAATGATGGTTATCGCACTGGAGATATTTATCAGGGTGGTGACAGCGAGAAGAAGGTCAACACCGCGGCAATGGGTGATGCTATTATCGCTGAATTGAATAGCTGATAGTCTGTCCGGGAGGCACGTATTTGCTATGTGACTCCCGGATAAGCGTTTGTGTGAATTATCGATATGACTGAAGGTGCTTACCGTCCCGGCAACAGTTTTCTTCACCGAGCTGACCCGCGAGTCAAGTTGCTGCTGCTGCTTGGCTTGGTTGTCTGTCTGTTTTCCGCCTCCAACCCACAACGATTACTGCTGATTTCCTGCCTCTGGTTTGTCGCTGCAGGGGGCTCTGTTAAGGGTTTGTATGATGTCTGGCGGATCATCAAGTTGCTGCGTTGGTTATTGTTCTTTACCTTGATTGTCCATCTTTTCTTTACCCCAGGGCACACGTTGTTTGGTACCCGCTGGATCTCTTATGATGGATTGTTGCGTGGGTTGATGATTAACATGCAACTTGTTCTCGCTGTTCTGTTTTCCCTGCTTCTTGCTTGGACCACCAGTCCTGAGGCTATGGCTTCAGGGTTGACAAGCCTTTTGGCGCCTCTCCAAAAATTGCGGATTCCTGTGAAAGAGGCAGGAGGGATGCTGATGCTGGTTCTCCACTTCTTTCCCCTGATTCAAGGTGAAGTTGCTATGTTGAAATCTGAGCGCAAGCAGAAAGGTTCAGGTGTGATGTCAGGGTTTCGGGGGTGGGTTGAGAACCTGGAGCCTTTGCTGAATCGGTTATTTGATCGTGCCGATCAATTGGCAAAAGATATCGTTTCAGGAACTCAGTCGCTGGAAACTACGAACAATCAAGATAACCTTGCGCTTGATCGTTTATCTCTGCTGATGTCGTTTCTCGGGCTATTGACTGTTCTGGCTCTTTGGCGGGTTTGAGATGTCGAGGATCAAGTTGATTGTCGCATATGACGGCACGGACTATGTTGGTTGGCAATTTCAACCCAATGGTATATCCATCCAGGAACGATTAGAACAGGGACTCCATCGATTAACAGGTAGCATCCATCGAGTGTATTCGTCTGGACGAACCGACTCGGGGGTTCATGCCCGGGGGATGGTTTGCCATTTCGACACCGAGAAAGAGTTGCCATTGACGGCCTGGCGGGAAGGGCTGAATCGTTTTCTCCCTGATGATATTGCCGTCCGCGAGGCAGAACATGTCGATGATCAATTTCATGCGCGCTTTTCAGCACGGGGAAAACGTTATCGTTATACGATTTTGCGTGATTCCGTGCGCTCTCCCTTAGAGAGAAAAACCAGCTGGCAAGTTAAAAAAAAACTTGATTTGACAAAAATGCAAACGGCTGCAAAGAGTTTTGTTGGTCAGCATGATTTTGCGGCATTCCGTACTTCAGGTTGTTCCGCGGGCACGACTATCCGGGAAATCTATTCCATTACTTTTACTGAAGATGGAACTCTGCTCCATATCGATGTCTGTGGGAGTGGTTTTTTAAAGAATATGATCAGAATGATGGTTGGAACGTTGGCGCAGATTGGTCGTGGTAAACGGTCCGTTGTTTCAATTCAGGAGCTTTTGGATGGTGCTGAATCTGTATTTTCCCCATTAACTGCTCCAGCACAGGGCCTCTGTTTGATGGAGGTGTGGTTTTGATTGAAAAATTGCCGGTAGAAAAGGAAACAAAGCTAATATGTTCTGTCGAATTTTCTTGACAGTTAAAGGTGAGTCAGATAGATTGTCCGCTTTGTGAGCCCTACAACCTTTTAGTCATAAGTTCAGAGAGGAACGCGATGAGCACTTTGATCGCTAAAGAGCAGGATATTATAAGAGATTGGTATGTTGTAGACCTTGAAGAAGTTGTTCTTGGTCGTGCTGCAACTGAGATAGCTCGTGTTTTGCGTGGTAAACACAAGCCTATTTATACTCCAAGTGTTGATACCGGAGACTTCGTAGTTGTTCTCAATGCTGATAAAATCCGGTTGACCGGAAACAAACTGGCCGATAAGAAATATTATCATCACAGTGGTTTCCAGGGCGGCATTAAAGAGATCAGTGCTGAGAAATTACTTGTAAAGAAGCCTGAAATGTTGGTGGAAGCAGCTGTCAGAGGCATGCTGCCAAAAAATAAATTAGGCCGTAAAATGTTTCGTAAACTCAAGGTTTATGCCGGTGGTGAACATCCTCATGCCGCACAGCAACCTAAAGAACTGAAGTTTTAATATCGGGAGATAGCTAGATGGCTGAGCAGAAGTATTATGCAACTGGCAAAAGAAAAACCTCAATCGCTCGTGTTTGGATGAAACCTGGTACGGGTATGATTACTGTTAACAAACGTCCTTTGGATGAGTTCTTCGGTCGTGAGACTTCCAAAATGGTGATTCATCAGCCATTGGAGTTGACTGAGAACCTCGGGAAGTTCGATGTCTCCATTAATGTTTCTGGAGGTGGTATGTCTGGTCAGGCTGGTGCAATCAGACACGGGATAACTAAAGCTCTTCTTGATGTTAACCCAGAATTGCGGGCCACTTTGAAGCAAGCCGGTTTTATCACTCGCGACAGCCGTATTAAAGAGCGTAAGAAGTACGGTCGTAAAGCTGCTCGTGCGAGTTTCCAGTTCTCCAAGCGTTAATTCCATTTATTGGCAATTATCTGCTGGATGCACAAAAAAGAAAAAGGGAAGCCCCAGAGGGTTTCCCTTTTTTCGTCTGGATATGCCTGAGTTAATATTTGGCATTGATTACGGAGATTTCAATGTTGAAAGTTGCTATTGTAGGAGCCAGTGGATACACCGGTGTTGAGTTATTAAGGATTTTGGTCGGTCATCCAGAAGTTGAAATTTGCTGTGTAACTTCACGACAACACGAAGGGCTGCCGATTAACGAAGTGTTTCCTTCTTTGTCGGGATTCTGTGAGTTACTCTGTGAACCTCTTGATATAACAGCAATTGCTGCTCGTGCCGACTTGGTTTTTACTGCGTTGCCGCATAAGTCGGCGATGGAAGTTGTTCCCGGTTTCCTTAATGCCGGATGTAAGGTTATCGACCTTTCTGCCGACTACCGATTGAAAAATCAGGATGTTTATCAGCAATGGTATCAACCTCACACCAGCCCGGAATTATTTTCTGAGGCCGTATATGGACTGCCTGAACTTTATGCTGAGCAGCTCCGTTCTGCTCGCTTGATTGCTAATCCTGGTTGTTATCCTACCAGTGTGATTCTTGGGTTAGCTCCGTTACTGGAAAAACAGTTAATTGATCCGAAAAGTCTGATCGTTGATAGTAAATCCGGGGTTAGCGGTGCGGGGCGTGGAGTTAAGCTGGGCAGTCTTTATTGTGAGGCTAATGAAGGTTTCAAGGCTTATGGAATTGCCAGCCATCGGCACACCCCAGAGATCGAGCAGGAGTTGTCAGGGCTAGCCAATACCGGTGTTCGCCTGAACTTTACCCCCCACTTGCTCCCTGTTAACCGGGGAATCCTTTCCACCTGCTATGCGGATCTCGTTGAGACGAAATCGACAGAAGAATTGATAGATTTATATCGACAGCGCTATGTCAATGAAAAATTCGTGCGCATCATGCCCGGTGACCAACTTCCCAATATTGCTTATGTTCGCGGAACGAATTTTTGTGATATTGGTCTTGTCAGCGATCAACATACGGGTCGGGTTATCGTTATTTCAGCGATTGATAATCTGGTCAAGGGGGCTGCTGGTCAGGCTGTGCAGAATATGAATATCATGTGTGGTTTTCAGGAAGCTCTTGGATTAGGTATCGTTCCTACTTTTCCTTAGTGGATAGTGGTTTATAGCGCTATTAGTATGACTTGCTTTTTAAGTCCAGTCTTCTTATTATGACCGCTTAATCTGTAGGTTAATGTATAACTCTGGGGAGCTATATGCTTGAAAGCGGTTACACGGTGTTTGACTGTCAGATAGTCAAACCGTTATCAGAAAATAAAGTCTATCAAAGTTACCTGGTCCGTTGCCCCGATTCCAGGGATGCAAAGCTGTTTGTACTTTTTCCTGACCCATTGCTGGATCCGCAACAGCAGAAAACCTCTATAGATCGTGCGAATTGGTTAGCGAGCCAGACTATCCCCGGTATTGGCTCTCCCCTGCAAGCAGGTTTGCTCGATGGACAGCTTGCCTACCTCTATCCGCATCCGCATGGTGAGTCACTCCTATCTGCTGATGGGGATAGCTTTACAGTCGCGCAATCTGTTGATCTGATTCAGAAAATTGCTACCAGTTTGAGTGCAGCCCACAGTGCTGGTGTCTGGCATGGAAGTCTCTCTCCGGATAACATCTTTACTGAGGCTGATTCTCCTTATCTTGCTGACTTTTCTTTGAGCCAACTGATCCGGCTGGATTTCCATTCAGGGATTGATCCCCGCTACACTAGCCCTGAACAGGTTCGTGGAGAAACACCTGAAGCCGCTGCTGATATCTATAGCCTGGGTTGTATCTTCTACCATCTGTTGACAGGAACTCCGCCGTTTAGTGCTGATGAGCCGTTTGCTATCGCCAAGCAACATCTTCAAGATGAATTTCCTGCTCTTCCCGAAGAATTGGAGGTTCTGCAACCATTATTGGCTTCGATGACTGCAGCAGTTGTTGCAGAACGAGCCTCTGCTGATGAATTGGTGGATCATATTAATCGGCTGTCAAAATCGCATGAACTTGAACAGATCAGTTTTCAAAGGACGACAGAACCTCAGGAAGCCGACGATTCTGAACCTGTAAAAAATTCTTCCCTTCTTGATGAAGCATTGACTGGTTCTGAGATCGCTGCCCGGATTGAAGAGCGTTTAAAAGAGCATGCTTCTCATTTTAAGGACCCTGAAGTTTTTGAAACGCAACTTGAAAGAGATAATATTGATGTCGTCGCGGATCTGGATCAAGTGAAGGAGAATAATAAAATCGGCTTCGGTCGCGTTATCTTAATTTTATTGCTTGGTATTGTCATTGGATCCGGACTCTATTTTTTATTTGCTAATCAGTACACCAATGTCACTCCTGATGCTGGTGAGTCAAAGGTTGTTCCTGAAGCCATACCTCTGGTTGATCTGGATCATGGCTTACAGCTATGGAGGGGAGATGATTTTAACGGGGCTGAAGCTGAGTTCAAGCAGATTATAGCCAATCATCAGAAGGATCCTCGAGCCTATAACAACCTGGCCGCCTTTTATGCCGCCCAGGGAAATTATGAACAGGCCCGTGATTATCTGGAACAGGCTCTGGCGACAGATGAAAAATATGCCACTATCTATCGCAATTTGGGCTCTGTCTACGCAGAAATGGCAAGAGGTTCCTACGGGCGGGCATTACAGCTGGATAGAGCAAAAGAAACAGTTTACCTGCCCGTTTTTTCAAATCAGGGTATTGTGAAGTTGAAATCTGTTGCTGATGTTGCTACCACGACTGTGGTGGCCGCGGCCGAAAAAGCAACAGAGACTACGACTTTATCGGAAGCTGGTAAGATAATTTCTGCTGCTGAAAATAATAAGACAGAGGAAGCAAAGGAAATTTCCGAAGTCAATTCAGTTGCAAAGGAGCCGTTGGCAGCTGTGGCGACGGAGGAGGGGAGCCAACCCCCAAAAGTAGAGGTTGCCGTTATCGCAGCAAAACAGGAAGTCACAGTTAAAGAAGAGCAGAACAATGATGCTGAGCCCGACCTGCAGACAGAGGATATAAAGAGCTTTATGCAGCGCTGGGCACAAGCCTGGTCAAACCAGGATGTCGATGCTTACCTGAGCTTTTATGGTGAGCAGTTTGTCCCTGCCGCTGGTAGAAGTCGAGCTGACTGGGAGGCTCTACGCCGCAGCCGTCTCTTAGCTCCTAAGGAGATCCAGGTAAAGCTCGATGATTTCCAAATCAATCCATTGGAGAATGGTCGCCAGCGCGTTGAAGTTATTCAGAGCTATACAAGCAATCTCCTTTCTGATCGTTTCAAGAAGTCTTTTGACTTACAGCAGACGGAAACCGGCTGGGAGATCCTTCAAGAACGTTCTTTGGGGAGAGTTCGTTAATGCTGAAACGGGTCACCATCTCTGTTTTGATTGTAGGTCTATTAGGGCTGACTGGAGTCAAGGTCGGGGCGTTATTGACCCAGCAACAGAATGAAAATGTCATCTCACAACCAAAGGTTCTCTCTCTTAAAGCTGATGCTATGGTGTTAGACCCGCAGCCGGTTGATCCCAAGATTCAAATTCTGTTTGATCGTTTAAATAGTCGCTTAAAGCGTAATTCTGATGATTACGAAGCGAGCTTGCTTAAGGGCCTGTTGTTATTTCAGGTAGGTGGATTAGATGATGCTATCACTGAGTTGCAGGCCTTAACGCAGCGTGCCCCAAAATTTCAGCTGGCCCACCTGATTTTGGGGGACCTGCTGATGGCACGTTTTAATCAGGTCGATGCCATTGGTACAAGTGGATTGTTACAACTCAACGGTTCTGAACAGGAAAAACGGATTCAACAACTGCAAAGTGAGGCCCGGGCACGGTTGCAAGGGTATCTCTTTCTGGTTGACGGAGTTGAAGTTCCCCGTGCTTTGCTTGCGTTAAGTGGTGACACGGAATATGCTTTGATTGTTGATAAAAGTAAAAATCGTCTCTATGTCTATCACAACTCCGGACCCGGTTTATCGCCGGAACTGGTTGATGATTTTTATGTTGTTTTGGGAAAGAAGACTGGTGAGAAATTTCGAGAAGGTGACCTGAAAACGCCGAGTGGCGTCTACTTTGTGACCAGTTACTTTCCTGATGAAAAATTACCTCCCCTATATGGCAGTGGAGCATTTCCTGTCAACTATCCGAACGAATATGACCGCCGTCTACAGAAGACGGGCAAGGGTATCTGGTTGCATGGAACCGACAAGTCCCTTTATAGCCGCCCTCCACTTGACAGTGAAGGCTGTGTTGTTTTGACCAACGAAGAATTTACCCGTATCGGCCAGTATGTCGAAATTGGCCGGACCCCCATTATTATCAGCGAATCAGTGGACTGGGTCTCCAGTCGGGAGTGGCTGGATCAGAATATTGAAGTCCAGGCGGCTCTGGAAATCTGGCGGCAAAATTGGGAGAGATCTGACTTAACCTCCTACCTGGATATGTATGCAGATGATTTCTGGTCAAATAAATACGACAAGAAGGGTTGGTCCGCATATAAAAAACAGGTGTTTTCCGGGAAAAAATTCCAGAAAATTGATCTTTCAGATATCTCGGTTTTAAGCTATCCGGGAGACAGGAAATCCCGGCCAATGGTCGTGGCTAATTTTGTCCAACATTACCGTTCAAATAATTTCAATGGCAGCGCGCACAAGCGGCTTTACATGGTGAAGGAGCAGGGGGATTGGAAAGTTCTTTATGAGGGGCTGCAGTAGCATCTTTTTACTGTTCATTTGTTGAAAGCAGAATTCAACTTCCCGAGGACCTCGCTTAAGTCCAGATTATATTTTTCCGTTACCTGCTGAACCGGTTCAAATAGCATCTGACAACAGA
>JAZBPC010000078.1:0-36200 GCA_036351455.1 Desulfuromusa sp.
AAAGTATTAAACTCAATTAAGTCATTAATTTCAAGTAAAATCAACATTTTGATGTCATTTCATTGGTATAGGTATCGTGATTCCTGATCATTCAATTATACGTGAAAATGCAATAGAGATATTCCAAGCCGGTCTTCAGGCTGTCGCTCCAGGTGCAGCTATTAAAAAGTTTTTTCAGCTTGATGCAGAAACTTTGACTGTTAACGGACAAAAGTATGATTTAACCAAATACCCCTCAATCTTTATCATTGGAGCAGGAAAAGCTGGCGCTTCAATGGCTAAAGCTGTTGAAGATATTCTTGGTGATCGAATTACAGCAGGGCTGATTACTGTCAAATATGATCATCTTGAAGATTTAAAACGGGTGAAAATTCAGCAAGCAGGACATCCTGTCCCTGATCAAAATGGATTAGATGGCGCTCAGGCAATTTACCAGCTGGCCTCAACGGCTGACACAGGGACTTTAGTCATCTGCCTGATATCCGGTGGAGGCTCGGCGTTGTTGCCACTGCCAGTTGCTGGAGTTACCCTTGAAGACAAGCAGCAGACAACCCGAGTGTTGCTGGCTTGTGGTGCGACTATTCACGAAATTAATGCCGTCAGAAAACATTTGTCCCTTATCAAGGGAGGGGGGTTAGCTAAAGCCGTTTATCCGGCAACTCTGATTACTCTGATTTTGTCTGATGTTGTGGGTGATGATCTTGACAGTATCGCATCGGGCCCTTGTGTTCCTGACTCAAAGACCTTTTCTGATTGTATGGCGATTTTTGCAAAGTATTCTATTGAAACTGAAGTTCCTTCCAGAGTTCTCGAATACATCGAATCAGGGATTGCAGGTAAAGTTCCTGAAACACCAAAAGTCGGACAGGAACCTTTTAAAAATACGCAGAATGTTATTGTTGCCAGTAACTTTAATGCGTTATTGAAAGCAAAAGAAAAAGCTGAGGATTTGGGGTACAATACTTTGTTACTATCATCGATGCTTGAAGGAGAAACACGCGAAGTGGCTGCGAATCACATAGCTATTGCGCGGGAGATTCAAAAGCATGGATACCCTTTACAGACACCCGCATGTATCCTTTCAGGAGGTGAAACAACGGTTAAAATCCGCGGGACAGGGAAGGGGGGCCGAAACCAGGAATTCGCTTTAGCTGCCGCTGTCAAAATGGTTGGAATGAGCCATACCACTGTTCTCAGTGCTGGCACAGATGGTTCTGACGGCCCAACGGATGCTGCTGGAGCCATTGTTGATGACACGACTCTGCATCGTTCGAAAGAGGCGGGTTTGCTGGCGCAGCAATACCTTGATAACAATGATGCTTATAATTTTTTTGACAGGTTAAATGATCTTTATAAAACTGGACCCACGAATACAAATGTGATGGATTTACGGATTGTTTTGATTTTTTAAATGTTCAAATCGTAAATTAATCTTCAGTCTGTTATTCTCTCATTTGACTCGTTTTACTCATTTCATTTTAATATCCATGTTTATAAAATCAAGAATCTTTTATTGAAGTAAGTACGGATGGCTTTTACTCATCGGGAGACGTTAAATGTATCGGCGTACAAAAATAGTTGCAACTTTGGGACCCGCATGTTCAGAAAAATCACAATTAGAAGCATTGCTGCTTGCAGGAGTTAATGTTTTCAGGTTGAACTTTTCTCATGGTGAACATGAACAAAAAGCAACCTGGATATCACAAATTCGTGAGATTTCTACAGCACACAACAGAACTGTCTCTATCCTGGCTGATTTGCAGGGCCCGAAAATTCGTACCGGGATGATGCGCAATGGCAGCCAGAAGCTTGAAGCAGGTCAAGAAGTGATCATTACAACTGCTGACGTTGAAGGTGCTGACGGTTTGATTCCCACTTCATATCATGCTCTTCCCCGGGATGTTATCCCGGGCGATCAGATTTTGCTTGATGATGGTCAACTTGAATTGAAAGTTTTGAAGATTGTATCAGAAGATGTTCACTGTCTGGTGAAGGTTGGTGGATTGCTTAAAGATCGCAAAGGGATAAATTTACCTGGAGTTAAGGTATCTGCTCCGGCATTAACTGATAAAGATTTGTCCGACCTTGATTTTGCTATTGGGCAAGAAATTGATTGGATTGCCCTATCGTTCGTTCGTACAGCTAAAGAGGTAGCGCACCTGAAAGAACTGTTGGATGCCCAAAATTCAACGATGAAAGTTATTGCTAAAATTGAAAAACCCGAAGCTGTTGAGAATTTTTCTGGAATATTGGCTGTCACTGATGGGGTCATGGTTGCCCGTGGCGATCTGGGTGTGGAAGTCCCATCTGAGCACGTACCCTTGATTCAGAAGAAGATTATTCGTGAATGCAATATACTCGGAAAACCAGTTATTACTGCAACCCAGATGTTGGAAAGTATGATTACAAATCCACGTCCTACGCGCGCAGAGACCTCTGATGTTGCTAATGCAATCCTTGACGGAACAGATGCTGTCATGCTTTCGGGAGAAACGGCTGCTGGGCTTTATCCTGTTGAGGCTGTTAAAGTTATGGACAGAGTTGCTCGTGATGTTGAGAAAGAGCCTTCTTTAGGCAGGAAACATAATATTTTAGCAGAGTCGGAGAAGAGTCCTTCAGATGCTATTGGCCAAGTTGCTTGCCATGTCGCGGAAAATATTAACGCTGTAGCTATTCTTGCTTTCACACAGACAGGAAGCACAGCCGCTTTAATCGCTAAATATCGACCTTCCTTGCCTGTGATTGCAGTCACACCGAATCAGCAGGTGAAGCGCCAACTAGCCATGTATCGTGGTGTCGATTCTATGCTTGTTGATATTCAAGGAAACACTGAAGCGCAAATACAATCGGTTGAAGATGCTGTCCTTGCGCATGGAATATTGAAGCGAGGCGATGTTATTGTTCTGACAATGGGAAGCCCGCTTTCAGCTCCTGGAACAACAAATTTACTCAAAATTCATCAGCTCGAAAACAGAGATTGAAAACTCATTTGAACTGAAATTGTTTTTTTGACAAACGGCTAAATATGTATGAGACTGGCCGGTGTTTTTCCCATATTGCTTATGTTGCGCTGAATACTTGAAACTGGAGATTTTAATTCTATGATGATCAAAATTAACTCGAAAGAATCCGTCGAAATAGTAACAGATGTTTTTGTTAATGTGATTAATGAATCAGGGAGTCAATATATCAGTTGGGATGAATTGACCGATTCTCAAGTCAAATGTTTCACAGGCCTTAGTAAAGATGTTCAAGATGCTTATGCGAAGTATAAAGATGGGATGCTTGAATAAACGATAACTCAAGGCCAATCAGCAAACTATAAAAAACAGCTTTTGGAGTGATGTCTCCATTCACTCCAAAAGCTGAATTGCCTGTTTAGCTAAAGATGGAATGATCGATGAAAGACAGAATTAAACCGGCATTTGTCTTTGGACCAACGCAGTAGGGGAGAACACGGAGTAAATAGGTTGCCCCATCCATTGTGCTTACCGTTTGAGTGACTTCACTATCATCATCCAGGCATTGTTGAATCATGCCATCCAAATCAACATCCACTAAACTGTGGGCGATGTGAGACAGCGGTCGACCAATATCCTTATCAAGAATTTTGAAAATTTTTCTTGTCTCTGAGGTAAAACGACGCAACTCAAGGTTTTCATCCAGATAAATTGTGGCCATCCTTATACTGTTAAGTAAATTGTCCAAATCGTTATCTGATTCAGTCAACTCAGTAATTTTTTCTTGATACTCGGCATTGACCGTAAATAATTCTTCGTTAACTGACTGTAGTTCCTCGTTTGTACTCTGTAACTCTTCATTACTGGCCAAAAGTTCTTCATTGGTTGCTTGAAGCTCCTCATTCGAGGTCTCCAATTCTTCAACAGTCGCCTGAAGATTTTCTCGACTGAACTGAAGTTCGTGTTCCAGGTCTGCAATACGCTGGGTAGTCGCTTGACCGACATCGTAGTTGTTGTTTTTTATGGCCTGATTCTGTTGTTTCTCGCAATTAATAAAAACTGCCAGCAAAGGTTCTAAGCCACTTTTGTGAGGGACTGGGCAGAGTCTGATATTGACGAAATTTTTATCTTTATCCTCTGAGAGCCTAACATTTGAATAATTGATCGTTGTTTGCTCGCGGAGCGCCTTTTGAATTCCTGTTGTTATGGGAACAGAAAGATCGGGATGTAGAAGTTTTCCGATATCGGACTGCAATTTTCCCGGTGAGAAACGCAAAAATCGACTTGCATCTCCAATAAGATGAAGAACTTCTTGAGAGCTGTTGATCAACATTCCAAAGTCAATGTAATTCTCTGCAATGATGTTCAGAAAACGCTCAAGTAAGCGCTCGTGCATGTACTCACGCGCCGCCATGGTTCCTGCTGGCTTACCGCCCATACTTCTGATTCGGCGGCTCATATCAAACATCACCCCGTCTCCGTGTGTATTATCACGAAAGCGCTTAATCCCCCTTGATTGATGAATTTTCCATTTATTGTCGAGAGAGTCAAAACATTCAGTTAACTCGCCAAGGGTTTCACTGCTGCCAAGAAAAAGTAGGCCATTGGGAATCAGCGAAAAATTGAAGAGATCGATCACTTTTTTTTGCAGAACGGGTTGCAGATAAATCAGGAGGTTACGACAACTGATCATACTCATTTTTGTAAAGGGGGGATCTTTAATCAGATTGTGTTGCGCAAATACGATCATTTCCCGTAATTCACGGGTCACCTGAAATCCTTCTTCAACTCTGACAAAATACTTTTCCAGTAAATTTTTTGGGATATCGGCGACGATCGATTCTGGATACCGACCTAAACTGGCAGAAACAGTCGCGTTTTTATCAACATCAGTGGCAAAGATTTTTACATCGCGGTTGATATTGAGATTCTTGAGTGCTTCGAGAAAAAGTATTGCCAAGCTGTAGGTCTCTTCACCCGTTGAGCAGCCAGCCGACCAGACCCGAATCTCTTCATCTTTTGAGGATCGCTTCAGCAGTTCAGGGATGTATTTATCCGCCAGAAGTGTAAACGCATCAGTATCGCGGAAGAAGCTTGTGACACCAATCAGAAACTCCCTGTATAGTTCAGTGATTTCCGTTGGATGGCGATGGATATATCCTAAATAATCTTCTAAGTTCGACACCTGATTAATGGCAATCCGACGCTCAATTCTGCGGATAATGGTTGCCGGCTTATAGTCACTGAAGTCAACGCCGTGCTTTTCCCGTAACAGAGAAAACAATCGCGTCAGCGAATCTTCATTTTCAGGTAACACCCGGCGACTTTGCTGCCCAGCTTTAAATGGATGATTAACGTAACTCAGCAGTTGCTCTGCCATCAACTCCGGAGCGAGAACAAAATCGGAGACACCTGCAGCAATTGCACTTCTTGGCATGCCATCAAAAGCCGCTGTCTCGACATCCTGAACCATAACCAGCCCGGCTTCTTCTTTGATGGCTCGTAAGCCACGGGTACCATCGCTTCCAGTTCCAGACAGAATGATGCCCACGGCATGACGCCCCTGGTCCTGAGCAAGAGAGCTGAGGAAGAGATCGATCGGAAAGTTAACGCCACGATTCACCTGTTTTTCCGAAAGGGTCAGCTTTCCATTAAAAATTCGTAAATCCATCTTCGGCGGAATCAGATATATCGTGTTAGCCTCGACCTTCATCCCTTCTTCGGCCTGATAAACATCCAATGCCGTTTTCTTGGAAAGGATATCTGTCATCAGGCTTTTGTAGTCAGGAGACAGATGCTGAATCACAATGAAAGCCATTCCGGTGTCCGCCGGCATTTTACGAAAGAAGCTTTCCAGTGCTTCTAGTCCTCCAGCTGAGGCACCAACGCCAACATAACAATTAGGTTCGAGTGATTTTGATGTTTTTTTTTGATCTGCCATGGCTTCCTCAATATTTAAAAGGTGTTTTACTTGTCAGAAACATACAGCTCCATCTGATCCTGACAGCTATCACAAATTGTATAGACTGTTGGAATAGAGGTTTGTGTAAGATGAGGCCCATTCTGCGCCGATTCAGGTTCTTGCCAACATTCTTTAACCCGTAAAGAATTACAATTGCTACAGCGAAGAACCGCAGCAGGTGAGTCCGGTTTATAGTGAAAAGCTAGTGCCGGTGTTAATGGCTCAACACGCAAAGTTGTGTGTGCCAATTCTATCTGACCATTCTCAAGAAGTGTCAATTTCATCTGCATAAACCGCTTTAATCGATCACTGTCACAGCGATATTCACGAACAATAGTTTTTTTCATTGTTCGGACATAGCCGAGCATCAGGCGAACATGCATTCGGGTAACGTCGTCAGTGATAAACGAGAACAAAGGCTTGCCGTGAATCCGTTTGCCGGTTAATTCTGGGGCTCCATTTTCATGGGCAAACAATTCCCAAGCTGCATTAGTTTTTATGATTCTGTTTTCTTTGTCCAGAGTAAAACAAATGTCAGCAGCCATTTTATATGCTCCGAAATTAGAAGATGGAATAAGGTCTGATGAGCCCCAAAGAGAGAAAAGTCAAGCAGAACATGATCCTGTCTTCTACTTAAAATGAATTATATTGTGACACAGGACGATAGTTTTAACAAAAGCTTCGCCAAGAAGCGGAAAATGTTCTTTGTCATCGCGATGATAATGATATCAGTATAAATTTGGAAGAGGCTTACCACGAGCTTTTGTTAATTCGTCAACCTGCACTGATTGGTATTGATCCTCAGTTGACATTCTTGCATAACCAATAATTCTCTCAATATGATCTCCTTATGTGATGTGTATATATGAGATTCATTCATAATATCGGCCACTTATGTAAAAACAGTCTTATCAATATCACTGTCTCACGGCTTAGTAAATGCTTTGTTTTTAGATGTCAATATGAGGCGAAATTGGCTTAGAAATGAGCGCCAGGTATTGTTTTAAGCGGTTGCTTTAGGAAACGGTCGTTTTTTGAAACAAAAATCAAACCTTTAAATTAAACAAAATATGATTTCTTACTATTTTTGAGAATAAAAAGTGTTAGTTCAACTAGTAGACAATGCGATTCAACGACAGGACAGCATCATTTGACAACCGGCATCAAATGTTTCGCAGAAATATTTTAACTATGGTAACTTATGGTTATGTTGCTATTTTTAATGGGTTTTCTCTGCCTAAGGTCAAGGGAGGGATAACTTGTAATGCAATTACTTGACTACGGATATATTGGTTTTTTTAGAAGATAATTTGGTCGAAAACGTTAAGCTGTTTTTCAAGAATGATCTGTATTATCACGGAGAATTGATGAAGTTTCTAACGAGCCAGTTGCTGACTGTCCTGCTTCCGGCACGCGCCCGTCCCAATATTCGCGCGCTGGCTAGCTATATTCTTCTGCTGGTGGTGACTGTCGCGCTCTTTGCCGTTGGTTTCCACGTTATCATGTACCACTTTGAGGGTCAGGAACATTCTTGGCTCACGGGTGTATACTGGGCTCTAACCGTCATGACGACCCTCGGCTTCGGCGACATCACCTTCCACAGTGATGTTGGTCGCATGTTCAGTATTGTGGTTCTCCTGACCGGTGTTGTGCTGCTTCTGATCGTACTGCCTTTCGTATTCATTCGCTTTTTCTACGCACCGTGGATGGAGTCCCGAATGCGGTTTCATGCACCTAGAGCTGTCCCCCTAGGTACTCGGGACCATGTCATTTTATGCAATCTGGACAGTCTGGCAACTGCATTGATGTCGCGGCTGCGACTTCATAACATCCCCCACTTTGTGATCGAACCGGACCCGGTAAAGGCTGTGCAGCTGCACATCGACGGAGTGCCGGTGGTGACCGGACGCGTAGAAGACCGGACAACCTACGAAGCGTTGCAAGTGGAGCATGCGCGGATGATCATCGCAAACTGTACCGACACGGTTAACACAAATATCACCCTGACGATCCGTGACATTTCCTTACAAGCGCCTATCACTGCGGTGGTAGAACAAGAGCAGTCAATCGACCTTCTGGAACTGACCGGTAGCAACCACGTTCTCCCCCTCAAGCTCCAGCTAGGTGAGCACCTTGCCCATCGTGTCAGCGCCGGACATCTCCAATGCCACGTGGTCGGTCGGATGGGAGAACTGATGATTGCGGAATTTCCGGTGCATAACACCCCGCTTGTCGGTCGTACCTTAAAGGAAGTGAAATTAAGGGAGGCTTTTGGCTTGAATGTGGTCGCTGTGTGGGATCGGGGGCGCATGGTCCCGGTGACTCCTGAAACCATCCTCGTCGACGGGAGTTTTCCGGTGGTAATGGGGTCCGATGAGCAGATATCCAGCCTCAATGCTTACCTGGTTATCTACAATACCAACTTTAATCCGGTCCTCGTGATTGGTGGCGGGAAAGTCGGTTTTGCCTGTACAAAAGCCCTCCGGAGTCATGGCGTGTGCGTTCACATGATCGAACGCGAGGAGGCCTTGCGAAATTCTCTGCAGGGAGTCGCTGATAAATTGTTCATCGGTGACGCAGCCGAACGGGAACTACTTATGGGAGCGGGATTGGCTGATGCTCCCAGCGTGCTGCTCACCACCAACGATGACGCCATGAATATCTACCTGGCAGTTTATTGTCGTCGCCTCAATCCCGAGCTCAGAGTCATCAGCCGCATCACTCACGAGCGGAACATAGAAGCGATTCATCGAGCCGGTGCTGACTTTGTACTGAGCTACCCTTCTCTGGGCGCAGAGACTATTATGTCGCTGCTGCAGCATCGAGAGTCGGTGATCCTGGGTGAGGGTTTCGACCTTTTTTATGTTCCAATGCCTGCAAGCATGGATGGGCTGCTACTGGCCGACAGCCACATCCGGGCACAGACAGGCCTGAACGTGCTGGCGTTGCGTCAGCCCGATGGTGTCGTCGTTCCTGTAACAGCTTCAACGGTTCTTGAGCTGGATTGTGAACTGGTGATGTTGGGGAGTGAAGCTCAACGCCAGAGTTTCACTGAATTATTCAGATGATGTTGGGCAAACCCCGATTGAAAACAAGACCATAACAGACTCTGCTAAGCAAAACTTCATTGACTTTTGTCACTACTTAGACCTTTTGAAACAGAAAAGCCACCGGGTATGCTCCGACAGCTTCTTCAACAATAGCATTTCTGACTTCTATTTATTTCTTTATTTATTTTTTGACCATGCCAAAGCATCCACAAAAGTAGAAAATGCCCTAAATTTCCATTTTTTGTTGCTAGCTTGAGCGGCAGAAAGATATCCCTCGACTACACGTAATGTGTGTGCTCCCTGCGCAACAAACGCAACGTTTACATTCTCATTTTTCCGCGCTGCTATGGAATCAAGTTGAGCTGGAATCCTTCCATCGTTTTCGGTTACCGAAGACAAATCAGCATCTAAAAAGTTAACTATTTGGTATCTGTGAATATCGAAATTTGGATGTTGGTGGATAGCACTATTAGCCTGATTCAGTTCCTGTATTGTTACATCACCCTTGAAAGTCAAGATGAAACCATCATCGACATAAGACATTTTGTACGACATAATACCCTCCAGCTAGCTTGCTACTCGCTTGGTTAGCGCATAAAATAATGGATTTAATTATTTAAGATAGGTCTTAAGACTTTGTCAATCTTCAGCGTGAAAATTTAACCTTACTGAAAATTATGGAGTTGTGCAATTAAGTAATGTCTGCCACCAAACACACCGATATCGTCCTCAAATGATGTTCCGGCATACTGGATTTCATACAGGCAGTACAGCAAATAGGATGTCACTTCGCGGTACAGTTCGGGTTTGTCGATGATGTGATGGCAGTCGGTGATATTGCGGATGTGGATCATGGGATGGCTCTTTTCTGCGAAACAAAAAAGCTCAACCGAGAGAGCATTCTGGTCGGGCTAAGTTTTTATGTATGTTATTTTGTTATGTGTTGTTAGGAAACTTCAAATTTTACCGGTTGTGAAAATCAGGTTGGGCTGGTCTGCAACAACCTGGACCTAATCTGACAGTCATTGTCAGATCTTGTTATGTCTCCGAAACTACAGTACCGGCAAGGTCCGTCTACGTCCAAGCCCCCAGATACTCAGCAGCAGCAGAAACCCTCCGAGCCACTGCAAAATCCCCAGATGTTCTCCTAGGAAAAGAGCCGCCAGCAACACTGCGGTGAGCGGTTCGACCAGCGTGGCAACCGTCAATGCTGTCGGGGTTAGCCGTGCGGCACCCCAACTGAAAGCGAGCAGGGCAAGTGCGGCAGTCACCACGCCAAGGTAGAGGAACCAGGCTTGAGGGAGAATGCCTGCTGGCCAGTAAAGAGGTCGGTACAGCGAGGAGAGACCCATGACCAACGCTGCTACGATAGTCAGGCACGTGGTTGCCTGTCCGGTGCCAAGACGGGTGGCAAGACGGCCGCTGATAAGTGCGAAACCAGCATAAAGAATTGCAGACCCAAAAGAATACGAAACGCCAATAATCAGTTCGTGTTGATCTGTAGTGCCAGCTCCAGTGCCATGTCGAGACACGATCAAGATCGTACCAGTCAATGCGGCAGCTAACACAGCAAAAAGATGAACGTTAAGTGTTTCCTGTCCCCGGAAAAGTGCGAAGACGGTCACAAGGACTGGAGGTAAGCATAGGGCGATCAATGTTGGAAGTGCGGCGCCAATGTGTTCAATTCCAAGGAACCAGAACAGAACATATCCGGCCATAGCAGTACCTGCAACGAGCACAGTCATCATGAGGGGTCGCAGTTGCTGCCAATGAATTTGCCTCCCGAAAATTGTGAGTAGTATCACAGCACCAACTGTGAACCGCCAGAACGAGATGTTTTCAGGCGTGAGGCCATGCTTTGCAATGAGTATATTCACGACCACAGCACCAGTTCCCCAAAAGAAGCCTGCGGAACACGCTGCACAAAGAGCCATGACCGATTGTGAAGATGCGTGATTTGAATTGTTGGATGAGCTGAGCATGACTTGTGATCCCTAACGGAGAGTGAGAACCGACAGAGCAGTATCCTAAACTGTTCCTTCTTTGTCAAAATTGAGCAATTGTGGCAGCCCAATGGGCATTACAAAAAGAAGATAATTAGTACACACTTTAGGACACAATGTAGTAGAATCAAGGCAAAAGAAAAGGCCCGACATTTAGTCGGGCCTTAACGTAAAGCCTGTAGTTCAAGCTTAATAACTGGTGCCGAAGGCGAGACTCGAACTCGCACGAGCAATTGCCCACCACCCCCTCAAGATGGCGTGTCTACCAGTTCCACCACTTCGGCAAATTGGTTGTACTTTATACTCAACCGAATCTTCAGTTGTCAATAATAAATTGTTACTTTTGATCAGGTGCTGGTGCCGGCGTTGAAGCTGGTGCTTCTACAGTGCTCGGCATTACTGTTTGTGACGTGGCCGAACCATAGAAATAAGCCAAACTCAAACTGGTCAACATAAATATGACTGCAGCTGCAACGGTGACCTTACTCATGAAGTTTCCGCCGGTAGATCCGAACATCGCCTGACTGCCTCCGGCACCAAATGAAGCTCCTGCCTGCGCGCCTTTACCCATCTGCAAAAGAACGATAACAATCAAAGCGATTGAAACAATAATATGAAGCCCTATTAAAATTGAGGTCATGCATCTTTCTCCTATAGCTGTTTTTAGAACCGATGAAAACTAGCATAGTTGTTGTTCTTTGCAAAGGAATTTTTTATTCATTAATACATCAAACTCCTAGCGATTTTATTTTTCAATCGTTACAATGTCTTGGAATAAATTTTCAGTGAGGGTCATGATGGATATAGCAAAATTACAGCAGGATGGGGAATATTTTTTGCGTCTTTTTAACGGTATCGCCGATGCTGTTTTTATTTCTGAATGTGGGCCTGATGGCTCACCAGGAAGATATATTGAAGTTAACGATGTTGCCTGTGAAATGCTGCAGATGGGCCGCAATGAACTCCTTGCATTGTCTCCTTACACAATTAACCGAATAGCACTTGAGGACAGCGACGCATTTAAGGCTATTCTTGAGAGTATTCAAGCGACTGGCAAGACTTTGTTTAAGACTGATTTGCTAGGGAGTGGTGGTCATTGGATCCCGGTAGAAATTGGTAGCCAACTATTTGAGTTAGATGGTAAAAAAGTTTACTTCTCGGTTGCACGTGATATTACTTTGCGTGAAAATTACGAAGCATCGATTCAAGCCTTAGTTCGAAGCACCGTTGGCCTGACTGGGCAGGAATGCCTGGATGAAATTGCTCAGAATCTTTGTCACTGGCTTGATGTTGACGGGGCATACATTACCTTGTTACAAGGGGATCACCTTGAGGTCAAGTCAAGTTTCTTTGCAGACGATCAACTACCTCCATCTTACCTCCCGTTAGACTTTCCCCCATTTCGTGAAATTATGGGTGGGCAATTCTGCTTTTATCCGGAAAAAGTTAATTCGTTATTTCCAACAACTGATCATAAAATTCTTCAACAGATATCAAGTTTTATTGGCTGTCCCATGCTCGGTCATGACCGGCAAGTTTTGGGAATGGTCTGTGCCCATTCACACCGTCCTTTGCAAGCAATTCCTCACGTAGAAGAACTTTTTTCTGTTATCGCTTCACGCGCGGCTGCGGAATGTGAACGTATGCATTATGTTCGCGAACTTTCTCACAGTGAAGAGATGTTGAGAACTTTGTTTAATTCAACCGCTGAAGCAATCGTTGGTATTGATTTAACGGGTTCGGTTGAGTTTTGTAACCCTTCAGCCGTAAAAATTCTTGGCTATACCGATGAACAGGATTTGATTGGGCAAAGTTTTTGGCAGTTAATCAGCTCTAAAATTCCTGATAATTTTGATTCTCCAGCGAATGTTTGTCCTTTTATTTCATCAATTACCCTTGGTGAGAAAATTAGTAGCGAAGATGGTTTTTTTGCCCATCGGGATGGCCATCAAATCCCAGTGGAATATTGGGGACATCCGATGAGTCGGGATAATCAACTTGTTGGTGGGGTTATTACATTTATTGATATTTCACGTAGAAAGACATTGGAAAAACAGTTACAACATTCTCAACGTATGGAAGCTATCGGAACACTGACTGGCGGCATTGCTCATGATTTTAATAATATCTTGACGGTTATTTCTGGCTACGTTGGTTTATTGGAATCGCAAACTGCTGACAATCCTAAACTGTTATCCAAGATTAAAAAGATTGGAGAAGCTGCCGAGCGTGGCTCCAAACTCACCCATGGTCTGCTTGCATACAGTCGTAAGAAGTCAGAACCCTCGACCCCTGTTGATTTGAATAAATTGATCCTGGATATCCAGGATTTCTTCAGCCGTGTCATTGGAGAGCGGATCAAAAAAACATTGTCACTATCAAAGCAGCAGCTTGTTGTCTTGGCCGATTCTTCACAAATTGAACAGGTATTGGTAAATTTGGCGACCAACGCTCGTGACGCTATGTCTGATGGTGGTGAATTAAAAATTTCAACAGAACTAACTGAAATTGATCGCAGTTTTTGCCAGATGCATGGATATGGAGAGCCCGGTACTTATGCTTTGATCCAAGTTGCAGACAGTGGAGTGGGTATCCCCAAAGAAATTCAACAGAAAATTTTTGATCCTTTTTTTACGACTAAAGATACTGGCAAGGGGACGGGTCTTGGCCTTGCCATGGCCTGGGGTGTTGTTAAGCAGCACAAGGGATACATCCTGGTAGACAGTATTTCTGGGAAAGGTTCTTTGTTTAAGATTTACCTTCCTTTAACCAATCAGCCTGTCGCGGATTCAACCGTTTCATCCAGCACACAGCTTCCTGGGGGAAAAGAAACAATTCTCCTGGTTGAAGATGATCCTCTTGTACGTGAGTCAACAAGTAGTATCTTAAGTACTGTGGGTTATCAGGTCATTGTAAGTGACTGCGCGAAGTCGGCTCTTAAAGTTCTGGATCAGAACAGAAATGATTTAGCTCTGATTCTCTCAGATGTTGTCATGCCAGGAATTAAAGGCCCAGAATTTTATCAAGAAATCCGGAAAAAGACTCAGATTCCTGTTATTTTTATGAGTGGCTACACTTTTGACTCACTCCACGAACAAGGACTTTTTAGGGAAGAGGTGACCCTTTTAAATAAACCCATCCAGCCAATTGAATTATTGACTAAAATTCGTGAACAACTCGATCAGGTAAATCTGTCCTGTTAAATTTATTTGTTCCAGTTCTGAACCATTATCGCGCTCCTGAAATAGTCAATTACCCAATATGGACTACCATCAATGAATTATTTATCCCATATAAGGGTTGACAGTCTCCCCCTTGGGTGGTAGAACACTTTTTTAAAATTACAATGGAGTGTTGTGAAATGGTAAAAAAACTGATTGGTCGCAAGCTAAAATCATCCCGCCTTAAACGTGACAAAACAATTCAAAATCTAGCAGAAATGTCACATGTTTCATCAAATATGATTTCCAGAATTGAGCGAGGATTGACTATTCCATCTGTTGAAATACTTATGAAATTGGCTGATTCGCTCGGGCTGAGTCTGAGTTATTTTGTGGAGGAGGCTGAAAAAGGTAACAATATCGTTTTTACTCCTTCAGGACAGGGTGAGCCCATCTTCTTTTTTGAAGATAAACACCAGATAACAAGTCTTACTCAAGGCTTACGTGATCCTGGATTTTCGGTATTTGTCGACACCCTTGAACCTTATTGTGATAGCGGTGAAGGGGGAATGGTGCATACAGGTGAAGAGTTCGCAATGGTTCTTGAAGGCAGCTTGGATTTTGTTATAGAGGGTGAAGAGTATCATTTGGACAAAGGTGATTCTTTAAGTTTTAAAGCAACCTTGCCACATAGTTGGAAAAATATTAATAACCAACAGGCCAAGGTTCTCTGGATTGTTTCACCACCACCGAATGTTTAAAATTATTGCTACTAACCTGTTTCAGGTGAAGGGAATATGACTCATGCAAGTTAAAAAAATCGTCGGCAAAAAATTAAAAGAAATTCGGTTGAAACAAGATTTAACAATCCAAATTCTTGCTGAAAAGTCTCAAGTTTCATCGAATATGATCTCCAGAATTGAACGGGGACTGACTATCCCTTCTGTAGAAATACTCATGCGCCTTGCTACGGTTTTTGATAAAAGCATAAATTATTTTGTAGAAGACGTGTCAACCTCCCACGAAATTGTTCATACTCGTCCTGGTGGTCGTGATAAGACGGTTTATGATGATGAACACAATATGCACACGGAATCATTCACCTCGGGGCTTCGAGATCCTCAATTCATGTCGTTTTACTGTACCGTTCAAAAAGGTGGAAAAAGTGGTAAAACGAATATGTACCACCCCGGTGATGAACTGATTTACCTGATGGAGGGGCAGTTGAAAATGACTATCGCTGATGAAGTATACAATCTTGAAGCAGGGGATAGCCTTTGTTTCAAGTCCCATTTACCCCATCGCTGGGAAAATGTTGGTGATGAAGATGCCAAAGTTATCTGGACGTTGTCACCATTTACTATCATCTGATTCCACCCAAATAGTTGAAATGTATATGACTCTTCTTGACATGATCTAAATATATTGTATAGTCTCATGTATTAACTGATCTGGATATTGATCCTCTAAAACCCGTAAGGGGGTATTATGAACAAATCTGAACTGGTAGAGACATTATCAATCAAGAATAACTTGACCTACAAAAAGGCTGAACAGATAGTCAATCTGATCTTCGATGCGATGTCACAGGCGTTGATTGATAATGATCGGATTGAAATTCGTGGTTTTGGTAGTTTTATGGTTAAAGACTATAAAGCTTATATGGGCCGCAATCCAAAGTCTGGTGAAATTATCCAGGTCAATGAGAAAAAGTTGCCTTTCTTCAAAGTTGGAAAAGAACTACGGGAACGAGTCGACAGCTGATTTTCTTGGTTGTTATATAACTTATAAAAAAGACCCGTTCACATTTAAGTGAATGGGTCTTTTTTATTAAAAGGTATACTATGCTGTACAATTATCAAGGGGTTTCTCCCCAATTAGATGGAAGTGTTTTTTGTGCTGATTCAGCAGATATTATCGGTGATGTCGTGATAGGCGCCGGGTCAAGTGTCTGGTTTCAGGTTGTTGTCCGTGGTGATGTTAATTCCATTCGCATTGGAGCAAGAACCAATATCCAGGACGGGTCGGTGATTCATGTGACTCAAGCAACCCATTCAACTGTTGTTGGTGATGACGTGACTATTGGTCATAATGTCACCTTGCATGGTTGTAAAATTGGCAATCGATGTCTGATTGGTATGGGGGCCGTTGTGCTTGATGGTGCCGAGGTTGATACCGACGCAATGGTTGCTGCCGGATCTTTAGTGACTCCAGGAACTCACATTCCTTCGGGAACCTTGTATGCTGGTGCTCCAGCAAAATATAAGCGTCATTTGTCAGAGCAAGAAGTTGAAGATCTTAAGCAGTCTGCCTTGAATTATATGCAATATGCTGAAAATTATAAATGTTGATTTTTAAATTTGAGGGGAGAGGGCGAATATGAGCCAAGTAAATTTCACAGATCTGACCAATAGTCCTGTTTTTGCCGGAATGGCAGCAACAGAAATAGGGTATCTCAGTTCCATTTTTACCATAAATCAGCTTCAAGCAGGGAAGACCGTTTTTGTCGAAAATATGCCAGGAGAATCTCTTTATCTGATCAAGCAGGGTCGAGTCAAAATATCACAGATGCTGGCAGAGGTTGACGAAGTCGATCTGATTACTCTTGGTACGGGAGACGTGTTTGGCGAGATGGCTGTTATTGATGGTGGTCATCGTGTTGTCAGAGCCAGTATCGAGAAGGATGCTATTTTGTATAGCTTAAACAGGAAAAGTTTCAACGCTCTTGTGAGTGAAAAACCGCGTCTTGGCCTGCAGTTAACCCTGAATATTGTCAGAATTTTCAGTGCCAGAATACGTCACGCTAAAAATGACTACCGCACCATGCTTACAGCGAGCCTGGCCCGAAAAAGCAAATGATATCAAAAGTTTTTACATGAGTCGGCATTTTATTATGCCGATTTTTTTTAAACAATCTTTGTTCACCTTATTATCGCCGCGCGCTAATTGGGGCTGTCTATTGTTCCTGTATATCCGTTTTTCTGAGAGACCTTTCTTGGAGGAATCATGTCTGCATTATTGAATCAGCAGTTGATATTTGGCTTGCTGGGTGGTCTGGGAATGTTTCTGTTCGGCATGAAAATCATGTCGGAAGGTTTACAGAAAATAGCCGGCGACAAGATGCGGAAAATATTAGCCTCACTGACTGACAACCGATTTGTCGGGGCTTTGGTTGGCGTTGCCGTCACTGCCCTTATTCAATCTTCTAGTGCCACAACAGTCATGGTCGTCGGTTTCGTTAATTCGGGCCTACTATCTTTAATCCAGGCAATTGGTGTCGTTTTAGGTGCAAATATAGGGACGACGATTACTGCCCAATTGATAGCTTTTAAAATCACTAATTTTGCACTCCCTGCAATAGGATTTGGAGCTGGCCTCAGACTCTTCAGTAGAAATAAAAAACATACCTATGTTGGTGAAATCATCCTTGGATTTGGTCTCGTTTTTCTCGGTCTTTCCACAATGCAACATGCATTTATCCCTTTAAAAGCCAGTGAGGATTTTAATCATTTATTTTTACTGGTTGGGGATTATAAATTGCTTGGTGTTTTTATCGGCGCGTTACTGACAATTATTGTTCAAAGTAGTAGTGCCACTATCGGAATTACTCTGGCTTTGGCAAGTTCTGGATTGATTTCATTTGAGGCGAGTGTTGCCCTTATCCTTGGTGAAAATATCGGCACGACGATTACCGCGAATATTGCTGCAATTGGCACTAATCTCGCTGCCAAAAGAACAGCATTTTCCCATTTTTTATTTAATATAATTGGTGTCCTTTATATGCTGATATTGTTACCCGTGTTTATGAAGGTTGTTTCTTCTGTGACTCCGGGAGACGCTGATTTTGTTATCCAGACACAAGCTCAGGCCAATAGCTTTGCGGCAGCAATTGGCGATAAGCCATACATCGCCCGCCATATTGCCAATACTCACACATTATTTAATATCATTAATACAATAGTCTTTCTCCCTTTCATTGGTTTGTTGGCAAAAATTTCAACTCTGATAATCCGTGGTGAAGACAGTCTTGATGTTCTTCAGGTGAAATTTATTGACGACCGAGTACTGAACACACCTCCGGTAGCCATTGGACAAGCACGCCGCGAAACGATGAGAATGGCACAAGTTGTTGTTGAAATGGTAGAGGAAACCACACTCTTTCTGGAAGATGGCGATTTTACGCGAATACATTCCCTCGAAAAAAAAGAAGCGTTAGTCGATATATTACAGCGTGAAATATTAAATTTTCTGGTAAAACTTTCGCAAAAGTCCATTTCGACAGAAACATCTGAGTCCCTTGGATCGTTGATGAATATAGCCAATGATCTTGAGCGGATAGGTGATTTTTGTGAGAATCTCTGGAAGCTTGGGATGAAGAAATATCAGGGTAAAATTAAATTTACAAATCTTGGTGAAAATGAAGTCAGTGATATCGCCGAACGGGCCGTTGAATTTCTGCAGGTTGTGGTCAAGGCCATGGATGTAGAGGACAAATCCCTTAGCTCCAGGGCAATTGAATATGAAGATGCCATTGATGAACTTGAAGAGCGCTTACGCTCTAATCATATACAACGTCTTCACACCGGGGAATGTGCCGTTCGACCCGGTCTGATTTTTATCGACATGCTGCACTGTTATGAAAAAATTGGCGACCACACGTATAATATTTCTGAAGCTATTTCCGGGACAAAATAGATGAATGCGGCTATAGATGTTGGTAGTAATACCATCAGGATGCTGATTGCCGATGATGCACACAAAAGTCAATCAAGTCCGAAATACTACCGGCAGATAACACGCCTGGCTGGTGATTTTTCTGAAGCCAAAGGGCTGTCGGATGCGGCTATGTGTAGAAGTCTTGATGCCCTGAAATCCTACCAAAAAATAATGTCTTCAGACAGCATTTCTCGATCGAAAATTGTTGGCACCGCAGCTTTGCGTCGCGCCAGGAATAGGGATGTTTTTCTAGACAAAGTTTATGCAGCCACAGGGTTGAAAATTGAAATTATTGACGGGCAGGAAGAAGCTTTTTTGACAACCCAAGGGGTTTTATCCGTCATTGAGCCAATACCTGATGCCGCTATAATCGTCGATATCGGTGGCGGGAGCACCGAATTAACATGCATCATTGCTGGTCACATACATTTTCAACAAAGTTTCCCCATTGGTGTTGTTCGCCTTTGTGAAGAATTTTCTTCGGCAGAAGAAAGAAAAAAGCAGATTGAGAGAGTTTTTAAACCGATGACTGAAAGTCTCCAGCAAGCATGTCTCGAAGGGACAGAGTATCAACTGATCGGCACTGCCGGAACCATTACGACTCTGGCTGCAATACAGTTGCGTTTATTTGAGTATGATGCCAGAAAAATTAATAACCATGTATTATCATTTGATTGGATGATTGAACTTCAACAAAAACTTAAACTCATGTCAGTCAGCGAAATTGAGGCAATAACCGGAATGGAACCAGGTCGCGGGGATTTGATTCTGCCTGGGCTGGAGATTGTTCTTTTTCTTCTCAACTCCCTCCAACTTTCAAGTCTACGGGTTTCTGATTCAGGCTTATTGGAAGGTCTCATGATCAATTTGACAGACTCGTAGCAATTGCCTATTATCCCAAAGATTTTTATTCATCCTTTACGTTGACCTGATTCCATCTATTCAAGGGCTATTATGAAAAAAGTTCTACTCTCTGGAAATGAAGCTATAGCGCGTGGTACCTATGAGGCAGGAGCACTTGTTGCGTGTGCTTATCCTGGAACACCCAGTACCGAAATTCTTGAAAATATCACTCAATATCAGGAGATCAATTCTTCCTGGGCACCAAACGAAAAAGTCGCCTTAGAGGTTGGTATCGGGGCCTGTTTTGGTGGGGCCCGGGCGCTGGTCACCATGAAACACGTTGGTGTCAATGTTGCTGCTGACCCATTGTTTACTCTCTCTTATACTGGAGTACGTGGTGGGTTGGTACTGGTGACCGCTGATGATCCTGAATTGCATTCTTCACAAAATGAGCAGGACAACCGGAACTTTGCCAAGTTTGCCAAAGTTCCGATGTTCGAACCTGCTGACAGTCAGGAAGCTCTCGATTTTACAAAGTTAGCTTTTGAAGTCAGTGAGCAATTTGATACTCCGGTTTTTTTACGGACTACGACCCGGATTTCCCACTCCAAGTCAGCGGTTTTTTTGGGGGAGCGTCCAACGGATATTCCTGAGCCAAAACTGGAGAGGAATCCAGCAAAGCTGGTGATGCTTCCCGGTAATGCCCGCAAGCGCCATGTGATTGTTGAACAGCGCACCCTCGACCTCGAAAAATGGGCCTGTCAGCAATCTTTTAATCTGATCGAAAAAGGGGAGGGGAAGGTTGGCGTCATTACTTCCGGCGTTTCCTACCAATATGTCAAAGAAACAATGCCTGATGCCGACATCCTTAAGCTGGGTATGGTTTATCCATTGCCAAAGCAGATGATTCGAGATTTTGCCGCCAACTATGAAACCCTCTATGTTGTTGAGGAACTGGATCCGTTTATTGAAGAACAGGTTCAGGCTATGGGGATCAAAGTTACGGGTAAAGCCAAGATATCTATCTGCGGTGAACTGACCCCCGGTCGGTTGCAGCAGGATCTTTTCGGCACCGATATTCCAAAAGAAGACACCTCAAGTGATTTACCTCAACGTCCACCGAACATGTGTCCCGGATGCCCGCACCGTGGTGTCTTTATGGAGCTCAACCGCGCAAAAGCGTATGTCACCGGGGATATTGGCTGTTATACCTTGGGGTTTATGCCACCACTGTCGGCTATGGATACATGTATCTGCATGGGAGCCAGTATTGGCAATGCAACAGGTATCAGTAAAGTTCTCTCTGCGGAGGAACAGCGAAAGGTCGTTGCCATCATTGGTGATTCAACCTTCCTGCACACAGGTATCAACGGTCTCATGGATATGGTTTATAATCAAGCCGCTGCAACCGTTATTATTCTCGACAATCGTATTACTGCAATGACTGGGCGGCAGGAAAATCCAACTTCTGGGTATACGTTGAATAACCTGGAGGCTCCACGTGTTGATATGGAGCAGCTCTGTCGAGCCGTTGGTGTCGAACATGTCAGAGTCATTGACCCTTATGATATAGCCCTGACTCGCAAAACCATTCGTGAAGAGATGGCGCGTCCGGAAACGTCTGTCATCATCACAAGTCGGCCATGTATGTTGGTTCCGCGCGACAATCTGGAGCGCCGCACGCCACTTTTTGTAGACCACGATAAATGCACCGGTTGTAAAGCGTGTTTGCGCCTCGGTTGCCCGGCAATTACTTGGGATGAAGAGAATAAAAAATCCAATATTGATAAAATTATCTGCACTGGCTGTAAAGTCTGCCAACAAACCTGCGGATTTGATGCTTTCCAGGAATGTGGTGAAAACTCATGAGTAAAGTTAAAAATATATTGATAGCTGGAGTCGGTGGTCAAGGGATTCTACTGGCGAGTGAAGTTATCTCTGAAGTGATGTTGATGGCTGGTCTGGACGTGAAGAAAAATGAAATCCATGGTATGTCGCAACGTGGTGGCAGTGTCGTTTCTCATGTCCGTTATGGAGAAAAAGTCTATTCTTCCATTATCCCTGAGGGGGAAGTCGATATTCTTTTCAGCTTCGAAATGTTAGAGACATGTCGCTACCTGCCTCTATTGCGTAAAAATGGTCGGGTGATTGTCAATGATTGGAAAATAGCGCCACCTTCCGTGGCTCTTGGCAAGCAAGCGTATCCTGAAAACATTCCGGAAAACATTCGGCAGCAATTTCCGACAACCACAGTTGTCAGTGGATTGGATCTAGCTTTGGCAGCGGGAAACGCTAAAGCAGTCAACACTGTCCTCCTTGGTGCTCTTTCAAACATTTTGGAATTTGATCGAGAACTCTGGTTGACTGCATTACGCAAAATGATTCCCCCACGACTCCTTGAAGTCAACCTTAAAGCCTTTGACTCTGGCTGCCGGATTAAATAAACAGGGAATTCTACTCTTTTGGAGAAATAACAATGATTTGGAATAACGACTTTGAGACGTTGCCACGAGAAGCAATCGAATCGTTACAGCTAAAACGTCTGCAGCAGACAGTCGAAAAGGTCTACGCCACAGTCCCATTTTATCGTGATTCTTTCAATAGACTGGGAATTAAGCCTGCTGACATTAAGTCCCTGGCAGATTTGCAGAAACTTCCATTTACCTTAAAACAGGATATGCGTGATAGCTACCCTTATGGCTTGTTTGCCGTGCCGTTGGAACAAATCGTCCGCATTCATGCCTCATCGGGAACCACTGGAAAACCAACAGTTGTCGGTTACAGCAGGCGAGACATTGAAAACTGGACTGAGTTGATGGCGCGGTCTTTTGTTGCTGCAGGAACCCATCAAGGGGATATTATTCATAATGCTTATGGTTATGGATTGTTTACCGGTGGCCTGGGTGCGCACTATGGTGCAGAGCGGGTTGGGGCATCAGTTATCCCCATGTCAGGTGGTAATACAAAAAAACAGCTGATGATCATGCAGGATTTTGGTTCGACAGTCCTGACCTGTACCCCGTCGTATAGTTTGTATCTGGCAGAGGTTGCGGCAGAGGAGGGGATCGATATTCGCAAATTGAAACTTAAGGTTGGCATTCTCGGAGCTGAGCCCTGGAGTGAAAGTATGCGCCAGGAAATTGAAGCGAAACTTAACATCAAGGCAATTGACATATATGGTTTATCAGAAATTCTCGGTCCGGGTGTCGGAATCGAATGTATTGAAGCGCAAAACGGACTGCATATTTGGGAAGATCACTTTATCCCGGAAATTATTAACCCTGAAACAGGTGAAGTGCTACCCGATGGTGAAAAAGGTGAACTGGTCATTACCACCATCACAAAAGAGGGAATCCCGCTGATTCGCTATCGTACTCGGGATATTACCCGCTTGATAAAGGAACCTTGTATTTGTGGTCGCACCCACGCCCGCATTGAACGATTAAGTGGCCGCAGTGATGACATGCTGATCATTCGCGGTGTCAATGTCTTCCCGAGCCAAATAGAGTCGGTTCTTTTTAACATTGATGGCGTTGAGCCCCATTATCAACTGATCGTTGAGCGTGATGGAAAACTTGATACCCTGGAAGTTCAGGTTGAAGTTAATGAGCAAACCTTTTCCGATGAAATTAAGGTTTTACAAGGACTTTCAAACAGAATCAGAAAAGATATCAAAGACCTGCTGGGTGTTACCTGTAAAGTGCGTCTGGTAGAACCTAAAACTATCACCCGAAGTGAAGGCAAAGCCAAGCGGGTGGTTGATAATCGTCCCACAGAGTCCTAAGGAGGCAGTTATGAAAGTTGAACAGATTTCAATTTTTATTGAAAACAAATCAGGTCGGCTTGCTGAAATTACCGGGATTCTCGGCGAAAACGGAATTAATATCCGTGCTTTATCATTAGCGGATACCTCAGATTTTGGAATTTTGCGGTTAATTGTTGATGACAGCAAGAAAGCTCTTCAAGTCTTAAAAGAACAGCGCTTCACTGTCAGTATAACGCATGTGATTGGAGTCGAAGTTTCAGACTCTCCTGGCGGACTGACATCGATCCTGCAAACACTTGATAAGAACAATGTCAATGTTGAATATATGTACGCTTTTGTTGAACGCTCAGGTGACAATGCGGTTATTATTTTCCGTTTTGATGATGTTGATGAAGCGATTGACGCACTGACAAAAAACGGCGTTAAAATTCTGCCCGGAGAAAGAATTACATCTATTTAATCTTATTAAATCAATATATTAGCGATAACTTCTTAAAGTATAAGTTGACTTATGAACTCACCTGTTAACATTTTAAATCCCGCCGCTGAGTGTCTTCCAAGAGAAGAACTACGAAAACTGCAACTACAGCGGTTACAGAAAACATTGACTCTGGTTGCTGACAAGGTTCCCTGTTACCAGTCCAAGTTCAAGGACCTGGGCTTCCAGCCTGGCGATTTGCAATCTTTGGCAGATTTACGTCACTTACCTTTCACAACGAAAGAAGATCTACGAGTCAATTACCCCTATGGAATGTTTGCAGTGCCAATGCGTGAAGTCGTCAGGATCCATTCGTCTTCAGGCACGACAGGTAAGCCAACTGTGGTTGGTTATACGAAAGAGGACATTAAAATCTGGACTGAGCTCGTTGCCCGTTTCATGACCGCGGCAGGTGTCACTCAGGAAGATATTGTCCATATTGCTTTTGGTTATGGTCTGTTCACAGGGGCCTTCGGACTCCATTATGGTTCTGAAGCTATCGGTGCGTCAGTTATCCCCATATCTGGTGGCAATACCGACAAACAAATCATGATTATGCAGGATTATTGTTCTTCAGTTCTGGTTTGCACTCCCTCTTATGGTTTAACTATTGCAGATCGGATGGAAAAACAGGGTATCGATCCACGCTCACTGTCTTTAAGAGTTGGACTGTTCGGTGCTGAGCCCTGGAGTGAGCAGATGCGAGTAGAGCTTGAGCAACGTCTGGGAATCATTGCGACCGATAATTATGGACTTTCTGAAATTATGGGCCCTGGAGTCGCTGGTGAGTGTCTTTTCAAGCAGGGAATGCATTTTGCGGAAGATCATTTTCTTGCTGAAATTATCGATCCTGACACAGGAGAAGTTTTACCGGAAGGTTCCGTTGGTGAACTGGTGATCACCAGTTTAAGTAAACAGGCATTCCCAATGATCCGTTATCGCACCCGGGATATTACCAGATTAAATTATGATGTTTGCGAATGTGGCCGCACATTAGCGAGAATGGAAAAGACCCGTGGGCGCTCAGATGACATGCTGATTATCAAAGGCGTCAATGTCTTCCCGACTCAGATTGAAGAAGTATTGTTTCAGATTGAGGGTTGCGAGCCCCATTATCAGCTCATTGTTGATCGGGAAAACAACATGGATTCTCTTGAGGTTCAGGTTGAAGTTAACGAACATATCTTTTTTGACGAAATGAAGCAGCAAAGAGAGTTCGTTGTGCAGGCTGAAAAAAGGCTGGCAACAGTTTTGGGAGTCAGTGCCAAAGTCAAATTAGTTGAGCCCTCAAGTATTCAACGGCACGAAGGAAAAGCAATCCGTGTCATTGACCGGCGCCAGAAGTAGTTCAAATTTTGATATGCACGAAGAATCAATCGGTTTATGGGCTTTGCTGTTGAGGGTGTCATTGTCCACCCCCTACCATCTTTCAAAGCCTCTCTTTTTGAAATGAACTGAGAGTCTTTCCCTTCTCCAGCCCATTTACGCCCTGCTCAAGTTGGACTTACAGCTTTGCGCCGCTGAAAACTGATGTAATAGTTGTGAATTCTCCCGTCTTTCAGCAGGGGTAAAATCAGCAGACTACTGAGCATTTTTATAATCGTTTGCCCCCATATGGCAGGCCAGGCTGGCCCAAATGCCAGGAGAACAAAGATCAGAGAATCTAGAGGTGTCGAGATCAGGTTACTTAAAAGAAGACGCTTTTTGAAACTCCCTCCCATATTGGTGTAAATAACCCAATCACTCAACTCTGCAATGAAAAATGCGCAGACAGAGGCAAGTGCCAACTGTTGATTAAATGCAAAAGTAATGACTGAAGCAATCAACATCCAACCCCAACAGCCAACTTTCCCATAACGCTCCTGCACAAAGTCTCGAGCGGAAAAAGTCATACCGATCGCCACTGCTCCAGCAGGGAAGGTCAGCCCCAGAACTGTGACCAGACCGAGGCTGTGAACCATGATGTTCCCTAGAATAATGGAACCAAGATAAAACGCCGCACTCATAAACCTGCCTTAACCTATTTTGAATAAAATTCTATGACCATATTTTCGTCAGCCATAGCTTCAATTTCATTGCGCTGCGGCAAGTGCTGGACGGTAATAGTTAATGATGACTTTTCGACCGTAAACCATTGAGCACCAATGAAATGCAAGTTATTTAACAGTTGACTGGCAATTAAATCCTTGCTTGTTTCTGAGTTGCGTACGCTGATACGGTCTCCAGCTTTCACCAGGAAAGAGGCTCTATCGACTCTCTTATCATTGACAGTGATATGACCGTGGTTGATGAATTGTCGTGCCTGCATCATGGAGCGAGAAAAACCAGACCTGAAGACGAGGCTGTCAAGGCGTCTTTCCAGCAGCTTCAGCAGGTTATCTCCGGTGACTCCACTCTGCCGTTCAGCTTTGCGAAATATTCTACGAAATTGTTTTTCAAGCAGGCAATAGCTGTGTCTTAGTTTTTGCTTCTCAATGAGTTGAAGTGCGTAGTCAGAAACCTGGTGTCTTTTTTGAGAATGACCATGTTGTCCTGGTCTATGACTACGTCGTTGCAGCAACTGGTCAAATTTAGGGTTACCGTAAATGTTGACACCGAAGCGTCGAACAATTTTTCCTTTGGGTCCGGTGAATTTAGCCATATGTAATAATTACTCCTATGTGATTATGAAAATGGTTTTCATAAATATTAAATATGACCACTTTTGTCAACAACAATTTTTAAAAGAAAAATATCTCAAGATTTGTCATAGGCAAGTAAAATGAAATGGTGAAAACGTTCCTCAACAAACCAGAGCATTCAGAACGTAGACTATATCGATTTTTTATCGGAAGCTGGTCCGATGCCATCGATCAGGAGGTTAAGATAAATTATTTCATCAACGGTTAAAAGTTGATCACCATAAAGAACAGCATTGAATCGTTTGGCAAACATAATAGCGTTGGGATCATCCAATTGCAGTGCATGTTCAAGTAGGCCACAGGTCGAAGGGATTGATGTTAAATCATAATTTTTACTAATGGTTGTCTGATATCGCTGCAATAAACGGGATTCCGGACTGCGGTTGTGTTGTCGCCACCACCAGACCAGCAGGACGGTCAAGGCAAAACAGACTCCCAGAATTAATATTAATGGCTTTATTGCCGTCAGGCGAGGAAGCATGGTTTTAATCTGGTGACCACCTTGATAAACCAGTTTAATTTGCTGACGCAGGTCGTAGTTGATAACCATTTGAATCCACATATATTCTGCGCTGTCCATAGCCCGTTTCAGAAAGGATAAACCTTGTTGTCTGGGTGCCAAAAGGGCACTTCTGGCATTGATAGCAAGCCGACTTGGGTCAAGTCGTTGCCAACGACCATCGATCAAGGCTTCTACCCACACATGGGCCAAATCTTCGGTGACGAGATAATAACCGCCCAAATTATTGTATTCGCCACCGTGATAACCACCAACGAGACGGGCAGGAATATCAGATAGGCGTAAAAGGGTGGCAAACGAGGTGGCAAAAAATTCACAGTAGCCACGCTTTTTGGTAAAAAGAAATTCATCGATAGGAGCAGCAGGGCCAGGTAGATCGGAAACTGCATAGCTCAATTGTTGAGCTTTGAAAAATTCCTGCAGCAGAAAAACTCTTTGACTCGGGTTGTCCGTTTGCAGGCGAATCTGCGTTGCCACCTGGTGGATACGTGCCGACAAAGTTTCTGGAAGATTAAGGTAAAGAGCAGGATCCAAGTCAGAATTTTGTTGTAACTGCCCTCCTATCCGCGATTGACCACTATAAGTGAGGCTCTTTTCCAGTCGACGATGAGCCATATAGACACGATCATCTTCTTCACGGTGGCGGACACCTTCGAGGCTTACAGGTAAATCGAGGGTGAACAAAAAACGTTCGTTGGTTGGGGGTACGGTGACGGTATAGTTGATTAATTCACCGCCAACAATCTTAACTCTTTCCTGTTGAGGAGCGACCCGGTTCCAAACTGTACCTTCAATAGTGTTCATCACAGTGCCGCGCCAATACAGATCTTCTTGAGCAATTTCACGAGATTTGACACGAAATGCCAAGCTCTTGTCGGCATTGCTGCTGGCAAACGCACCTGGGCGGACCTGTTCACTGAAGCCAGTCTTTGCCGTGTTTTTTGGATTGAGAAAATTCCACAATGGATACTGAGTCCGCGGTAGAACAAAAAACAGAACCAGCATCAGGAGTAACGAACCAATTGGCAGGATTGATGCTGTCTTCAGCAAAGTGACAAGTTGTTGTCGATTAAGACGTAAGCTGGGATCACGATGAAAGAAGGTGAGTAGAACCAGACCGATGGTCACCCCGGCAACCATCAGGATCAGAGCGGGAAGATAAGCGATATTCAAACTTAGCAATGAAGATCCAGCCAGACAGAATAGGGACAGAACAAAAATTTGTAGATAATGACGCCCCTGTTTTTCTGTCAGCAGACGGATACTGAGCAACAAAACCAGAATGTTGACGGCGGGTGGAATGACATTGCTAAAGTTGAGCTGTGCGCTATAGATGGCAAAAAATAGAATCGTTAATGCCGTCGCGATGCGAGAGCCAAACCAGTAATACTGCCGCTTATCGCAGACGATCCCGCCGATAAAGGCGCCAACGACAACAAGCTTTACGCTGGGATCGAGCCATAGAAACAGTGGTCCAACCCCCAGAAGGGCCACCAGATAGGTCAGTACATCGAGGGAAGTCTTAATTCTGACCATAGCGTGCCAACAGCTTAAGGAGATGAAGTTTGTGGGCTTTACCAACACCAGGTGCAACTGACTGTTGAGCCAATTTCAGACCAACGGGCTGATGAAGACGGATAAGATTACTGATCAAGTAGGTTGCACAACTTAACTGTTGTTCAAGGTTGCGTCCCGGAAGTTCTAAAGGATTGATTTCAACCGGGGGCTGCTGCTGATCTGAAAGTTCCTTGATTTTCAGATTGTCATGGCGGGCACTGAGCTTCCAGTGAATCATTTTGAGTGGTTCACCGCCAACGTAGTCAGCTATTCGGGTAATATCTCCATCATAACCACGCCGAGAAGTGTCCAGCACCCCGTGTTTCTGTTGAAAATTTGAATCACCCTGGTTGTGACAGGGAGCCGGGCAGGGGAAAACTGTTATCGTCTGCAGAAGATCCAGATGGCGATGACGGATAAAAAAATTGATGGGAAAGCTGGAGCTCACGGTTAAGTGATGTTGTGAATTGTCACCGCGTTCCGAGAAGGTGACAGGGACACCGATCCATTTATCTTCATGCGGTTTCAATAGCGAGAGGTGTCCACACCGCAGGTAGTTATTATTGAATGATAAATCGAGAAGAAACGCGGGAAGCCAACGGCGTTGATTAATGACACAAACCCTGACCAGGGTTTCCAGCCCGGCGTAAATTTCATCAGGAGGGTCCAGCCTGATGTGTAGTTTTTTCAGGTTCCAATGGCCGAGGAACCCTGATACGGACATGAATCCGAGAAGGGCAGATACCATCAAATATAGCAGATTGTTCCCAGTATTGACCGCCCCGAAACCAAGCAGCAGTGTCATTATAATGTAAAGCGTTCCCGCTTTAGTCAGCTTCAGACCATGGGAACGGCGACGTTGTCGAGAATTGATAGCAAAACCTCGTTGTTATTGAGGGACTGGTGCTCAGGGCGCAAAATGAGTCGATGAGCTGCCACAGGGGCGGCGATCAGTTTGACATCTTCGGGAATCACGTAACTGCGACCGTCGAGATAAGCCGCAGCGCGCGCTGCTGCAGCCATACTGATGGCTCCGCGAGTTGATATACCGGCAGCAACAAAGCTGTGATTGCGACTTGCCTGAGCAATCGCCAGGATATATTCAACCAGTTTGTCGTCAAGTTGGATATCGCGAACAGACTGTTTAGCCTGCTCAATATCGTCCAACGTCAACAGTGCTTCGATGTCGAGTATTTTGTTACGGATTCCTCCGTCACGGATGATCTCTTTTTCCAGTTTAGGCGGTGGATAGCCAATGTCAGTTGTAACCAGAAAACGATCCAGTTGGGACTCTGGCAAAGGATAAGTGCCAATCTGCTCCATAGGGTTCTGAGTTGCAATCACCATAAATGGTTGTGGCAAGCTATAGCTGCTCCCTTCAATGGTCACCTTACGTTCTTCCATTGCCTCAAGCAGCGCACTCTGGGTCTTGGGCATAGCACGGTTGATCTCATCGACCAGGAGAATATGGTTAAATATGGGACCTTTGATGAAGCGGAAGGTGTTCTGATCACGGTCGAAGATTGACAATCCGGTAATGTCTGATGGGAGCAGATCACTGGTACACTGAATCCGCCCGAAAGACAGGCCAAGAGTCCTGGATAGGGCCAAGGCCAGAGTGGTTTTACCAAGGCCTGGAATATCCTCAAGGAGTAGATGTCCATCAGCAAGTAGAGCAATCATTGACAGACGCAGGGCTCTGATTTTGCCTTGCAGGTACTGGCTAGATAAGGTGTCGATGACACTTAGAATTTCAGCATGCTTTAGCAGTTGGTTTACCATTGACCAATCCAGTTCATTATTCATTGTTTCAAATAATAAGCGTGTGCTGATGATAACATCATATTTGCCTCCGGTGTAGAGGCTGGAGGTTATTTTAAATGGAGTTCCCAAATACCTGAACTTGAAAAGTGCAGCTAGTTTGTCTTGAATCCACAGTCTCAGGTGTGGTTAAAGAAACAGAACTTCGGCTGGTTGGAAATTTTCGTAATCAACGTCTCAGGCTTTACGGGATGACAGAAATAGAATCCCTGAACTTCATCGCAGCCGTTTTCCTGCAGAAAGGTCATCTCATTTCTCTGCTCAACCCCTTCAGCAACAATTTTGACACCAATGGTATGCCCCATAACGATAATTGCCTTTGTGATGGCAGCATCGTCCGGATGAGTTGTTATTCTCTGAATAAACGATTTGTCAATTTTCAACCGGTCAATGGGGAAGTTTCGTAAATAACTTAAAGAACTGTAGCCGGTTCCAAAATCATCAATAGCTAGAGTGACACCCATTGCTTTAAGTTGATGAAGAATTTGTTGTGACTTTTCCACGTTCTCCATCAAAATGCTTTCGGTGATTTCTAATTCCAGATCCTCTGCAGCCAAACCGGAATCATTCAGGATCGCCTTAATATTAGGGAGCAGATTTGGGTCCTGAAATTGTTTGGTGGAAAGATTGACTGCTACGCGCAAAGGGATATTACAGCGCTGTTGAATTTCATAGGTCTGTTGACAAGCTTTTGCCAGAACCCAGTGGCCGATGGAAAGGATCAGTCCAGTTTCTTCAGCAAGGGGGATAAATTGAGCCGGTGAAATTTTGCCTAAATCTGCATGTTGCCAGCGCAGTAAAGCCTCCATCCCTGTTATCCGGCCCTCATAGAGATCAATCTGTGGTTGGTAATCGAGATAAAATTCATTTTTTTCCAGAGCTTTTCTCAGGTCATTTGCCAGCAACAACTGTTGCAGCGCTTGTGAGTTCATCTCTGAGGAATAAAACCGGTAGGTGTTACGCCCATTTTCTTTTGCCTGATACATGGCCGTATCAGCATTTTTTAGAAGAGAATCAGGATCATCCCCATCTTCAGGGAAGAGGCTGATGCCAATACTGGTCGAAGAATAGACCTCTTTACCTTTGAGGACGATGGTCTGCGTCAATGCTTCCAATATTTTACAGGCGATCATTGAGGCACTATTACGACTGGAGATATTGTCAACCATAACAACAAATTCATCACCACCAATGCGGCAGACATTATCGCAGTCTCTTAGGACACTCCGTAAGCGTTGGGCAAATACGATAAGCAACTGATCTCCGGTGTCGTGACCGAAGGTATCATTGATGCGCTTGAAGTGGTCAATATCAAGGAAAAATAATGCGATTTTCCTGTCGTTACGTTTTGCACATGTTGTCATTTGCAGCAGGCGATCCTGCATTAGAACCCGATTTGGCAGACCAGTCAAACTATCATAAAAAGCCAGCTTTTCGATATGTTTCTCATCAGCTTTGCGTTGAGTAATGTCCTCAAAGATTGTTGCAAAATGATTTTTTGAAAGTTTTGCAGCCGAAACATTGAGTGTCACTTCCTTGAACTGAAACTCAAAATTAGAAGAAACCCCGCTGTTAACCACCCGATCAAAAATATCCAGACAGGCGACTTTGCCATTTTCTTTTGGATAAATAGTACTGGCCCTACAACCAATGGCCTGATGCCGTTTCAGACCAACGATATTTTCGTAGGCTGGATTGATGTCAATGATTTCGTAATCGATGGGGGATCCCTTTGCATCATAGATCATCCGATATTGAGCAACCCCTTCTTGCATGGTTGAGTAAAGAGTCCGGTAACGTTCTTCACTCTCACGCAATTTTTCTTCTGCCTCCTTGCGCTCGGAAATATCGATGAAACTTTCCAGTAAATGTTCTTTACCATTGAGTTCAATCTTGGTCACAGTTTTTAATACCGGAATTTCTCGACCATCGGTGGTCAACAGGGTGCGTTCTGACTTATCAATTTCCTGCAATTCATCAGTGATTGGGCAGTGTCCTTCAATCGCAGGGCAGATGAAACTATGGCAGATTTCCCCCAGTAAGTTTTCACGTGGATTGCCTGTCATTTCAACGACAGTTTGATTGGCATAGACAATTTTATGCGTCTGCGGATCAATCAATAAAATCCCGGCCTGGGCACTGTTTACAATTGTGTCCAGCCGTTTTTCAGCTTCGCGCAGGGCCTCTTCGCTCCGCTTTTGATCCGTGACATCCGAATAAACAAGGACGATATGGGTAATGATATTGTCTTTATTTTTTATAGGAGTTCCAACAACGTAATAATCTCGATCATGTGCGCTGAAATTTGAATTTTTTTGTGTTTCACCGGTCGCGAGAACCTGTTCGAAGACACAACCTGCCGGTGAAATTTTGAAGCGACAGACAGCATCGCTGCAGCAGAGGTGCAGGGGATCATCCACGGCATGGGAAAACAGTTCACGGCTACTTCGATTGAAGGAAGTAATCTGTTTCTCAGTATTAACAACCAGGATACTGGCACCCGCTGAATCAAATATGGCCTGAAGTTCTTCCATTGCAAAGCTCAGGTCTTCATTGGTTTCGTTGAGGTGCTCGATGACCTGAGCGAAAGAATCCCCGACAATACCGATAGGGTCGACACTGATCAAGGTTTCATCATCCAGCTCCTCTTGTTTGAGAGGCAGGGTTCCCATGACAGTCAGTAATTGATCAGTTTTTTCACGAACGTATTTGTGAAGCTCCTGTTGCCTTTTTTTAAGCTTTTCATTTTCAATACAAAGCTGTTGAATCGACATCTCACCGATGGAAAGGGCAGGGGCTGGAGCGTCGTCAAGCATAGATCTTGACTTCTGATGATCACTCATAACTTAGAGACTCTTCTTTCCATCCATTTTTGCTATACAAATTCTATATTGGTTTTTTTGGTCTTCAACCACGACACGATAACCCATATTTACAACTGCGTCACAGATGCGATTCGTCGAATCGTGGTTATCGGTCAGTATCTCAAGTTTTAACAGACCACTACGCAGAGGATCTTTGTAATTGTTGACTTCACGTAGCGCCGTCAAAAGAGAAGACGGACAGATCTGTCCACAGACATCTATTTCAACCGTTTCATTAATTTGATCAATCATGAGCAGCTCTCTCCCTTACTGTTTCAGAACATAACGGGTCAATACCAGAGTACCGAACCACGCTCCAGGTAGTAATCCAAGAGTAAACAAAAAACTCTGCAGTGAAAGTAATGGTAACCCTCCAAGCAGATGCCAAACATTGCAGGCAGGTGACATCCGCGCTGCCAGCCCCATAATTATTCCCCCGAAAAAGGCTGAAAACAGCTGTCGCGAAGGAATATTGAAGCGACAGCTAAATTTACCCATACTGATAGCTGAAAATGCTGATCCGATCACGATTCCAGATATCAAAGGGAATTGTACTAACGCAAGGCCATCCCAGAAGGGCCCAGCTCCAGCTTTGAGGGTCTGGTTAGCCATGGGTGAGTAATATTCAAATCCACGTCCTTGAAAGTACCCAAGTGATGCAACATGTTCAGGGATCAGTAATTGTTCTATGAATGCCCCAGCTTTGGCATAACTGGTGGTAATACCAAGCGGCATCCCAAGCAGGGAAAAAGAAACCAATCCGATAACCGCTAACAACAGTGCTGCTGTTCGTGGTTGCAAATAACCTTTTACCCGGTTGGGTCGCAGTAGCATTCCTTTACTTTGCCACTGATAAAGCAATACTCCTATGCCAATCACCACCAGGCTGATGACCAGAGTTGGTGACACCCCTAACAGTTGCGGTAAAGTTGCGGCATCGCTTAAACAGGTTGCAAGGGCCAGTTGTTTCCAGTAGGGGTGAAATTCCGCATACAGTGCACTGCCAGCCAATAATCCTAAAAAAGCACAGACTGCAGGCACGCTTCCAGCTCCAAGCTTGTAAAGAGTTCCCACCACGCAACCTCCGGCCAGAACCATTCCGATACCAAAGATTACCCCACCAATCAGAGTGGTGAAAGATGGGAGACCGAAGAGTGAAGAGGGGAGGCTATAATTCAGAACCCCAGCAAGGCGCGCAGCTTCAAATAGCAGCATACTGAAAGCTATTAACAGAATCAGGCTGCGTAGCAAAGGACTGTTGCGGAACAAAAAAAGATCACGAAACATGCCGGCTATACAAAAATCAGAACGGTGCATAATAAAACCGCTGATCAATCCTAGAAATGCTGAAAGAAGAATGATGTAGATTTGATTTTCCATTTTTACCCATATATAGCAATGGTCATAAATTTTGCTTATGAATATATAGATTAATGGACTATAATACAATATAAATGGTCATAAGTTTGTGTGTTTTTTTATTGAGGTGATATTAGTATCTGTAATACTTTAAATTGCTTAAAACATACTGGTCTTTAACCATGGTATGCTTTACCCTATTTATATTGCAATCGTTGTAAATGGGAGGGGACGGGTTTGATACGAAACTATGTTTTCATCATCATTTTTTCTCTGATTCTCAATTTTACTGGCTCCTTTATTCAATACCTGCATCCATTTCCACTTTTTCTTGATACAACCGGGACGATGCTTTCAGCCATCCTCATCGGTCCGTGGATCGGTGGTCTGGTCGGTCTTTTGACCAATACACTCCAAGGTATTTTTCACACTCCGCTCTCTCTCCCTTTCGGTATCGTAAATCTCAGCATTGGCCTGACCACAGGATATATTGTCATTTATCTTAAGGGCTTCCAGCGCTGGTATAGCCCATTAGTCGTCGGTATAATCACAGGCTTGCTGGCACCATTGATAGCCGCGCCAATTGTAACGTATCTTTTTGGAGGTATCACGACCCACGGAGTCGACAAATTTGTTGTCGCTTTGGTCGACAGTGGCAGCTCTATACTGAGCAGTGCCTTCTGGGGACGCCTGCCTTATAGTTTTGCAGACAAGTTGATTTCAGCATACATCGTCTTTTTTCTGATAAAAAAGCTACCTACTTCCAACCTTCAGTTTGGGAGAAAACAGTGATCAATCGTCAGCTATTCCGTTTTACCTTCCTGCTTTTTTGCGCGTTAGCTTTCGTCCAAAACGGTTATTCTGAACAATCGCAAGTTACAGTAGGAATAAGAAACAATATACGATCGTTAGAGTTCTCAACGACAAACGGAAGTGCACAGGGTGCACTCGTGGATTTATGGGCGATTTGGGCAGAGAAAAACAATATTCAAATCAATTTCGTCAGTGCATGTGATGAGTCGATTGGGTTGTTACTGGAAGAAGGAGCAATTGATGTTATCGCCAACGCAAAAGAATCAACTGGACTCAACTATTCTGATCCATATTTCACGTATGATCTCTTTCTTTTCAGTCTGAAACATTCATATTTAGACTCAACCGAACAATTACCCCTGCGGGTTGGCATCTTGAAAACAGAGGAAGCTTTTGTTGATCTGAATCTCTTTGCTTCAACCCGAATATCGCGTTACCCAGGCTATCAGGAGATGATTACCGATTTACTCTCTGGTGATATCGATTGTTATATTGCGAATGACGTCAATATGAATTTTGCTGTCCATAGTGTGCTTCTTCTAAAGCTTAACTACCCCGACAAACCTTTTTATCAATATAAGGTCAGAGCGGGGGCATTGCCTGCCAACCAACATTTACTGACGCAATTTAATAGAGGCATGGATGC
>JAZBPC010000079.1:0-6718 GCA_036351455.1 Desulfuromusa sp.
CTGGTCAACCAAAACGCCCTCACCTTGCAGAATATAGTTAAGATGTTCTGCATCATGAATATGATAAGGGGTGTTCCCCCCGGGAGCGATGGTAAAAACCCGAAAAGAAAAATTGGGGGCACCATCTTCCTTGCCTAGAGGAACCTGCTTGGCAACACCTACCGCGCCCTCCATTTGCATCGGCACGGAAGAGACCTGATCTAACGAGGTTATTTTCATAAAATTTCTCCTTTAATTTTATCTGTTAGTTTGTCTCCGTCAGGAGGCCTTAAAATAACAGAGTCATTGATCTACAACAAGGGACTGATCTTATCATTTTTTACCTGATATTATTGTTATCATCCTAACTGTTGTGTTAAATTCCCAAAGTTATTCTACCCGGATGGAGTCATTCTCAATGCTTCTTCAGGGTGGAGAAGTCTATTTCCAGTCACTCTTTTGGAGGAGAATCGATGAATCCTGCCGCACTGATTCCCACACCTGATACCATTTCCGTTCCCTGGGGCTGGTTCTATGTTCTGTTGATGCTCACCTTCCTGCTGCACATTCTGGTTATGAATGCCATGCTTGGGGGCGGTATCATCGCTCTATTCAGCGCTCTTCGCGGTGACCAACAAAACACCCTGTTAAGCAAAGAGTTTGGATACAAATGGCCCTACACCATTGCTTTTGCGGTCAATATGGGTGTTGCTCCACTGCTGTTTGTGCAAGTTCTTTACGGACAGTTCATCTATAGCAGTTCGATCCTCATGGCGGTCTGGTGGTTCTCTATCTTTGGATTGTTGATTCTTGCTTATTACGGGGCCTATATCTACGACTTTAAATTTGAAGCTCTAGGTAGCCCACGGATCTTTCTGCTGGAATTTTCAGTTTTTATTTTACTGTTTATCGGCTTCATGTTCAGCAACAATATGACCCTGATGCTGCAACCGGAAAAATGGCAGGCCTATTTCAGTAATGGTGGGGGGACGTTACTAAACCTGAGTGACCTGTCTTTATACCCCCGCTACCTGCACTTTGTCGTCGGAGCAGTCGCGGTTGCTGGTCTGTTCTTCGCCCTTGTCGGCCATTTCCGCTTCACAAAAAGTAGCGTCAATCGAGAGTTCCTGATCAATCAGGGAATGACCTATTTTACTTACGCTACCGCAGTGCAGATTTTTATCGGCGTCTGGTTCCTGCTCGCGCTGCCAAAAAACGTAATGATGGTTTTCATGGGTGGCAGTAGCCTGGGTACGATCTCGTTGCTACTTGGAATTCTTCTTGGTTTTACCGCTCTGTATGTTGGCTACAAAAAACAGGTCATCCTGGCATCCACGCTCACCCTGGTCACATTAATTGTGATGATTTTTATGCGTGACCTCGTCCGTATTGCTTACCTGAAACCCTATTTTCAACTTTCGGACCTGGTTGTGGTACCAGAGTACTCACCTCTGATTTTTTTCCTGGTCGTCTTTGCCATCGGGCTGGCCCTGATTGGATACATGCTTAAACTTGCCTTTGGCTGCCGCAAGGAGGTGTCAAAATGAATTATCCAGTCTGGGACCTGACAACTTATGGTGGTGGATTTCTGATTGCTCTTGTCGCAATCGTTCACGTTCTGGTATCACATTTTGCGGTCGGTGGAGGCCTCTATCTCATTACCTTGGAGAAAAAAGCCTATAAAGATGACGATGCCGGCCTGCTTGAATATGTCAAAAAGCACAGTAAGTTTTTCCTGCTTCTCACCATGGTCTTTGGTGGACTCACCGGTGTCGGAATCTGGTGGACTATTGCGTTATTAAATCCTGCAGCAACGTCCAGCTTGATTCATACGTTTGTCTTTGGTTGGGCGGCAGAGTGGGTTTTCTTCGTTGGTGAAATTGTTGCCCTGTTTATCTATTTCTATACCTTTGGAAAGATGGATCGTAAAAACCACATCATTGTCGGCTGGATTTATTTTATCTGCGCCTGGATGTCCCTCTTTTTGATTAATGGAATTATCGGCTACATGTTAACTCCAGGGGCTTGGATTGAAAATCACAGCTTCTGGTCTGGATTCTTCAATCCAACTTTCTGGCCATCTCTGGTTTTCCGTACCGGGATTTCTTTGACCCTGTGTGGGGTATTTGGCTTTGTTACTGCTGCATTTCTTAAAAATGAGGAACTGCGGCTAAAAATTATGCGCACCTGTGCCGCCTGGAGCGGCATCCCATTTATTCTCATGATCATTGGAGGGTGGTGGTATTTTAAAGCCATCCCTGAACCAGCAATTACAATAATCTTAGAAAAATCACCAGCAATAGCTGATTACCTGCTCCTTCTGACTTGGGCCATGCCAATTCTTTTTATCGCTTCAGTAATCATGGCAATTCGTCTGCCTCATAGTTTCCAGCGCGTCTTCAGCTTTGTGATTGTGGGCATTGCCCTGGTCTACTTTGGAGCTTTTGAATTTGTCCGTGAAGCAGGGCGACATCCCTATATCATCTACGATCATATGTACGCAAATCAGGTTTATGTCAAAGATGTTCCAGAAGTCCAGAAAGCCGGTTTCCTTCCAACAGCAAAATGGACTGAGCATAAACAGGTCACCGATGAAAACCTCGTTGCAGCAGGCCGAGACCTGTTCAAATTTCAATGCAGTGCCTGTCATTCCGTCGATGGCTTACTCAACGACATTAAACCGCTGGTTGCAAAATACGATAATGTTTTTGGCATGGACTCAAAGCTGGATGGCCTTGGAAAGCTGAACAGGTACATGCCGCACTTTATGGGGTCCCGCGAAGAGCGCCTTGCGCTAGCTAGTTACATCGTCAGTAAATTGAATCACGTCGATATTTCCCAGCCAGCCAATCCGGTCATCGTTGTCCAAGAGCAACCGGTTGAAATTCCAGCCTTCAACAAAAAACCTGATAGCTACGTACTCCTAGCATGGAGCAACCTCGGTATGAAGCTCATTTCTGACAGTGAGCCCTACTGGACAATGCAGCAGCCCGGCAACCATATTTCTGCGCAGTTGGTCAAGCGTGGAGATTCCCCCGAAATAATCACCGATGGTGTTGATATCACATACCAGGTTCAAGTCGGATTCACGGGTCCGGGAATGAATGGCAGCATGACTGTGGATGAGGACAATCGAGCCTACCGATCCAGCCCCATTCCGGTGCTCCCTTACCCCGAAGATGGCAGTTACAACCCGTACCCTCTCGTCACCCTGACCGCCGTCGACAAGGCTTCAGGAGAGATTCTGGCAACAACGAAGACAGTTGTTCCGGCATCTACCGAGGTGGGCTGTAAAAATTGTCATGGAGGTGACTGGAAAAATGCAGCTGGAGCTGGATTCACTGAAGCGACCAGCCTTGATGTGCTTGCGACTCATGATAAAAACAGTGGCACCAACCTGATGGAACGTGCCAAGAACGGTGAAACTCTGCACTGCCAATCCTGCCATATCGGGCCCCAAAGTGGCTCCAGCGGAGACCCAACGCTGCTCAACTTCTCCGCCGCTATCCATGGCTGGCATGCCAACTACCTGACTGATCGGGAAGGGATGGACGCCTGTGCCTCCTGTCACCCTTCACGTTCTGATGGCCCAACTCAATGCTTCCGCAGCCACCATTCACAGTTCATGGATTGTACAAACTGCCACGGCACCATGGAAGACCATTCTCTGAGCCTGCTAAAAAGAGAGCTGGAAGCCGGCAAAAAGGGTGCTGCACGACTGATGGAAAATCTGCAGGCACGCACTGTTGCTTCCGTTGCTGATATCAATCCACGCACTCCTTGGATCAATGAACCAGATTGCCTGAACTGTCATGAAGATTTCGGAGTGGGTAACACAATAGACGCCTTTAACACCTGGACAGAAGGGGCTGAAGGGTTATACCGAAACCGCCACGACCAGATGGAGGCAATGATGTGCGAAGCCTGCCATGGCAGTACCCACGCCGTCTATCCGGCAACTCTCAATAAGCTGGGAGCAAACCGTGACAGTATTCAACCGTTGCAATATCAGGGCAATGATCGCCCCATAGGGAACGATTGTACCGTCTGCCATACAGTTCAGCCAGAGTTTGAAGGGCATCATCCTAATTCGCTAAGATTGTAAATCTAACCGTATTATTTACCATAAAGCACACAAACAGGGCAGCCAATTGGCTGCCCTGTTTGTGTTTGAAAATCACTGTAGTAAAATTGGTCCAGATTGCATTTGACAGCCACAAAGGGCAGGAGTATACAGAAAGATATATTTTTTCAAATATTCGACTTTCCCTATGTTTAAGAAAAATCACACCGTTTGGAGGTCAAGATGAAATTTTCAGAAGCGTTTGAACTTGGTCAACTGAAGCTGAAAAATCGATTTATCATGGCTCCGGTTAAAAGTGCCTATGGCAACCCTAAAGGCGAAGTCACTCCCCGACACCTTGTATATTATGACAATCTCTCCAAAGGCGGCATGGCAATGATTATTTTAGAGCCTGTCGCAGTCAGTCAATCGGGCAAAGAGCACCCGAAACAACTGACTGTTCACTTGCCGGAAAGTCAAAAAAACCTTGAAAAGATTGTTTCAACGGTACACAACAATAACACTCTGGCCTGCCTCAACATTAATCATGCCGGGCGTGCTGCCAACCCCAAAGCGACAGGGATGCCGGTAGAAGCCCCTTCAGCAGTCCCCTGCCCTGCTACGGGGCAAACTCCAGAGATACTACAGATTGCCGAAATAAAAGGAATCCTCAGTAGCTATCGATTGGCTATCAGAACAGCAGTCGCAGCAGGTTTTGATGCCATTGAGATTCAGGCTGGTCATGGATATCTCATTCAACAGTTTCTCTCCCCTCGCACCAACCTGCGTGAGGATATCTACGGGCAGGATAAAACTCTCTTCATCAGAGAAGTTTTTGATATTGTCCGTGAAGAGAGAAAGAACCTGTCGGTACTGATCAGAATATCTGGCAGTGATTTTATCGAAAATGGGTTTGGTCCAGCTGAAAATAGTATTATTCTACAGCTAGCACAGGAATATAGTTTTGATGCCATTCACTGCGGATTTGGTAATGCTTGCGACACTCCTCCCTGGTACTACAGTCATATGGCATTACCGGAACAAAAGCAAAAGGAAGTTGTTCAGGCCATCCGTAAACAAACACCTTTGCCACTGATTGTTGCCGGAAGAATGGGAGATATTGATAAACTGGAAACCTATGAACAGGAAGACCTGGCCGATTGTATCGCTCTTGGCAGACCACTCATTGCTGATCCGGACTTTGTCAATAAAGTATTACAACAGCAGACAAATGAAATCACCTATTGTGGCTACTGCCTGCAAGGTTGTCTGGCCAACGTCAAAAATGGCAGCGGTATCGGTTGTATTGTAAATCCCAGAATCGATAAACAACCACTACAAACAAAGACAGCCAAGTCGGTAGCGGTCATAGGCGGTGGACCCGCTGGAATGGCCGCAGCCACTCAACTATCGATGATGGGGCATAAGGTTTCCCTGTACGAAAAAAATGGTAATCTCGGGGGTCAGTTTGAGATGGCTTACAAAGCGCCACATAAAGACTCCATGCTAAGACCCCTTAACAGTTTGATCAAACAAACAGAAAAGTACCCTATGGACATCAAACTGGGAGCCACAGTGAACGCATCTTCAATCGGTGACTTCGACCATTTCATCGTGGCAACGGGTTCCCGGCAAAGGCTACCAGAAATCAAGGGACTCTCTGATCAATATTCAATGACCAGCCTGGAGTTTTTCAACAAAACAAAACCAGTTCAAGGCAAAAGGGTTCTGATTATCGGAGCAGGGATGATTGGTATCGAGGCCGCTGAGATTTTGGCAGACGACGGCTATGATGTTGTCATCACCAAAAGAACTGACACCATTGCTAATGATATGGAAATGATCACCAAAAAACTGATGTTGAAGCGACTGGAGCAAAAAAAGAACCTCCTCATCTCTGCAAACACCACCCTGATGGAATTTACAGCTGACCGGGTTCAATACCAGAAAAACAATGACCCCGGAGAGTGGAACGCCTTTGATACGGTGATTATTGCATCAGGAATGGAGCCGGAAAACGAGCTCTACCAACAGCTCCAGACCGCGGGGAAATCGGTACAAATCGTCGGTGATGCGGATGATCCTGCAGACATCTATGCCGCTACGCAAAAAGGGTATCAGGCAGCAGTGGCATTGGCTTAAGGAGTAAGACAACAAAAATTGGCGACGGTCTCATATTTTTTATGTATATTGCTATGCTTCAATCTTTAACCCCATGAGGAGGATAAACAGCTATGAAAAGAGTAACCTTATTGCTTTTGGCGGTGCTCACGCTCGCTTTTGCAACGACCGTCTGCGCTAAAGATATTAAAGCTGCATTTATTTATGTTGGACCTGTCGGTGATGGCGGTTGGACCTATGCCCACGATCAGGGACGTATCGAAATGGAGAAACTCCCATTCGTTACCAAAACGACTTTCATTGAATCAGTCCCTGAAGGTGCTGATGCAACCAGGGTTATCATGGGCCTCGCAAATAAAGGATACAACCTTATTTTCACCACAAGCTTCGGGTTTATGGATCCGACTCTCGAAGTTGCCAACAAATTTAAAGACATCACTTTCGAGCATTGTTCCGGCTACAAAACCGCTGAAAACATGGGCAACTATTTTGGTCGTTTTTATCAGGGCAAGTATCTTTCCGGTATCGTTGCCGGATCAATGACAAAATCTGATA
>JAZBPC010000080.1:0-3912 GCA_036351455.1 Desulfuromusa sp.
AGCCCTTTCTTATCCTGACCGACCAACACTGCATCACTGACAAATGGTAATTTTGTAATTTCTGATTCGATACGACTGGGATCAATATTCTCACCACTAGCCAGAACAATGATCTCTTTGGAACGCCCTGTAATCACAAGTTCGCCCGTGAGGGTCAATTTCCCAAGATCGCCAGTTTTAAAAAATCCATCAGCAGTGAAAGCTTTGTTGTTTTCTTCATCATTATCATAATAACCGGGAAATACCTGTTCTCCACGAACCTCAATTTCTCCGACTTGCCCGGCTGACAATTGCTGTCCATCTTCACCAACAATTCGCAACTCAGTATCTTTAGTCGGTGGACCCAACGTCCCAAAAACGTCGCAATTCACAGACCTTCCAGCAATAGCAGGAGCACATTCAGTCATTCCGTAGGCATTAACAATACGGATCCCAATGGCATCGATCCACTCATCCAGATAGGGCGGTAAACTGCCCCCACCGCTAATCGCCAGACGCAGCCTGCCACCAAACTTTTCCTGTACCAGCAAAAGTTTCTTTTGGGCAAAGCTGTTGAATGGCGTCAATAGCGTTAACATGAAAAATGAATTAAGTTTATTCCGAATACGTCTGATAAGTGAAACCTTAGAAAAAACTGGTAGCTGATTTTTAAACACACGTTTGTGGTATTTATATCGAGCGGAAATTCTGACCAGCAATTTAAACATCTTCGCCTTGCGAGGATTTTGCTTTTCCAGAGTTTGATTAATTTTTGTGTACATCGATTCCCACAACCGCGGCACCGTTGCAACAACTGTTGGCTGATATTTTTCTAAATCAGCAGCAAATGTTTTCACCGATGAATAATAAATGCTGCACCCCTTGGAAAGAGCAATATATTCGGCGGCACGCTCAAAAATATGCCAGCTGGGAAGAATGGACACCCAGCGATCACTTTCATCTAAAGCTATAAGTTCAGGCATATTTAGGACGTTATACATAATATTGGCATGAGTCAGAAGAACCCCCTTGGGAACGCCGGTCGTGCCCGAGGTGTAAATTAGAGTGAAAATATCATCAGCGGTGAGGGTATAACGGCGAGCAATAAACTTATCGGTATCGGTCTTACTGAGAATCCTGTCCTTAAGAATATCATTATAACTATAGATAGAATCAAACCAGCGATGGGTTTTATCCCCTTCCATAATAAAGATAGCTTTAAGCTTTTTATGCTTTTTGAGCATTTCCTCGTGCGCTTTGAGTAATTGCTCTGTTTCAATAATGATAAAATCACATTCTGCGTGCTGTAAAATATACTCAAGTTCTCGGGTAGAGGTATCACTCCCACGCGGGACACTGATGGCTCCAATTGATATAAGGGCAAAATCAGAGACAATCCAAGCATAGCGATTATCAGAAAGGAGTAAGACCTTACTCCCCTTGGACACTTTATGAGAAAGGAATGCTTTTGAAAGGATCAGAGCATCTTCAAATAATTTTTGATAACTCACCTCAAATTCAGTGTTACTTGATCGATAAACAAAAGCGGTATGTTCAGCATATTCGCTACTGCTATTAAGCAGCATATCGAACAAGGTTCCCTTCTGCAGCACTGCCTCTGACATCTAGATGACCTCATTATAAATAAAATTTGTCTGTATCTTCTTTTTAACAATGTAGCATTCTATCGGTTTTTGATCGATATTTTTACACCATTACAGACATCATTACAAAAAAAAGGGACCACAATGTGGTCCCAGTGACGAGGGAGTCGTCGGGAATTCATAAAAAAGTACAGAAAGCTGTACATCTGCCGGGCGGAGAACCGGCTTGCATCACAAGATAACTACAAAGAATTTTTAAGCGAATCAAAAATTCTGAGATTCCTTAGAATTCAGTTTTTCAGTCTCAATCTACACGTCTGCGCAAAAATGTCGGGATATCAAATTGTTCATCATCAACAAACAAATCCCGTGTTTGACTCAAAAGATCACGACTTCTCCGATTTCTCGGAACGACTGATTGTTGATTCCGGATATGAGTTGGCACATCTAGATCAATTTTAGAGCTAATCTGAGCCAAGGTTTGCGCACGTTGATCAACGACATCTGCGATCTCATTCTTTTCTTCGAAAACCTCACCGAAACCAGTAGCAATCGCGGTAATTTTTATTTTTTCGCCGAGGCTTTCATCGATTACCAGACCGACAATGATATTGGCATCTTCATGAACCTTCTCATGAATTATTGTTGAAGCTTCTTCAAACTCTTCCATCGTCATGCTGGAAGATCCAGAGATATTAACAAGTACCCCCATAGCGCCAGAGATATCGACTTCTTCGAGGAGTGGACTGCTGATAGCATTATGAGCTGCTTCAGCGGCACGGCGTTCACCCTCAGCAATACCGATCCCCATCATCGCCATACCGTGATTACTCATCACTGTCCGGACATCAGCAAAGTCGACGTTGATGAGACCTTCCGTCGTAATCAAGTCAGAGATACCCTGAACGGCCTGACGCAAAACATCATCAGCCGGTTTAAATGCATCGAGAATACTCATATGCTTGCCGGCCAGGCCGAGCAAACGGTCATTCGGTACAACCACAAGAGAGTCGACCACTTCGCGCAACTCAGCGATTCCTGCTTCCGCCCGCTGCATCCGTTGACGGCCCTCACGGGTAAACGGTTTTGTCACCACACCTACAGTTAATGCACCAGCCTCTTTTGCTGCAGCAGCAATAATCGGTGCAGCCCCGGTTCCGGTACCACCACCCATGCCAGCAGCGACAAAAATCATATCGGCACCTGCAAACATTTCAACCAGTCGTTGCTTATCTTCCTCAGCAGCTTGGCGACCAATTTCCGGATTTGCTCCAGCACCCAGACCTTTAGTCAGATGCCCCCCCAACTGAATTTTCATCGAGGCATCACTCCGTCGCAGTGCCTGAGCATCGGTATTAGCTGTGAGGAATTCTACCCCCTCAACGTTGTTACGGATCATCGTATTGACAGCATTTCCACCACCACCACCAACGCCGATAACCTTAATTTTTGCGGCTTGATCCAATTCTGCTTCAAACTGAAACATGACTCCCTCTTGAATAGGCATTATGCCCTCCCTGATGTTGCGTTTTCAGCTCCTCCGCGAACCTGAAAACTAGTTATATTTAAGTAAGCTTAATTTAGCAAAATTCAGTTTCTTTGACAAGTAATTATTATATAATTAACTATTAAAAAAACTCGCTAAACCACTCCTTCATCCGCCGGGAAACCCGCTCAAATATGTTCTTTTCACCAATTTTAAAGTTTTGCGCCTGAGTATTCATGCTTCCGTATTTCACCAGGCCTACTCCAGTTGCATAAATCGGTGAATTAACGACATCTGTCAAACCGCCAATATCCAAAGGATTTCCACGCCTTACAGGTAAATTAAAAACCTGTTCGGCCAACTCTGGCATCCCTGGAAGGATAGCGCTACCCCCGGTGATAACGACTCCCGAGGCAATCAAGTCACCATAACCACTTTTAGTGATTTCACGGTTGACCAGCGAAAAAATTTCTTCAACCCGTGGTTCAAGAATTTCAGCCAGAAGCTGACGCGATAAAATTCTTGCTTCGCGACCGCCAACAGAGGGAACTTCGATAGTTTCATCTTTACCGACCATCGAAGTCAGACAACATCCGTATGCTTGTTTGATCTTTTCTGCTTCAGCCATCGGTGTCCTTAGGCCAACAGCAATATCGTTCGTCAAATGATCACCACCGATTGACAAGACCGAAGTATGTTTAATTGCCCCTTCGGAGAAAATTGCGATATCTGCTGTGCCGCCACCAATATCGACCAACGCAACTCCCAGCTCTTTTTCATCCGACGATAAAACAGCTTCACTGCTAGCAAGTTGTTCCAGGACAATATCAGCGACATCGGCAC
>JAZBPC010000081.1:0-2702 GCA_036351455.1 Desulfuromusa sp.
AGATCCACCAGATCCACCAGATCCACCAGATCCACCAGATCCACCAGAACCACCAGAACCACCAGATCCACTTAATCCGCCAGAGCTTGTATCTCCCAACTTTTGCTTGAAGCTCATCTTCTGTTCTGGTGTCATACTCTGCCAGGCTGCTTTAAGTTTGTTTTTTGTCTCCACAGGCAGGTTCAGAAAACGGCTTTGTACAGATCGTAATTGCTGTTTTTTAGCCGCGGGTAATTGTTTGAACTGCTCAAACCTTATCTTGGCTTTACGTTGTTCGACAGGGGTCAGTTGTCGCCACTTCTCCAGCTTCTGTTTTGCCTGAATGCGCTGATCAGGGGTCATTGACAACCACTTGTCAGCACCCCGCTGCAAATTTTGTTGTTTTTCAACTGAAAGGATATCCCAGCTATCAGCATAGCGGGAGAGCAACTGTTGTTGTTGCTGAGTCAAGGCAGAAAAATCTGCGGCCCAAAGAGGACTACTTATCAAAAATAAAGACATTGATAATACAAATACCAGTTTTGTCTTCAATTTAAGTTTACTCATCCGCATCAACCTCATCTTCGGAAACAACCAATTCGGCATCATCCAGGGAAAGAAGCTCAAAAGGATCAACCCAGCCCTCATCCTCATCCTCGAAGGTCCCGAGAAATTCTATCATTTCGAGACTGGGCAAAGCTGTTTCTTCTTTCACTTCCGCCAGAAGTGTTTGCGGGATCAGCATGAGGAGGCACAGATGTATGCTCCCCCACAAGATCAGGTTCACTCTCCAAAACCTCAGAAAGCCACTCATAAAATTCGATGTCTTCAGCATAAAATTCAAGAGATTCCTCAGTTGTCAATATGTCCAGTTCAGTAAAGTTGGGTGAGGTTATCTGCATTTGACGATTCTGAGGTAAATTAAACAACACAATCAATAATAAGGACGCCGTCATCAATGCACTGCCCCATATTGGCCTCCAGGATTTATTCGGTGTCGCATCGGCCATCGCCCGATACTTGAGTGAGCCCAACTTAAACTCTATATCAGCACCAAAATCATCTACAGAGTGGTCAAGCACTCTGCAGATATTTTCTTTCAACTTAACATCTCTATCGTTCATAGCCAATGTTCTCCAAGATTTTTCTTTAATTTGTCCGTCGCCCTGAAATAATGGGTTTTGACTGTGCCCTCAGTACAATTCATAGCCACAGCTGTCTCGCCAACACTCAACCCTTCCCAGGCACGCAGTAAAAATACCTGCTGTTGTTTTAAAGAAAGTTTTTTTAATTCCATTTTCAATTTATTAAACATCTGCTGATTCACAGCTTCACGTTCAGGAGTTCGGTTCCCAGGATCAGCTAACTGCTCCAACGGATCAGCGTTATCATCCTCAGAGCGTCCATTGAGCCAGATTCTCCAGCGAGACCGAACAGACTCTTTGCGGTAAAAATCACGTATTTTATTCTGCAAAATTTTATAAAAAAGAGCTTTCCAATCCTCTTCCGGCTTTTCTTTGTATTTATCAACAAATTTGCACATGGAATCTTGAACTAAATCAAGAGCATCATCTTGATTATTACAAGCAAAAAGTGCCATACGATAGGCTTTTCGCTCTACAGATTTCAAAAATGATTCCATTAAAATTAAATCAGCCATTCATACAGTATAAAGTAAAAAACAAAATTTAATGGACCTTTTTATCCCAATTTCAACAATCTCATGTCTACTAGAACGCCTTGGCAGCTAAACAGTTGACAAAAAAAACAGGCTACCTTTGCAGGTAGCCTGTTTTTAAACGAAACTTGGAGACAATATTAACTTTTAGCAGTCCAGAGACCATGTAAATTACAATAGGCACGTGCCGTTACAGCTGTTGCCGCAACATTGAAAGTTGCTTCTGCAGGCTCACCAGCTTTTAAATATTGACGATAGACTTTGTCATCCACCAGTATCTCAATCCACTCAATATAGTGTTCATCGACCATTGGATGAGCCACATCACCAACTTTAACAATGACCGTAGCGTCAGCCATTTCAATGACGGGAACATGCTTTTCCGTTGCAGCATCTGTCGTATTTTCTGTCATGCGTACCATATTTTTTCCACAGCAAACCAGAGCACCAGCACCACTGTGTGTCACTTCAACAATATTTCCACAGATTTCACATTTATAAACTTCTAGACGTTTGGGCATTGTTTTCTTCTCCTTTTTATGCAAGACGTTAGGTTATAAGTTGGACACACTTCAATGTTTACCAATCCAGTAATGATAACATTATTTTGCATAATTTCAAGAGCCGAGATCAATTAAATTAATTTTACTGACCAAAGACTGAAAATTTCATATAATAGGCAAATATTCGTTAGATTAACTCTCTACCCTTCAGGTGAGGCCAGAACGTCCACTCGGAATAGCAACACCTTCGGGATTGGCTCAGGAGTCCGGTGTGCAAGCCCACCATTGCAGTGGGACGCCTGATGGATTTACAGCCGACCCCACCTCATTGACACTCGATGTGAGTCCAATGGCCCACGGAAGTGGTGGAGAGTTAAAATCCCCATACAGAGTCCGGCAGCAGCTGGGCTCTTTTGTTTTTAGACCATAAAATGTAGCGAGAAGTCATTTTACTGTGCTATTTTCTAAATTTACTTTCTATTGCCCTATGGAGGGAAAAATTGACTGAACTGCCGACAATCAGCAGCGATTATACTCGGCTG
>JAZBPC010000082.1:0-71200 GCA_036351455.1 Desulfuromusa sp.
ATCAGCGAAAAAGCCAATTTATACTATGGTGAGCCTCCTTACGGGCATGCTGAGTTATCACCATTAGCAGACTTTGCAGACAAGGTTAAGGTTGATCTGGCAGAAAGCATGGCATTGCTGGAAGCTGCGGGAATCAAGGTGGACTCTGCATCGCAAACGATGCAGGAAATTGCCGAGGCAAATGGGGTATCGCCGCAACATATTTATACGGTGATGAAGCCGCAGAGTAAAAGTGTTACCAGCGAGATGCCGGAAGAGCCTCCTGGTGGTACTGGCAGCCGAACGTTGGCGCAGATATGTGAGATGTATCAGTTGGATCAGCAGGTTATTGTTCAGGGTTTGAAGCTGAAGAGTATAACAGCCGATCCACAACAATCGATGAAAGAGATTGCTGCGGCTAACCATGTTGATCCACACACTGTTTATGCAGCGATTTATATGTTGGCAAAAAAGTAATTTCCGACGGAGAGGGCTGAGATCGCAGAGTGTGGAGAGAAATCAGTATAACCAAAAGCTGGCCACTAAAACGCCAAGAAAGGTTTTCCTTTTGGTTTAACCGAAAAAGCAGGTTCGAACTTTGCACTTCTCTGCGTCTCTCCGACTCCGCGTTAAGGATTTTGAATTTAGGGATAAAGCCGCGCTAAGAACTCGGCACTACAGGCCGGTTTATCTTCCCCCTCAATTTCAATTGTCATCAGATAACAGATTTGAACTGCATTTTTGACTTCTTCTACGGATTTGATTGTTGTCCGCGCCCTGATGTTCGCTCCAACTTTTACCGGCGCGGGAAATCGAACCCGGTTCAAGCCATAATTGACTCGGTATTTCATCCCCGGATAATTTTTCTGAAAGAAATCGGGATGATTACTTTCCGTCAGGTACGGGAGCAGGGACAGGGTGAGGTACCCATGAGCGATGGTTGAGCCATACGGGGACTCTTTTTTTGCACGCTCAGTATCGATGTGAATCCATTGGAGGTCGCCGGTCACTTCTGCAAACTTGTCGATCCGCTGTTGGTCGATGTTCAGCCAGGGGCCAACATGAACTTCCTGGCCGATTTGTTTTCCAATGAATTGCAAAAATTCGACGATGTGGTTGTCTTTATCCATAGCTTATAACCCTTTGATAAAATCGAGAACCTGCTGGGGATGGTCTGCTGCTTTCTTGACTGTGGGCCAGTGTTTCAGAACGGTCCCATCAGCTGCAATGAGGACCGTTGAACGGATACAACCCATACTGATTTTTCCGCAGGTTTTCTTTTCACCCCAGGCATCATAATCCTGCAACATGATTTTGTCTGGATCGGAAAGGAGGGTGAAGGGCAGGTTGAATTTACTGATAAATTTATCGTGCGACGCCAGGCTGTCTTTGCTGATCCCAAGCAAATTGACATCCATTTTTTGTAGGTCAGCAAACATTTCACCAAAGGCGCACGATTCTTTGGTGCAGCCGGAAGTGTTGTCTTTGGGGTAAAAATAGACAATCAGCATTTTCCCGGCATAATCCTGCAGGGTATGTTCTTTACCATCACTTCCGAGAAGAGTAAAATTTGGGGCTGGTTGTCCTTCTTTAATGGCCATGACTTTCTTCCTCCGTTTTTTGGTCCTGTGCATTTAGTAATTTATCAAGTTTCTGCAGCTTCTGTTGTACGGCTTCTTCAACCTGCTCAGCGCCAAACATCCAGGTCAACTGCCCCAACATCAAAGTGACATCGGCCAGTTCATCAATAACAACTTGTTGGTTCACCTTGCCACGGCGAAAATGTTTCAGCGCTGTAATGAGTTCGGCACACTCTTCAACCATCTGATCATACTGGGCTTCATTTCCCCATTTCGAAACAGTTTGTTTATAAATTGATTGTATGTCCATAAAAAATGTCCAGTGTGAATAGTAGATTAAAATAGTTATGTATAGTAAGTTAGCATAGTTTTTCGCAGGTTTTAGTTATAATTTAAAAAAAATATTTCATAAAGATTTTCAAATAATATCTAAGTGTGATATTCTCATGAATCAAGGTCTATTTTCACGGGTATGCTCTGGGAGGGGGATCACAAGCGTGGCAAAAAAATATGTATTTTTTAAAAAATCTCCTTCTATTTTTGTCAATTGTAGTGCTGATGTTTTCGCTTTGGCCGGTTCGAAGGTTGATTTCTGAACTGCCACCCGGAACGACACGTCGATGGTGGACTGGGCTGAGTGTTCTTGTAATCCTCTTTATCTGTGGATATCTCGCTTATACATTTTCCCATTTGGAATTTTATCGAGGATCAATAGATTTAATTGTTCCGGCGATTTTCTTTTTTGGAGCAATGTTTGTTTTTCTTGTGACCACCTTGTCATTAAAAACAACGAATGACATCAAGAAGATATTTGACCTGGAACACGAAAACACAACAGATCCTCTGATGGGTATTGGCAACCGCCGATATATGGAACAAAGGTTGCTGAGTGAGTTCCATCGGGCAAAGCGCTACAGACATCCTCTTTCTCTGATTATGATGGATATCGATCACTTTAAGGCAGTTAACGATCAGTGGGGACACTTGGTTGGAGATGCAGTTCTTAAAAGCCTTGCAAATTTAATTGTTGATACGGTGCGTGATTCTGATATCGTGTGTCGTTATGGGGGAGAAGAGATTGTCGTGATTCTTCCTCACACAGAAGGACAGGCTGCAGTGAAGGTAGCAGAGAGTTTGCGGCTAAAAATCGAAGATAACGATATTGCGACAGAAGTTGATGGCTGTCGTTGTGGTTCCATACGTGTGACTGCAAGTTTTGGGGTCTCAGCCATCTGTGCAGATATTGATTCTGTTCACTCTTTGTTGGGGCAGGCGGATAAAGCTCTTTATTTTGCCAAAAAGCTTGGTCGGAACAAAACAATGAGTTGTTCAAACCATGAAGATGCTGCGATCTGCGGGGATCTCTAAGAATCAGGCCGTATCTGGACGTTCTTTCTGCAGAAACAGAGCCAGTTTTTCTTCAACCAAAGTCAGGTGTTTTAACATCCACTCCCGTGCCCGTTCCGGGTCGCGAGCTTCAATCGCTTCAAGAATTTCACGATGATGATTAAGAAGCAGTTCAATATATCCTTCTTTGCTGTAAAATTCACCCAGTGCCACCATAATCGTCGTCTGGAAAAGTTTTTGAATTGTATTAAGCACATGAATTTGTAGAGTGTTGTGCGTTGCTGCGGTAATGGTCAGGTGAAACTGGAAGTCAATTTCCGGGTCCCATCCTCCCTCCTCTGACTGCTCTTCCATAATAGTGTAGAGCTCACGTAATCGATCTAGTTCTGGTTTTTCCGCACGCTTGGCAGCAAGATATGCGGACCAGGTTTCCAGACCAATCCGGACTTCCGTTAACGCATGTAGCATTCGTGGATCGCGTCGTTCAACCATGTTGGCCAAGGGATCAGCCATCGTCACATCTGCAAGTGAGCGCACATAGGTCCCACCGCCTTGACGCGATTCGAGGAAGCCTATCGCTTCAAGAACCATAATTGCTTCTCTAACGGATGGGCGACTGACACCCAGGAAGGTTGCGAGTTCCCGCTCAGATGGAATGCGTTGCCCCGGACCCAGATCGCCACGGGAGATCAACTCTTTAATCTGTTCAACAATTTCTTCAGATAGTTTTTTAGGGCGGATCGGTTTGAAAACAGTGGTCATAAAGGTCTCCAGAGTTTTTGGTAAGACCTTTTATCACGACGATGAATTTAAAACAAGAAAAGAGGTTAAGGAGAAACAAGAAAATAACCCTTGCCAGAAGGATATGATGATGATCTTTGCGAGCAAATATTCATATAACATTTCCATTCCGGAGATCAGTTGATTACTCTTTTGTTTTATGGGTACGACGGAAAATTTTAAACCAATTTTGGAACTCTTTCTCTTCAGCTTCCATCTCAAAGGCATTAATCAGCCCGCGTGCAATCGAAACGGAAACTGCTCGATTGCGCAGATTGAATGAGTCACCAATTTTTTCACTCTGAAACTGCTCCTGGTCTATGCCTAGTTTATTGTAAAGAGAATTGAGTCGGCTTTGTACGCCACGGCGTGAAAGATAGCGACGTTGAGCGATGAGGTTGTCGGTCAACCCTAGAGATATGTCAAGCAGAGCTTCATATTCAATGTCGGATAGAGCTGTTAAACTGTGTCCCGCGCGACCCTGAACTTTTCTTACTTCCGGCGCTATCCAGCATTGTTCATCCAGCAGCACGGTACGAATTGCAGACATAATCCGTTCCTTTGGGCTGGACTTCAAGATATAGCCATAAACTGTCTCAGGGGGAACAATTTTAACTAGAGCTCGAACATACATTTCATCTTTGAATTGGCTCCAGAAAACAATTCTTGCCGAAGGCTGTTGTTGCCAAAGTTTTTGGGCAAAGTCAATGCCATTCATTTCTGGCATTTGAATGTCGCTGATGACGAGAGGGTTGCTGCGCTTCAAGCCTATTTCCAGTGCACTATTCCCATTGGGTGCTCGAGTGATATTGACAGGCTCTTCCCAGCTTTCAAGTAATTGCTTAAGAAATTCAAAATCCTTAGGATTGTCTTCAGCTATCAAAATATCCAAGGGTTGCATATGTATCTCCTGAACTAGTTTGCACAGGGTAAGGTGAGCTCAAATCTGGTGCCGCTGGAAAATCGCGAAGGCTTCCAATCAACTTCGGCAGAAATCGCTCTGGCTCTTTCGCGGATATTGTTCAATCCACGACCGCTGTTCGGACTATTTATATCGCTCATCCCTTCACCATTATCTTCAACGGACAGGATAAGAGTACTTTCACGTATCTCCAAGTTGACTTCATAGCGTGTTGCACTGGCATGTTTAATGACATTTTGAATTGCCTCTATTGCAATCCTGTAGAGAGTAAGTTGCTTGAGTCGCTCAAGGTTTAGTTTGCCTACTTCAGGGTCGATGTAAAGATGATATTCGGGGAGGTCGTCAGTGCAGCAATGCTGTTCCAGGTGAGCTTCAAGAGCCGCCCCCAAGCCGAGGATGTCGAGGGTTTGTGGATGCAGGTTATTCATGATATCACGCAGGTTGGCAATGGCCCGTTCTAAATCGTGCTCCAGCGTTTTGGTTTTCTCTTGTGTTGTTGGGTCTGCGTGACCTTCTCCCAGACTTTGCAGCCCACGTAATATACTCGAGAGGTCAGACAAGGATTGATCATGCAGGTCCATGGCAATTCTACGCCGTTCCTCTTCTGCGCCCTCAAGAAGCTTTTCTGTCCCGACCACTTGAATCAGGCGTTTAGTCATGCGGTTGATGGATATTGCCAGGGTATCGAGTTCATCACGGATTCTATCCGGTGCAGGTGGTATTTCCAGTTTTCCGTCAGCAATTCTAGCAGCATTGTGGGAGAGCAACTGGACTCGGTTGAGAATGCGCCGACTAAAATAGATGGAAATAAACAATCCCAGCAAAATAGCCAACACAAGAACTGACATAGAGACGGTTGCCGTTCTTTCTACCAGTTGATTGATATCCTGCTCTTGAGCTCTGCGAGATTGATTGCGATAAATTTGTGTGATGTTGGATAGAGCAGATAGCTCCGCCCTGAAGCGTGCAAATGACTCGGCAGTTTGCTCAGTTTCGGGGCTGTCTGCGGGGTTGAGATTTTCAGCCAGCTCAAGCAAGTGAGAAATGTGGCCAGAATTTTTGAGTGGTCCGAATGGTTTCATACGACCGATTGATGCCAGCATGCGCTCATATAGATCTGCGACTAATGCCATTTCTTCCGGGGCCGCCATGCCAGTGTGTTGCATTGTTCTGAGCAATACATGCAATCTCCGGGCAGCCATATCCGCTTCTGCAACTGCAACGAAGGTTGTACCGATGGCTTTGGCTTCCTGGCGTTTGAAGGATAAATCCCAGTAAGTATACTGCATAAAAGCAAGCAGCAGGATCAGTAATACAAGGATTGTTGCCGGAGCCAGAAGAACTTGTTGTTTCACTGTTATGCGCATGTGGTCAGATTAGCACCTATAGTTGAGCATTACACTGTGCAGATACGCATTTCATCACTTTTTACGACGCAAATGGCGGATGGCCGTATCGGCCATATCAACCATCCCTTCAATGGTTTTTTTGTAAAACCGACGAATCGGAACATCATTGACGCGGAGTTCACCGTTGAATCGTTCCATCTGGATTCTATCTCCTGCCTCAAGCCCTTGCAGTGGTGCAGCCATTTCGGGGTCAACACCGACGAGGAAACGGTACCTTTTGCCATTAAACTTTTTCGAAAACAACAACAAACTTTTTTCTTCTTTGCCGCTACGGTAGTCGTGTTTTGATGTCTTGGAGACCAATTTAACACTACATTTATTGTCTTTCCCGAGTATTGTTTCCAGGTTGACGCTGGCGGGTTTTGAGCTTCCCAGGGTTGGTCTTGGAATGGGCTGATAATGTTTTCTTTTGCGGTGCTGTAAATGCTTCTCTGTTTCAAGCAGAATGACCACATTGTTATTGATTGGTCCACCGATTGAGTGGGAAATGGCGGCTTTGAAGTCCCCTTTCTTTAAAAGTTGGTGGTTTTCAACGATCTGGATCATGCCCGTGGCTCCCAGCGGATGTCCACGTCCTTTGAGGCCACCTGTCAAGTTTGTGGGAAAACGACCGTTAGGGCCGGTAATGTCATCATCAAGTAGAGCATTGAGCAGATTTTCACGCGGCACAACTCCGAGATCAGTAAGATTGATCGGCCCGAAACCATTAAAAGGGTCATGCATATTGATATGAATTGAACCTTCAAGCTCAGCAAGGTCTTTGAGTCCGGCCATGCTGAGGACCTGACCAAGGGCGATAATAGTGGCAGGAAAACTGGTGAGTGTTAAGCGATCAGCAACGGTTGGTATATCTGTCCCAGACCCCACTCCGGAAACCCGAATGTCACTTTTATCCGCCGAAAGAAGACAGGCTGCAATGCCATCGGACATTGGACAGAAGTCGTAATAGTGGAGCGGATCGTAATAGAGGTAGTTCTTCCCGCTGCTAATGCCTGCAAAATATTCTTCTACGGGAAGAGGATAATTGAGGTGAGCATCAGGGTTCAGAGCTGAGAAGCGATGTGCTCGTTCAGTCAGGCGAGCTGAATAAGCGGTCCATTCATCTGTGCTCAGATGAAATTCCTGCATCAATGCCTGGGCAACCAAGGCCCCGCAGGCAGGCATTGTCAGCCCGTATTCAGCCTCTTCCCTATCAATGACCCCTGCTACAATCTGGGTCGCCTCTGGTGTTGAAACGTCGCTCATCTTCTGGATTCCTATGGCCAGGACCTGATCGTGTTGTCCTGATGCAACTTCCAGATAAGCTGCTTCAAATGCACTGGCTCCAGAGGATGATGCCGTGTCAACCAGGAGCGATTTTGCTCCACTGATTCCCAGTCGTCCACTCACTTTGGCCGCGAGGTTGTCAATGCCTGAAAAGGCAAAAGGATTTTGGCTGCCAACGACGACGCAGCCAATTTTATCCTTGATCGCAGGCTCTTTATCCAATAACGGCTGTAATGTATCAACAAGTTCAAAAAAACTCATCTTCGAGCGGTGCCGGCCATTGTATTTACCAACAGGCAACATGAACGACTCACTGAGATAGACCGGACGTGGGCGAAATGACATAGGCAATATCCTCCTGGAGTTTTATTCCCAGATTATATCAGGAGAAACAGTATAAGCAGAATAGATGTTTAAAAATTATAAAGGAAAGAATAAAAAAAGCCCCAAAGACCTGGAGGGGGGGTAGGTCTTTGGGGCACGAAGCCTCCAAGGAAGCTTCAATTCGAAATATACATGAAACAGAGGGCGAAGTGAACCCAAAAAAAACATAAAAACTTCATATTTCACTCAGATTGCCACGGTATATTTTCTATGAGCTGAAACAGTGGAGGGGCCCAGTGACTTGTGTCTATAACAGTTGGATTATCTACTGATCCTGTTTCTACTCAGCTGTCATTGCCGTTTCCGGATTCTGTTGTCGCGGGAAGGTGACTGTGAATGTGCTCCCCTTGCCTGGGGCAGAACTGACTTTAATTGATCCCTGGTGGGCTTCTACAATCCATTTAACAATTGCCAGCCCGAGCCCGGAGCCACCGTCATTACGGTTTCCGGTTTTGTCGACCCGATAGAAGCGATCAAATATTGCTTTTAGATGTTCACTGTCCATGCCGATGCCTGTGTCAGTAATGGTTGTGGCAACGTTTTTTTCATCCAGACTTACGCTGATATCAACATCACCGTTATCCGGCGTATATTTTATTGCATTTGTTAAAAGGTTTAAGAACACCTGGCGCAAACGTAAGCTGTCGGCATTAAGAAATATCTGTTCCTGTGGGCAGTATAGGTCAACCTTAATATTCTTGGCAGTCGCCAGTAGCTGAGCTTGGTGGTGGAGTTCGACAATTAATTCATCGAATTGAAGAGGTTCCATTTTCAGTGGAACTTCACCCAGGTCCCCCTTGGATAATAGCAGGAGATCTTCAATCAGGTAGCTCATGCGACTTATTTCTTCGAGATTTGACTCCAGCACTTGACGAAGGAGTTTCGGGTCTCTGCCATTTCTTAGCGCTAGCTCAGTTTCACCACGAAGGATTGTTAATGGCGTTCTTAATTCATGAGTGACATCTGCAGTAAATTGACGCGCTCTCCGCAGGTTATTGACTCTCCGCATCATCATGTTGTTATAGCTGCGAGCTAGGTTTTGTACGTCTGCTTCAGCAGATGTTGAGACGGTAAATATCGATGGATTCATTTCTGTATCTGTCTGATCCATCAGCAGTGTCAGTTTTTTGATTGCTTCAGTGTTTCGGCCTTTTAGCTTGCGCTGTAATGCGGCAAACACGGTAAGGATAAACATGCCCCCTAAGAACAACATTAAAGCTGATCTGTTTGCTTGTTTCTTTAAGCCATTCAGATTGTGATTGATAACAAGATACAAAGAGGGGGCCCCCTCTGTACTAACGGGATAAGCTAAAGATCGAAGGTACCCCTGAGAACTCGCGACGGTTTCTAGTGTCACTGTTTCGACCGGACTCACTTTCTCTTTTAAAGGCGAACGCTCCGCAGGCCTCAACCCTTCTGAAGAGCAGAGTAACTTTCCCTGAGAAGAATAAACCAATACCTTTGAAGAAATAGCGGATATAGCAGGAAATTCGGGCAGATTTTTACAAATAAATGCTGGTGCTGAACCTGCATCGTCCCCAGAGAGGTTGCTATAGAAAAAATCAATATTCTGGGCTGTTAACCGCATCTGGTTGTCAATTTGATCAAGGAGTTGTTGCTGGTGAGTTGTGTGCCAAAAAAAACCGCCTCCACTCAAAACCAATGCTAGGAGAAGCAAATTCCAGGAGGGAAGGCGGTTTTTCAGATGGGTGCTACGGTGCAATTAATCAGACTCCTTCAAGACGTATCCAACGCCTCGGACGGTGTGGATCAGTTTCTTGTCAAAATCGCGATCAATCTTCTTCCGCAGATAGTTCACATAAACATCGATAATATTCGTGAATGAATCGAAGGTATAGTCCCATACATGTTCAGCGATCATAGTTCTGGTAAGAACCTGATTAGGGCTTCGCATGAAATATTCCAATAGCGCATACTCTTTAGACGTCAGGTCGATTTCATTGTTATCACGCCAGACTTTGTGTCCTACCGGATCCAGCCTCAGGTCGGCAAAATAAAGTTCGGCACCCCGATCTTGAGATCCACGGCGGATCAAGGCTCTGACGCGGGCAATTAGCTCTGCAAAAGCAAAGGGCTTGGTAAGATAATCATCGCTACCAATATCAAGACCAGAAACGATATCTTCAACGGTATCTTTTGCTGTCAGACATAAAATTGGAGTAGAAATGTTTTTTTCACGAAGTTCTTTGATGGCACTCAAACCATCTTTCTTGGGTAGCATCACATCCATAAGAATCAAGTCATAGGCTGAAGCAATCGCCATCTGCATGCCATCTTCCCCATCGTAGGCAACATCAACCGTAAACTCTTCCTCCTCCAATCCTCTTTTAATAAAGCTAGCGACCTTTTTTTCGTCTTCAACAACTAAGATGCGCATTGTGTCTCTCCTTTGAACTTATTTTGTCAGTACTGTTGTCTGACATCTTCATAGAATGTAGTTTTGTTCATAACTGCCAGCTCTTATTAAACCTCATGAAAATAGTGGTTTGTGAGCCATAGGTTGAAAATTTTTGTCTTCGGTTTGGAAGTTTTACTAGTATTAGCTCATGAAAATTTAAGCAACTTTAGCAGAGACGGTATTAGTGTGCAAGTATAATAATAATTTTTCTTTAATTATTCTTTTCTGGAGAAGTGCTGGTTTAGTTTTTTGTCTCAGTGAAGGGATCTTGTTGAATATTTGTTGCTTTTAAGTGATAGCTTCTGTTAATTATTAAATATGGAAAATGAATGGATTGTCATTGAAATTCAGGCTAGAGGTGAATTTATCGACCTCATTGGGGCTGTATTGGCTGAGTATGGTTGTTCTGGAACTGTTGTTGAAGAAAGATATCTGGATACATTTATTGTTCCTGACGATGATTTGGACTTTTCAGCGACCTATGTCTTGAAGACCTATTTTGGTGCGGTCGATGACCCTGTTCAGCTGGTTTCTCAACTGACGGATGCTCTCAACGAAGTTCCGGTACTTGAAAATCAGGGTATTTCTATTCAGTTGGGTGGGCCGGTTCGAATGGAGGATTGGGCTGAAAACTGGAAACAGAATTTTGCAGCTTTTCATGTTGGTGATAAACTGGTTATCCATCCCAGTTGGGAAGATTATGCTGCAATCGGAAATGAGGTCGTTCTTGAAATTGATCCGGGAATGGCTTTTGGAACTGGAACCCATGCGACAACCAAGCTTTGTCTGGAGATGATAGCCGAATTGTTGGATCGACCTGGTCCCCCGCTGACAATGCTCGATGTCGGAACCGGATCAGGAATACTTGCGTTAGGCGCTGCGGCTCTTGGGTGCTCCCAGGTTGTAGCGAACGATATTGATCCCGTTGCTTGTACTGTCGCTCGAGAAAACATCGATCATAATAATTATACAAACAGAATAGAGCTCAGTGAGCTTCCTTTGGAGGTGCTCCCAGGACAATTTGATTTGATCGTCGCAAACATTCTGGCGGAAGAAAATATTCGATTGAAGTCTGCCTTTCTGGAGCATTTACGTCCGGGGGGATGGTTAGTCTTGTCTGGGATCCTGACGGAGAAGGAGTCATTGGTTCGTGATGGGTTTGCTGATCTTCCATTGAAATTCTTGCCAAGTCGTTATCTGGATGAATGGGTCTGTCTGGCGAGCCAGAGATCTCAATAGCTTTTTCAATGCGTTGTTTTTATTTGCCCAACACAGAATTATGCAGTGGTGCTACTGTTCATATTCCGGAAGAATTGAGAAAGCACCTGCAGACCGTTTTGCGGTTACGGCCAGGAGATAGAATTCAGCTGTTTAATGGTGACGGACAGCTTGCTACATCAATTTTAAGAGAAAATTCTGAGGTTGAAATCCTGGATGTCGTCATCTGTCCTGCTCCTCGTTGTTCTCTCGTGCTGATACAGGGGTTGCCAAAGGGGGACAAGCTCGAGTTGATCCTGCAAAAAGGGACTGAGCTTGGAATTAACGAGTTTCATCTGACAGCGATGGAGCGGAGTGTCGGGCTATTGAAGTCCGATAGGAAGCAGAAACGTTTACAGCGTTGGCAGAAAATTGTTCAAGAGGCCGCTCGGCAGAGCCGACAGTACTATCTACCAGAAATCGTTGCTGATACGATACTGACCACGGCCTTGTCGACAGTTGAGGCAGATTTAAAGCTTCTCCTTTGGGAGGATAGCGCGAAACCTCTGCAAGAGGTCTTGCCTCCGTTACCACCAAAGCGGATTGCGGTTGTGGTAGGCCCTGAAGGGGGGATCAGCCAACAAGAGGCCGAGCAAGCCAAGGCAAATGGGTATCAAGCTGTGAGCCTTGGTCCAAGGATTTTGCGCACTGAGACCGCAGGGCTTGCGATTATGACGATTTTACAATATCTTTATGGTGATTTGGCTTCAGGCCAGCATGGTTTTAACAACTATGTATAAAGGAAAGGAAAAGTCATGAGATGTCCCAAATGTGGCTACAACAGTTTTGACCATCTTGATAGCTGCAAAAAATGTGGTAAGGATTTGGTTGAATTCAAGCAGAATTATGGTATCAAAAGTGTTTTGTTCCCTGGGCAAATGAGTGCTACTGGTGTTGCTGATAATGTCGAGTATGACAATGATGCTGCTGATGCTGCGGTGTCAGTTGCAACAGGAACAGCGGTGGTGGCAGAGAATACACTAGGTAAAGCCCCTATGACAGATGAAGCCGATGGCGATGATTTCGGTTTTGATTTTATGGGGGATAGTGCAGAAGATGATGATCTCTCTTTTGATGAGTTGTTTGAAGAAGCTCCGGAAGACGAAGATATTGAAGAGACGATTGAGGCTCCAAAAGAGAAAGCCGCTGATCCTGAACCTGAGGGTGCGGATGAATTTTCTTTTGATCTGCCTGAGGAAGAGGCCGAGCTTGAGGATGATTTTGGTTTTGACCCGGCAGATGATGCAAGCGACTCTGTAGACGAAAATGACTTTTCTTTTGATGATGATCCTAAGGAAGTCAGTAAATCTGAAAGTTCAGGGACCGAGGAGGGCCCCGAACGCCCTTTTGACTTACCGGAGTCTCCACGAAGTGTGGAGGCTCCGGAAGCAGATCTGAAGATATCTACAAAAACATCTGTCTTTGACTTACCTGTTGAGGGGAATGGCGCGGCTTCTGAGGTGAATGTTGATTCTTTAGCATCGGAGGATGTAGAGGAAGTTTACATTTTGGAAGCAGCAGAGGAGATACAAGTTGCTCCTGTCTCTGCAGAGCATTTTGAACCGGAAGCTTTTCAGGATGAGCCGGTTTTAGATACGCCCGTTCTTCCACTACCCAAGACCAATCTTGCGGGTGAAGTTTTGCCTGCTGTAGAAGCTATTCGTACTGAAGATGTCGAAACTAATTTTGCTCTGCCACGACCAGCATTGGGGTCCTGTGTTGTAGCTTTTATCCTTGATGTTGCTCTCTTAACTATCGTTGGAATCAGTTTTGTTGTCGCTGCAGAAGCTGCCATGTCGACCGAAAAAACGCGTTTGCTCCCCTCTCTGGAAACCTTGATTGATTTGTCAGTTCCTTATTTTCTGGTCCTGTTTTTTCTGGCTTTTGGTTATTTTACCCTGTTCCACTTTCTGGCTGGACAAACCCCTGGGAAAATGTTGGTTGGGTTGCGTGTTGAGGCGACAGACGGAGAACCTCTCGTTTTTTCTCAGGCTTTTTTGCGTAGTGTCGGCGGTTTGCTACAGTTAATACCTGTGGGACTGGGGTATTTGCTGGTTTTGGCCAATGCCGAGCGTCGGGGGTGGAATGATCGGTTGGCAGGAACACGCGTCATTGCCTTACGCGATCTGCCCTTGAAAAAATAGTTTTCATCTGGAAATGGTTCTTTTCCACAATCTCTGAGTCAATCTGCATATCTGTTTGTGTGGTGTAAAGCGCTATGCCTCTGCTCAGGTACTTGATTTCCTTGACCTTGAAAAAGATTCTCTTCCCATATGAAAATTGTCTACGTGCTATCCATTGTTTCTGGATGGGCAAGAACTAACGCAAGGTTGTCAGCCTTCCATGCGAAGCTTTGTGAAACTCTTTAAGTCTGGGCATTTCAAATAGTCATTGTTTTTTAATTCCCACCCGATTGTTGAAGTGACGGTAGGACCATAATTGTGGCCAGGGTAAACCTTGGTTTCTTCCGGTAATTTTTTCAATCGTTGTAAACTGTCATAGAGTGCCACGACATCACTCCCGGGCAGGTCCGCACGGCCGCAGCGGCTGACAAACAGAGTGTCACCAGTCACTATTCGGTGACCGATTTTGAACACCAGTGATCCCGGGGTATGTCCTGGAGTGTGCATGACGTCAATGGTCTCGTTCCCCAATACAACTTTTGATCCTTCCAAAAGCGGAATATTGGCATTTGGCATATCAGCAGGATGTGCCGCCAGCTTGGCCCCGGTGTGGTCTATAATAACAGCATTGCCGGCAATATGATCTGCATGACCATGGGTGTTCAGCAAAAAATCTAATTTTACACCCTGTTTATCAATTTCCTTGAGTAACAATTCCGGGCGCATCGAAGGGTCAATAACTGCTCCTCGTAGAGTTTCCTGGCAATAGATCAAGTAAGAGAAGTTGTCCATTTCGCTGGCATGGATTTGAATGATCTTTAATTCGGATTTTTTCAAAATGTCTCCTCTGGAAAATTATAGACAGAAATTTGTGTACCCATCCACCTGGAATCTTGGATAAAAACTAACGAATCGGTTGAGTCTATCGCTTCTACTGAACTATAGTACCTGAGTGCTTTCAATAACAACCACTTCCGGGGAGAAAATATGAAGTTTACAAAAATGCATGGGGCTGGAAATGACTATGTCTATATCAATGGCTTTGAAGAACAAATTGACGATCCGGTAGCATTGGCAAAACAAGTCAGTAACCGGCAATTTGGTATAGGTTCAGATGGATTGATTCTGATTCTTCCTTCCGACGTTGCTGACGTGCGCATGCGGATGTTTAATATTGACGGCAGTGAAAGTGAGATGTGCGGCAATGGTATTCGCTGTGTTGCCAAATATGCATATGATCACAACTTGGTTGATCAATTGGATATAACTGTAGAAACCGGGGGGGGGATTTTATCTCTAGTCATGTCTGCGGGCTCCTCCGGACTGGTAGAAAGAGTTCGGGTCAATATGGGACAACCTCGACTGAAGCGAGGTGATATCCCGATGACAGGGCCAGCTTCGGATCAAGCTGTGGCGATTTCTTTGGAGGTTTCTGAGCAGCCGTTGGAACTAACCTGTGTCTCTATGGGGAACCCCCATGCGGTAATTTTTGTTGATGATGTTGAGCTGTTCCCCGTTACAGAGATTGGTCAATTGATTGAAAATCATATCTGCTTCCCTGAGCGAACTAATGTCGAATTTGTGCAGGTTCTCAGCCCGACAGAAGTGATACAGAGGACTTGGGAGAGGGGCTCCGGAGAGACTCTCGCTTGTGGCACCGGTGCCTCAGCGGTCACTGTTGCTGGGGTTTTGACAGGACGTACAAAACGGAAAATTATCAATCATTTACGTGGTGGTGATTTAGAATTGGAGTGGCTTGAAAATGGATCGGTGATGATGACTGGTCCTGCTGTAGAGGTTTTTAGTGGTAACTTTGATCCCAAATAAAGGGATAGCTGTGAAGGCTGTTCTTTTTGATCTGGACAATACCCTTTACCCCGCTGAAAGAGATCTATTCTCTTTGATTGATGTGCGTATCAATCGCTACATGGAGGAGGTCGTTTCTATTGATTCTAGAGAAGTCGATAAATTGCGACGTCGCTACTGGAAAGATTACGGTGCAACTTTGCAAGGGTTGATTCGTCATCATGGAATTGACCCCGAAGATTATCTTGATTACGTCCATGCTGTCGATGTTTCCAGCCGTCTTTCTTCTGATCATGAACTGCAACAGGCAATCAACGGGCTCTGTTTGCCAAGTTATGTTTTCACGAATGGATCTCGTTGTCATGTCGATCGTGTGGTTGCGGCTCTTGGTCTCGATGGATTATTTTCCGGTGTTTTTGATATTCGTATTGCGGATTACCAACCAAAACCCAACCCAGCTCCCTATCAACAGGTTCTGGCGAAATTAGGGCTATCAGGTGCGCAGTGTATTATGGTTGAAGATCAACTGCAAAATTTGCAAGTGGCAAAGCAGTTTGGCATGAAAACTGTTCTGGTGGCTCCGGGCACGACTGTTGATCCGAAAAACAGCTATGTTGATGCACAACTGCAACGGTCAGCAGATATTGGTAAACTAGTTGATGAGTGGCTGGAGGCTGTCTGAAATGCGTGCTGTCATTCAACGGGTAAGCCGAGCCGGAGTGGTTGTTGAAGGTGACCAGATTGCAGCTATTGGCTCTGGTTTGCTGGTGCTGCTGGGGGTGGAAAATGGAGATGACAGGAGAGCTGCGGAATATCTGGCTGAAAAGACAGCCGGGTTGAGAATCTTTGAAGATGCGGCAGCGAAGATGAATCGTTCAGTTCTTGATTGTGATGGCGAAGTGCTGGTTGTCTCTCAATTTACCTTGTTGGCAGATTGTCGCAAAGGACGGCGTCCCGGGTTTTCTGCCGCAGCGCTACCGGAATTAGCCGAACCTCTTTGTGATTATTTTGTCGAACAGTTGAAATTGCGTAAAGTTAAGGTGCAAACGGGTCAATTCCGGGCAGATATGGCGGTTGAGTTGGTGAATGACGGACCGGTGACGATTCTGCTTGATAGCAATCGAAACTTTTAAGGAGGAGCCGATGAGAAAGGTTTTGTCTTTGTGGCTGATTGTGATGTTTGCAGCCATAGCCGCGCAAGCAACGACATATTCGTGTCGTGATAAACAGGGCAAACTCTATATCACCGATAATTTGCAGTCGCTTCCAGCAGAATGCCGCGAGCGGGTGCAGAAAGTTGAACCGGAGGATCCTGATAACCTCAATTATGTCCCCGCTCAGGCTGATCCACAAGGCTCTGGGGAACAGTTTTTGCGGGCAGTCCGTGATACTGAGCGTGAGCAGAAGCAAAAAAAAGAGCGGGTTGAACAGCTGGAAAAGCGTGCAGAGCAGTTAGCAGCGCAATATAAACAAGCGGTGCAGGATAAAAATAATGCGACCCGACGCTGGAGTTATAGCTCACGAGGAGTTATTCAAAAAGCTGATAAAATCATAGAGTCAGCCCGTGAGGGTAAGAGGCAACTGCTGACAGAAATTGATAGAGCAAATATCTCGAGGCAGAATGAGGAAAAAATTGTTTCTTGGCTGGATGAAATTGCAGATTAATTAAATACAGCAGGCTCCTGATGGAACCTGCTGTGTTTATTTGTTTATAGAGCTTTTTGTAACAGAGCTTCAATTTGTTTTTTAGGAACGGCTCCAACCAATTGGTCAACGATTTCTCCACCTTTAAACAGGATCATGGTTGGGATGCCACGGACACCATATTGACCGGGGCTTGCCGGGTTTTCGTCGACATTGACTTTGCCGATCTTTATTTTCCCATCGTATTCATCTGCAAGCTGGTCCAGTACGGGTGCTATTGCTTTACATGGAGCACACCAGGTTGCCCAAAAATCGACCAGAACCGGGGTGTCGGATTTTAATACATCAGCATCAAATTGTGCATCGGTGAATGTGGAAACTTTATCACTAGCCATTATGTTTCTCCTTTTTTAATTTATTTTGGCTGTTATCAAGTAGTAGGGTATCATAAAACATTCAACTTTTGAATATATACAAAATTTAAGGAAAATCAAGATGTAATCGGTTTATCTTCTCTTGCTTGACAGCATTGGATTCGCTCCATATCATGCCGGGCGGTAGAATATATATTTGACCATCTCTTTTTTTGTTGGAGATTGAAATGAACCAGAAAATATCTGCTTCATGTCGGCAGACAGTTGAATTGCTTGAGAAGTTGTGTCGCGACCAGAACAATGACTTAACCCTTCTGGCTAAAAGGATTGGAGCTCTCTTTACTGAAGGTGGACATCTTTTGATTGCTGGGAATGGGGTGTTGCAACCGGTAGCGCAACAATTAGCCAGCCAATTTGCCTACCGACTCAGCTTTGATCGCCCGGTTCTTCCTGCAATATGTCTTGGCAGCGATTCTGTCATGAATAACCGGATGCTCGCGGCGGGCGAATCTGAGAAGCATCTGGTGCGTCATTACCGCGCATTAAATTCCGAGCAACATATGCTTCTTCTGTTTAACGATGGTTCAGATGCTAATACACTCAAAAACTTATGTGATGAGGTTGTTGAGAATGACCAGGCGATCGCGTTGATTTCTTATGATTGTTTGAAAGATCCGTTGAAAAGTGCAGATATTGATATTTGTATCAGTTTGTCAACGGACTCAATTCCGCGGCAACTGGAGTTATCCCAATTTGTTGGCCATATATTGTGTGAGCTGGTAGAGGCTGAACTTTTTGGGCGGTGATTAATACCTAGATTCGGGTGGAGTAGCATGGGATAGAGTACAAATGATTGGGTTGGAGAGTGTTTCAAAGCCCCTGGTTGCACCGCTAGCTTCAGCGGCGATTTTGTAATGTCTGGGCAATTGAATAGTTTGAGTTATTTAGGTCGCATGAGCATGGCATCAGATAAAATTGTTTATGGGAATAATAGGAAAAATAGTTGACTGAAGTAGTAGTGAAACTTACAATTCAAGAGTTGGCAAAGTTTAGTAATGACTGTGGGATTGGTCTGGGCTGATCTGCCAGAAGAGGTGCTATGGGAACAACGAACCTGCTATTCAGTGTTACAACCCTGATATATTTGCTTGCGAGTATTCTTTATCTTGTATCTATGGTGGGTAAACGGCAGCAAGCCGGTCGCATCGGTCGTTGGGTGTTACTTGCAGGTGTTATTGTCCATGCAGCCTGTTTTGGTGTGCGGCATTCCACTGTCGGGGGGCCACCTGTTACAAGTTTGCATGAGTCTCTGGCCTTCTTTGCCTGGTGTTTGGTTTTGCTTTTTTTGCTGCTGGATCTCCGTTTCCACTTGTCAGTGATGGGGGCTTTTGCGGCACCCTTGGCGCTTCTGTTGATGGTCGCCAGCGCGTTAAGTCCAAATGTCGTGGTACAGCTTAATCCAGTTTTGCAAAGCTGGCTATTTCCTGTACATATTGTCTTTGCTTTTTTGGGGAATGCAGCCTTCGCACTTTCCTTTGGGGCTGGAGTCATGTATCTGGTGCAAAACCGGATGCTGAAAAGCAAACGATTTACCGGAATTTACCAGCTTTTGCCCTCCTTGGATCTTCTCGACAAGGTTAATTATACTTGCTTGAGTGTCGGTTTCCCGTTGATGACTCTAGGGATTGTGACCGGAGCCTTTTGGGCGAATACTGCTTGGGGAACCTATTGGAGTTGGGATCCTAAAGAGACTTGGGCGTTGATTACCTGGTTCTTATATGCCGCACTCATGCATGGCCGTTTGACCAGTGGTTGGCGCGGCCGCAAAGCGGCTATTTTTTCTATTATTGCATTTATGTTTTTGTTGTTTACGTTCCTCGGAGTAAATCTGCTGCTTGGTGGCTATCATACCTTTGAGGCTTTTGCCGTTCTTTGATGAAAGTCTGAAGAGCTGAATATTTATGAATATTGTAATCGTTGGACTCAGTCATAAAACTGCTCCTGTAGAGATCAGGGAGAAAGTCGCGTTTTCTCCAACAGAAATGGAAGGGCCGCTACATCAGGTTCTGGCTCTTCCTTCAGTGTCTGAGGCGGTCATTGTATCAACATGTAACCGCGTTGAACTCTATGTTATCAGTCGTCAATCAGACGCTGCAATTATCGAATTGAAGCAGTTTTTAGCTGACTTTCATGCCCTGAATATAGACACTCTTGCCCCTCATCTTTATGACTTTTCCGGGACGGCAGCGATCCAGCATGTTCTTCGTGTTGCTTCCAGCCTTGATTCGATGATGATTGGTGAGCCCCAGATTCTTGGGCAAATTAAGACTGCTTACGGCTATGCATGTGAATATAAGACAGTTGGTCTGATTCTGAATCGTTTTCTACACAAGGCTTTTTCTGTGGCAAAACGGGTACGCAGTGAGACCGCAATTGCCAGCAATGCCGTCTCAGTTTCTTTTGCTGCCGTTGAGCTTGCGCGCAAAATTTTTGATTCCCTTGAGAATAAAACCGTTATGTTGATCGGTGCGGGCGAGATGTGTGAACTGGCAGCAAAACACTTTATCAATAATGGTGTATCAAAAGTTCTGGTAACAAACCGAACCTTCAGTCGGGCTGAAAAGCTGGCGGAAGAGTTTAATGGCACCGCTGTAAACTTTGAGAATTTTCAAGAACAGCTCCATCGGGTTGATATTGTTCTCTCCTCAACGGGCGCTCCAGATTATGTTCTTGGTGCAAAAAAACTCAAAGAGGTGTGTAAGGAGAGGCGTTATAAGCCGATGTTTCTGATTGATATTGCCGTGCCGCGTGATATAGATCCTGCTGCGAATAAGTTGGACAGTATCTATCTTTACGATGTCGATGATTTGCAGGGGGTTGTCCAGGCAAATTTGAAGGAGCGGCAGAAGGAAGCAACCAAGGCTGAACTCATTATCAACGAGGAAGTGGGCCAATTTCAGAATTGGTTGGCAACTCTTGAGGTGAAACCGACAATCGTTGCGCTGCGGCAGAAAATGGAGCAGGTGCGCCAGGCGGAAATGGAAAAGACCTTTTCCAATCTGAATGGATTGAATGACAAAGAGCGCAAAGCGATTGAGTCAATGACCAGTGCGATAATTAACAAGATATTGCATCACCCCACTCATATTCTGAAACAGACAAGCAATGGGGATGATAACAGCTTGTATCTCGATGCAGTTCGAACATTATTTGATCTGTCAGATTCAGGTGAGCAGAAATCTAACCCTGATAAATAACAATATTCATGCCCAAATTAAAGGAGATAATATGTCCACTCGCACCTTGAGAATCGGAACCCGCGCAAGTGCTTTAGCCCTTTGGCAGGCCAACTGGGTCAAAGATGAACTGGAAAAACGCTACCCCGATCTGGAGGTTACACTAACTAAAATTAAAACTCAGGGTGACAAAATTCTGGATGTTCCTCTGGCGATGGTTGGTGGTAAAGGGTTGTTTGTGAAAGAGATTCAGGAAGCAATGCTGCGGAATGAAGTTGATATCGCTGTTCACTCAATGAAGGATGTTCCCACCTTTTTCCCTGAAGGTACGGGGCTGCGCTGTATAACTGAGCGGGAAGATCCACGCGACATTGTCGTATTGAAGCAGGGGTATAAAAGTTTCTCTGAAATCGGACAAAATGGGAGGATCGGTACATCATCATTGCGGCGTAAAGCGCAATTGCTGAATTTACGCCCGGATCTGGAAATGGTTGATATTCGCGGTAATGTGCAAACCCGAATCGCCAAGTTGCAGGCAGACAACCTTGATGCTGTTGTGTTGGCTGCTGCAGGGATGCACCGGTTGGGCTTCTCTGAGCAAATTGGGGAATATTTTGATCCCAAGTTTTGTCTCCCGGCGATAGGGCAGGGCGCCTTGGGGCTGGAAAGTCGTATTGATGATGATGTGACTAACGATTTGATCGACTTTTTCAATCATTTGCCCACGTCCTACGCGGTTACGGCAGAGCGTGCTGTGCTTTCAACTCTGGAAGGTGGCTGCCAGGTACCAATTGCCGCTTTTGGGACCGTGAAAAATGACCAGTTGGAGTTAACTGGACTGGTGTCTGATGTTCTCGGCCAGAAAATGTTGAAACAAACAATGACCTGTCATGTTGATCAGGCTTTTGCTACAGGTGTCGCTTTGGCTAAAGAACTTTTGGCTCAAGGTGCCGCTGAAATTCTCAACGAAGTTTATGGTTGTGAAACTTTCAATACTGAAGGGGATTGATGTTGAGTGAACGGTTGCCCTTGGCGGGAAAGCGGTTTTTAGTGACGCGACCACAAGCCCAAGCTGCAGATTTTATAGCGTTGCTTGAGCAACAGGGAGCTACGGCAGTTTGTATCCCCACAATTGAAATCGTTCCACCACAGAGTTGGGCCCCATTCGATTTTGCCATGCGGGATCTGGACGAGTTTGATATTCTGATTCTGACATCGGTGAATGGGGTCGCCGCCTTCTTTGAGCGTCTGCTGGAAAATAATCAGTACTATGGCGTATTGACTGATATTCTGGTTGTTGCCGTAGGCCCTAAAACTGCTGCTGCAATTGAAGAAAATCATATTCATCCAGGTATCATCCCAGCAGACCATCGCGCCGAGGGTGTAGTTGCCGAACTTTTGGAATATGGGGTTAAAGGGAAAAGGATTCTTTATCCAAAGGCGGAGATAGCGCGTCCCCTGATTATTGAATCTTTGGAAAAAGCAGGAGCCGAGGTGGTTGCCCCGGTTGCATACAGGACGGTGATGCCGGAAGCGAACAAGGATGAAATTCGCAGGTTGCTCAGCTCCGGGGATATTGATGCCATCTGCTTTAGCTCTTCTTCGACCTTTAATAACTTGCACAACATGCTTGGTGATGATTTAAAAACTCTGCAGGGAGAAACCAAGTTTTTTTCCATCGGGCCGCAGACTTCCGAGACCATTCGTAATCATGGCTTTGAGGTTGCACTGGAGCCAGAAAGCTGGACTCTGGATGCGTTGGTTGCAGCAATGATTGGCTATTATTCTGAATAAATCGTAGGGGTGAACCTACGTGTTCGACCGGTTTTATGTGCCTGATGCGGGCAGACATGCTGGTCTGCCCCTATAAATATATACAGGAGGCTTTTTATGTATTTCCCCAGTTATCGTCCCCGGCGTTTACGCCGGAATGAAAATATTCGCCGCATGGTACGTGAAACCCACTTACGGGTTGATGACCTGATTTACCCGATGTTCAGCGCGTTCGGAGAAGGCATCAAGAAAGAGATCGGCTCAATGCCGGGTATCTATCAGCAATCGATTGAGAACATCGTTGTTGAGGCGAAGGAAGTCTTTGAGCTTGGGATTCCTGCAGTGATTCTGTTTGGTATTCCTGAAGTGAAAGATGCCGTGGGCAGCGATGCTTATTGTGCATCGGGAATTATTCAAAATACCATTCGTGCGATTAAGAAAGAGGTTCCGGGACTCACGGTCATCACCGATGTCTGCATGTGTGAATATACTGATCATGGGCACTGCGGCATTATCAAAGAAGGGGATGTTGACAATGATTCCACTCTCGAACTGTTGGCCGCAGAGGCTCTGTCTCATGCTCAGGCTGGTGCTGATATTGTCGCCCCTTCAGATATGATGGATGGTCGAATCGCGGCGCTCCGGGATATTCTGGATGCGAATGGTTTTGAGCATATTCCGGTGATGAGCTATGCCGTCAAATATGCCAGCGCCTATTATGGACCGTTTCGTGAGGCCGCAGAGAGCACCCCGGAATTTGGTGACCGGCGTAGTTACCAGATGGATCCGGCAAACCGGCTGGAGGCATTACGAGAAGCCAATCAGGATGTTGCAGAGGCGGCTGATTTTTTGATGGTTAAACCGGCACTGGCCTATCTGGATGTGCTTCGGGAATTGAAGGATAATTTTGATCTGCCCTTGGTTGCCTATAATGTTTCCGGTGAATACAGTATGGTTAAAGCCGCTGCTGAAAAAGGCTGGATCGATGGTGACCGGGTGATGATGGAGACCTTGCTGGGGATGAAGCGTGCCGGAGCCGACTTGATCATTACTTATCACGCTAAAGAAGCCGCTAAGCTCTTAGGTTCCTGAGATTTCTACTAGAATATGATTGGAGTGAAGGGGCTATCAGGAATTGGTAGCCCCTTTGTATGTTTCTACTATGCCTGAATACTACACCGATACATTAGCCAACGGCATTCGTCTGGTGACGGTTCCCATGCCCCATCTTCACTCCGCTGAGCTGGTCTGCTCTCTGGCGGTCGGTGGTCGCTGTGAAGCTCCGGAACTTTCGGGGATTTCCCATTTTCTTGAACATATGATTTTCCGGGGGACGGCTGAGTATGCAACCAGTATTGAACTGGAGCGTGCTTTTGAGGCGATCGGTGGTTCTGTTAATGCTTCGACCGATATGGAAACAACCTGCTTTCACTCCCATCTTCATCCTGACTATCTGGCCGAAGGGGTGGCTTTATTTGCCTCAATGTTAAGGCGCCCGAAATTTAAAGATATCGATATTGAGCGGCGTATCATTCTGGAAGAGGCGCGTGAGGATTTTAACGAGGATGGGGTGCAGATTAATCATGACAACCTGATGGTGGGTCTGCTCTGGCCGCATCATCCACTAGGGGACTCGTTAATTGGTTCCCCCGAAACACTGCATGCCATCGATCGTTCCCGGTTGGAGGAGTACTATCGTTGCTGGTACCAGCCTCAGAATCTGGTGATTTGCGTTTGTGGACCAGTTAAAAGAGAAGTATTTCTTCGCAGCGTTGAGCGTGAATTTGGCGACTGGGAAGCGAGAGAAATCCTTCCAATATTGCCGGCTCCTGAGGTCGTGGTAACTGAACCACAGAGTCTCTGGGTGCAGGATTCCGATTCACAAATCAGCTTGCAGTTGGCGTTTCTTTTGCCCGGACGGCAGGATGAGAGGACTCTGGCGGTGCGTATGTTGCGTCGTATTCTCTCCTGGGGTGGTGGGGCGCGGTTATCCTTGCGTTTGCGTGAAGAATTAGGGTTGACCTATTCGGTTGAGGCCAACTGTTCCATGTTGGACGATACCGGTTATTTGGCTATTGATTTATCAGTTGCTCCGGAGAATCTGCAGCCTGCCGTTACTGAGTTGTTCAAGGTTCTTACTGAATTACGTGATCAACCGATTCCCATCGACGAATTGACAGCCGTCACCAGAAGTTATCTGTTTGATCTCGAGTTTTCGCGTGATCAAAGTGAGGCTATGGCTGTTCGCTATGGTTGGGGATTACAGGCCGATTATATTCGGACTCTGGAGCAGGACTGTCGGGAACTGCAGCAATTAACATCGACATATCTGCAACAAATTGCCAGAGAACTGTTCTGTCAGCAGGGAATGAAACTGGTTGTTGTTGGTCCATGGACGGAAGATGATCGTCGTAAGGTTGATCACCTTTTGCACAATTCAGGCTTGTCATCTCCTTCCTGATTCCCGTTAGCTGAGTTCTGATAAAAAACATCAACAGTTAATTGATGCGAACAGTCTTATAGAGGAAATTTTTAAAGCGGTAGAAATTTCTCTTTTCTGACTCCGACTCGTCTGATGGATCACAGGCGCGTAACCGTTGTGCCAGTTTGGGCATATTGGTTGCCCCTTCAGCTCGGGCTTTTTCAATCACCTTCAAAACCACTTCACGGGTTAATTCCTGCTGGGTATAGGGCTGGTAAACAGTCTCCCAAAAATCGAGTTTGTCAGTAAAAATCTTTTTTAAGATCTCATCTGCGAGCTGCTCGGACATCTGGATCCGTCCTGATTCTGATGTGTCGACAATTCCTGTAGTTTGAGGCTTTGTCGCCTTTTCAATTTCATCAGAGTGGATGGTTTTGTGTTGGCGGAACAGCATTGCCCGGAGCAGGATGCTCCGCAACTCACGGATATTTCCCGTGTAATAATGACGTTTGAGGATATTTTTTGCATCGGAACTCAGGACCGGTGTGTCTTCAGGGCGTTGATCCGGTTGACGATATGCCTGAAATAAACGACCGAGAAAGTGGACAGCCAGATCCGGGATGTCTTCACGCCGCTGATTCAACGACGGGACTTCGATAATCAGCTCTGAAAGCCGATGGTAGAGATCTTCACGAAAAGACCCCTCAGCGATCAGTTGGCGCAAATCCCGGTTGGTTCCTGCAACCAGCAGAACCTGAGAATGACGGGTAATATTTTCTCCCAGGCGGACAAATTCACCGCTGTCCAGAAAACGGAGCAGTTGAACCTGGGTTTTGGGGTCGGCATCGCCGATTTCATCCAGAAAAACCACCCCGCCATGAGCTTCCTCGAAAATACCGCGACGGTCACTGTGTGCGCCAGTAAAAGCCCCCCGTTTGTGACCAAACAATTCTGAATAGGTTAACTCTCCACTGTAGGCAGCAATGTTGGTTTTTTTCAGGGGCAGGGTGCCGTGGGAAGGTAGCATCTTTCGATAGATCTGGTTGAGCTGAGTAAATAAATTATTAAACAGGAACTCTTTTCCCGAGCCGGTTTCACCAGTGATCAAAATCGAAGGGAGGCCAAGAAATTCCCCTTGATCGGGAACCCTCTGTTTTTTCCACTGGACAATCCGCTGGCATAGCGGTGGACTGATACGTTGAATCGTGTCGATGATTTCTTGTGCTTTTGTCGAATTGCCAATGATGTTCCCTAAGCGGTATGACGTAATGTTGGGATCTTTATAGTCGACATCCTGGCTCAGTCGGTCGATTTCACTGGTTAACTGTTCAATTTTCTGCAGAATAGCCAGATGATGACCAATCATCCGCTCAATAATCAGCAAAATACGGCGGTGTTCACTGGTAAAGTAGTGCGGGCGCAGACTATCGAGGCAAATGACGGCTAGAACCTCACCATCATATATAACTGGAACTGCAATCTCACTGCGAATTGCCTCAGTCACCGTCTGGTAAAAACTATTGTTATCTCCTATCTCCAGGCTATCAACAAGGATCTCTGCCTTTGCAGTTGTTGCTGCCAGCCCTGACAGACTCCTCTCTTCGGTGGGGAGCTCGGCCCCGCCAACACGAAGGGGAGGGATATGTTGCTTTAACCAATCTCGACTTTTTGCTCCAATCAGATTCCCCTGAGTATCTTCAACCAGCAGCCAGCGTTCTCCCTGCTCCTCTCGAATCAGGGCAATGCTACCGGTATCGGCACCGATAAGCTGTGTCGCCTTAGAGAGAACGCGGTGTAAAAAGGGTTGCAGGCTGTCATTCGATTGTTGTAACAAATCTCTGATTTCTGAGAGGACTTGGACTTCAAGGTGTTCATCCCCGATTTCTTGCACCGCCCGTTGTGCCATTTCTGCGTGGGCTTCAAGGAGGTCACGCTCGAAAGAGCTGAACTGATGACGTTCTTTCGTGTAGTAATTGACTAGACAGATAACTCTGCGGGTTCGTTTGTCGTAGAGAGGAACCATATACAGAGATTTTAGTCCCAGAGCTTCAGTCAGATATGTTTTTTGCAGCGTTTCTGCTGCGAGGTCAGGAATATAAAGGGGGGCGAGAAGACTGTCGTCAGCAATCACTCCAGCGCGATCAATAAAGCGGGAAAGTAATGACTGTCCCGGTGTCAGATTGATGAGCCGCTCTTCTTCGTAGAGTTTTTTTGCTTCCCGTTCCTTGGAATAGGATGCAAGGATTTGTAAAGTGCGTTCACCATCGACAGCAGAAGGGATTGGAATGAGTACAGAAGCCAAGGCAACCTGTTCAACGAGCTGAGCAGCAGATTTCACCATAAAAAGTGCTGCTTCACGCTTTTTTGCCTCATCAACACGTCTTGCCAGACGTAATTGTTCGTGGTATTTGCGGGCGCGATTAAGAGCTGGGGCTGTTTCAGCCAATAGCTTGCGGATGCGGTGTAATTGCTCTGCAGAAGGAAGTTGGTTTGGGTTTGTCCGGTCAAGACAGAGAACACCTATTGAACGGCCAAGCTGGGTGATTGGCAGGAGGTGGCTGGCTTTAGCTTTTTTGTTTCCGGTGATGAGCGGGAAATCGTGTTGATGCTGCGAAAGGTCATTGATCGCTAGTTCACGTTTTTGCTGGTAAACCTGTGAAATTGAAAAGTCACTATTATTGATCGGAGAATAAATGTCCTGGATATGAGGAATCTCTCCAGCGGTTGATGCTGTGCATTTCAGCGCCCCCATGGTTAAATCTTCCAAGTAGATGCGACAATTCCCTCCACCTGTAAGAATTTGTGTCCCCTCGATAAGTTTATGCAGGATCTCTTCCAGGTTTTCTTTGCCAAATTCCTGGATATCAATAACTATTTGTTCGATTTGCTGGGGACTGGCTTGTTCCATGGTTGATCCTCTCAGGATGAGTATTATTCTACTCATTTGAGTCTATTGAAAGAAAAAGTGGAAGTCAAAAAAACAATTAATATGGTCTCGGAATAAATCTCTTTAATAACAGTTGGTTGAGGACTTTAGTTGAATTTATTTGCGGAGCCAAATTTTCGTATTTTGTGTGGTAGAGGGAAGTTCATCCATTCTTTAAAAGAAAATTTGCAATATATTCAGTGCTTTATCTGGATTACCTTGGATGGGTCGATTATTAGTTATTTTAAAAGTAAGCGGACTTTTATTAGTATAAAAACACAATAAAACTATATAACTTATTGAATATTAAAAGGTTTTGTCGATAAACGACTTGCTGTTAAAGGGAAACTAGTCAATAATAAACAGTTAGAATGCCATGATTAGTACGAGGTGCTCGTTAGCAGGTTCCTAAGGATGTTTGACTATTGTGGGGGGAGACTTTGGCAGGGGGTATGGTAGTAGCGACACAAAAAAAATCTGAGCAGGATGTTATGGACCTGCTTTGTATGCCAGAAGTTTTGGTTGATTTGGTAGAGGCTTGTCTGGGGGGAGATGATGATCAATCTTTAGCTGAAATTATTCTTCGGGACGCGGCTCTATCAGCAAAAATTATCCTGACAGCTAGCAAAACCAATTCGCAACCCCTTGACCCCCTTGAACCAGTTTCATCAGCGATTCAACAGCTTGGCACTCCAATGCTTACCGGCATTGCTCTGCAATCGGCTCGACAAATCGTCCAGCACCGTTTTACACCTCAAGAATTATCTTTTCAGTATAGACTATGGTTTACATCTCAAGTTTCCGGGCTGGTTGCACGCTGCCTGGCTCCTACAGTCAATTACCCTTATATAGAAGAGGCTCAACTCAGTGGTCTGCTGCAGAACCTTGGAATTTATGCTTTGTTTTCTCAAGAGGGTTCTAAATATTTAGATCTGGATGTGAAACCCTGGAGTACTGCAATTCAATCTCATTTGGAGGAGGCTAATTTTCAAATTGATCATCTGCAGATAGCTGAGAAGTTAATTGGACAATGGCAGCTGGATTCATTTTTAGTTGATGCCATCCGGTTTCTGCATGCTGATATTGGTCAAATTGAATACAGCAATCCGTTGTTCAAGATTGCCCGCCTTGCGCAGCAGTTTAGTCAAAATCCAATGCACTTAGTGGCAGAAACAGAAACTCTGGCAGAGCGCTTGTTTGGATTTAGTAAGAGTGAAGTTGAATATCTCCTGGAGTGGGTGAGGGGGTTGTATCCGGGTTTTGGAAATTTTTTAGATAATTATGAGAAACTTCAGGATGAGATGGCAGTCATTCTGGACCGATTGACGGGACTCTCTTTTATGCTAGCGGATCAGGAAGCTGCTCGTGCCCGCTTTGGAAGTGTCAGGAAGCCCAACGAACTGGTGCAGATTGCGCGTCATCTTTATCTGGAAAACAGCCTTGCCACCGAAGCGATATTCTTTTTACTTGATCCCAAAAATCATCAACTGACGGGAATTCTAACGGAAAATCAGCCAAGACTGGTTGGTGAGTTGAAAGTTTCTCTCGAGGCGAAATCAAGTCTTCCTGCATCGGCATTGCTTAGTGGTCAATCAACCGATTCTTTTCAGTCTTTACAGCCTTTGACTGTGACAGATCATTTGTTGGTAAGGCTTTCCAAGGGGCATGGAATCAGCTGTCATCCCTTTTTCTATAAAGGCCGTGCTTTGGGCGTTGTTGTGCTTGGGATTGATTCAAGCAAAGATTTACAGCATCTGCAGGCGTTACGAATTAAAATGTTCGGTCAGGTGATCAGTGCTGCTATGATGAAGATGTCTGTAGATTCAGAAGATTATGTCAATGAGGGAAGCAGTATGTTGCGTCGGGTCAGTCACGAGGTCAAGAATCCGCTGACAATTATTGGCAATTATGCTGAAGTTTTAAATCATTCGCTGGCCAATACCGAAAGCCGGGAATTGACCCAATCAATAAAGAAGGAAGTTCGTCGGATTGACGACATTCTTAATTATTATTTAAATCGTCAGGAAATTCCGGGGTTTCCTGAGCCCAGTATTGATCTGAATCAGCTGGTACTGGACACTGTTGATGCTTTGAGTGATGTGGTGTTGAAGCCACGGCAGATTGAAATCAGATTTGATCTGCAAAATAATCTCGAAAATGTAGCTACCAATCCTGTTCTGGTGAAACAAATTTTGATTAATCTGCTAAAAAATTCTGCTGAAGCCGTTAGTGATAGTGGTGTCATAGAATTGATGACGCGTGGCGGTTATTCTTCTGACAATGGCAGACATATTGAGGTTATCGTTCAGGATAATGGTTCTGGAATTCCCTCTGAACTACAAAAAAAGCTGTTTCAGCCCATCGTCAGTACCAACGGTGCTTCCCATGCGGGGGTTGGTTTGAATATTGTTGAGGGGATGGTGAATGATCTCGGTGGCAGGATCAGTTGCTATAGCACAGCAGAGGCTGGTACGAGTTTTCATTTGCAGATTCCCTGTAAAGTTCATCATCCTGAAGCGTCTTAGGAGTTTCTGTGCAACGTAAAGATCCTACAGATATTCTGGTAACTGAGAAAGTTGGACGATCACGGATCCTGATTGTCGACGACCAACTCTCTTTATTGCTGAGTTTGCAGGCTTTGTTGCAAATCAACGGTTACCAGGTGGAGTTGGCCAAATCAGGTTCTCAGGCGATAGCCAAACTGCAGGACAATCCATATCAGCTTCTCCTTTTAGATTTACATATGACCGGTATTGATGGGCTTGAAGTGCTCGAATTCGTTCGTCAGGCTGATCTGGACCTCGAAACTATTGTTGTCAGTGGTGATACCTCTTTTGCCTCTATAAAGGATTCTATGCGTCTTGGCGCTTACGATTTTATCCGTAAGCCTTATAACCCTGAAGAACTATTGTCAACGGTTCGTCGAGGCGTTGAACATTACTACCGAGAGCGGAAAATGGTTGCAACCAAACACTCTTTGAGTGAGTCGGAGAAGTTGCATCGCTATATTGTTAACAGCTCTCCAGATTTTATCTATATGCTTGATTCCCATGGGGTCTTTACTTATGTCAACGATGTTGTTGAAGACCTTCTTGGGTACAAGCGAAATGAATTATTAGGTAAGCATTTTTCAACCATCATTCATCCTTATAACGCGGCCGAAAGCCTCCATTTTTTCAGTGAAAAAAGGGCTGGAGATCGTGCAACCAGAAGTGCTGAGATGCGTTTGCAGGTCAATCAGTCAAGTGAATTGGTAGAAAGTTTTGATAACTATGAATTGATTGTTGAACTGAATGCGACCGGGATGTATGAAGATGATGCAACCGGGCAAACACAATTTATTGGTACCCTTGGCAGTGTCAGGGATATTTCCGCGCGTAAACGTTCGGAGGAACGTGTCAGCTTTCAGGCGTATCATGATTTGTTGACCGAGCTACCCAATCGAATTTTATTCAATGACAGACTGCAGCAGGCATTTGCCCATGCCAGCCGCAATGGGCAAAAATTTTCTCTGCTGTTTATGGATCTGGATCGCTTTAAATTGATCAATGATACTCTTGGACACGTGATGGGCGATCTGGTTCTGCAGAAAGTTTCCGAGCGCATTCTTGGCTGTTTGCGAGCTGAAGATACCCTGGCCAGATTTGGTGGCGATGAATTTTGCCTTCTGCTGCCTGATGTCCCAAGTAAAGAGAGTGTTGCTTCAGTCGCAGAAAAGATTCTTAAGGCTGTGCGCCAACCGTTCAGTATCAACAATCATGAACTTTACCTGAGCCTGAGCTTAGGGATTGCAACCTACCCTGAAGCAGGACGAACAGAGGAGTCTTTATTGCAGAGCGCTGATACTGCTATGTACCATGTTAAGGGCAACGGTAAGGATGGTTATTGTTTCTACAGTGATACTATGAAACTTGGTTCTAATTTTCTGACGACAGAAAGGGATATCTCCTATGCGTTAGAAAAAAAACAATTTCAGGTGTTTTTTCAGCCCAAGGTCGATCCATTTAAACATGAGATTATTGGCATGGAAGCCCTGTTACGCTGGCAGCACCCAGAACGTGGTCTTCTCTATCCAGAGGCTTTCATCGCTTCTATAGAAGCGTCTGAATTGATGATTACTGTCGGTTCCTGGGTTTTGCACAATGTTTGTGAAGAAGTTGCTCGCTGGCAGCAGCAGGGGTTGCCTCAGATTAAAGTCTCATTGAATATCTCTCTGATTCAACTCAGGGAAGTCGACTTTGCTGAGCATTTTATCCGGACATTGCAAAAATTTAAATTGAGCGCAAAATATTTTGAGATAGAAATAACTGAGCAGGGATTAAACAAGGGTGAGCAGGAAGTCATAAAGCAGCTGCGGATGTTGCAAGATTTTGGGGTTTTTGTGACGATTGATGATTTTGGTCGAGGTTATTCATCCCTCAGTTACCTGCAAAAGTTACCAATCAATACCTTGAAGATCGATCGATCTTTTGTTCGTGAGATTGAAGAAAATCAGAACCAGACCTGTATCGCTGATGGTATTGCAATGATGGCTAAGGGTTTGAAACTGAATGTTGTTGGCTCGGGAGTGGAGAATCTTCTCCAGCTTGATTATCTTCGCAAACTGGGATGTCATGAGGTGCAGGGCTATCTCTATAGTGAGGCCATTTCTGCTCAAGAGACGATGGCTATGTTACAAAACTGCCCGAATGAAGGTCCCCATTTTACTCTGCCACATTAAACCTGGGTTAAATCCAATCCTTTTCAGAAAATAACAGACGAGGAGGTCTCTCCTATGTTATGACAAGTTTTTAGCGATCAGAATCTCAATTATTTCTTGTAAAACAGGAGTTATAAAATGCAACAGAATGAGTATATTGGCTTGGAAGACCAATATGGAGCCCATAACTATAAACCCCTTGATGTTGTTCTGACGCGGGGCAAAGGTGTGTGGGTTTGGGATGTCGATGGCAATAAGTACCTTGACTGCCTTGCGGCATATTCAGCGGTTAATCAGGGGCACTGCCATCCTAAGATTATGCAGGCGATGGTCCAACAGGCCGAAAAATTGACTTTGACATCAAGGGCTTTTCGTAATGACCAGCTAGGCCCTTTCTATAAAGAGCTCTGTGAGCTGACCAACTCCCACAAGGTTTTGCCTATGAACAGTGGCGCGGAAGCCGTAGAGACCGCGATTAAAACTGTTCGCAAGTGGGGTTATACTGTTAAGGGGGTGCCAGAAGATAAGGCTGAAATAATCGTCTGTGAAAACAACTTTCACGGCCGTACCATCAGTATTGTCAGTTTCAGCACCGACGAAAATGCCCGAGCAGGATTTGGTCCTTTCACCCCGGGATTCAAGTGCGTACCCTTTGGCGATGCTGATGCTTTTGAGGCGGCCATTACCGAAAATACGGTTGCCTTCCTGGTGGAACCGATCCAGGGTGAAGCTGGGGTGATGATTCCACCAGAGGGTTATCTCAAAAAGGCCCGGGAAATTTGTGATCGTCACAATGTTGTCCTGATACTGGACGAGATCCAGACAGGTTTAGGGCGGACGGGGAAATTGCTGACCGAAGAATATGAAGGGATTGAAGCCGATTTGACCATTATCGGGAAAGCCCTTTCTGGGGGGTTTTATCCAGTTTCTGCCGTGCTGTCGAATACTGAAGTGATGGATGTTCTACAGCCGGGTGAGCATGGTAGCACCTTTGGTGGGAACCCACTGGCCTGCGCAGTTGCACGGACCGCGTTGCAGGTTCTGTTTGACGAAAAGCTGATCGAAAATTCCTATGAGCAAGGGAAATATTTTCTCAATGAATTGAAAAATATCTCTCACCCCCATATAAAAGAGGTCCGTGGCCGGGGCTTAATGCTTGCGATTGAATTTTATCCTGAGGTTGGTGGCGCACGTGCTTACTGTAACAAGTTGAAAGAGCAGGGGGTTCTGGCTAAAGATACTCATGAGAATATTGTTCGTTTTGCTCCGCCATTGGTGATCAAGCGAGAAGAGGTGGATCTGGTTCTGGATGCGATCAAAGCGGTATTGCCCGTAATCTGACCACCTCAGCAGTTTTGAAAGAACTTTATTTTATGGAAATAAAAAGCCCCCGATTTGCGAATCAGGGGCTTTTTTATAATTTATAGAATGAATAAGAATGAGAATAAATAGCGAAAGGTTTCACAATGTATAAGTATCTATTTGGCCCGGTCCCTTCAAGACGACTTGGTATGTCGTTGGGGGTTGATCTTGTCCCGAAAAAGGTTTGTTCTCTTGATTGTGTTTATTGCGAAGTTGGGAAAACGACAAAACTAACTCTGGAAAGAAAAGAATATGTCCCCTATGAAAAAATAACAGCAGAGTTAAACCACTATTTTGAAAACAATCCAGACCCTGATTTTATGACATTTTCTGGCTCCGGGGAGCCAACATTGAATATAAAAATAGGGGATGTGATTCAATTTATTAAACAACATAAGCCTGATATTCCTATCGCAGTGTTAACCAACGGAACCTTACTTTACGACCGACAGGTACGGGATGAACTTAAATCTGCTGATGTTGTCCTCCCTTCTCTCGATGCAGCAACTGCGGCAGTGTTTCAAAAGATTAATCGCCCCCCTGAGACACTGACATTGAATCGATATTTACAGGGCCTGATAGAGTTTAGAAAAGAATTCACGGGGAAGATTTGGCTCGAAGTTCTTATTCTTCCTGGTTTTAACGATAGTGATCAAGAATTGCAGGAGCTAAGAAAAGTTATTCAACAGATCAAACCTGATTCTGTACAAATCAACACCTTGGATAGACCCGGAACGGAAGCAAACCTACGTGGAGCGACAAAGGCTGAATTGAGTCGGGTGATAGACTTTTTAAATCTGGACAATGCAATCATTATTGCTGCAGCACCAAAGAGAAAAAATATCCCGTCTTATCGAAGTGATGCAGAGGCCACTATTCTGGAGACCATTGCCAGGAGGCCTTGCACTCTTGAAGATCTGGAGCAAATATTGGGGATGCATAGAAGCGAAATCAATAAATATCTTGATGTTTTAGATGCCGAAGAAAAAATCGAAGCGGTGCATCAGTCGCGAGGATTTTTTTATAAAAAAAGGTAGAAGTTAAGAAACCTTTCTGGCTGATACCCATCCTCTTAAGATATATGGTAGGATTGTTGGAAGCGCCTAAACTCTATTAATTTCTCAGCAAATGATAAGCAGGAAAACTTCTATGGATGCACTAAAAAAACATTTTGATACAATTGTCATCGGCAGTGGCCCCGGTGGTGAAGGGGCTTCGATCAAGCTGGCCAAGGCTGGTAAGTCAGTGGCGGTCGTTGAAAAAAATTATCAGGTGGGGGGAGGCTGCACCCATTGGGGAACTATCCCGAGCAAAGCTTTTATCGAGATTGTCAGGCAGTCCACTGAAATCAGGAACAGTCGCTTGATTGATCGGGGTTCACATCATTTCAAAGTGACCGCTACCGATCTTCTTACCGGTGTCAGAAGTGTGGTTGATCGACAGGTTCGTGAGCGCGAAGGGTTTTATGAGCGCAACGGCGTCGAAGTGATCGAAGGACATGCCCGCTTTATTGATCCTCACAGCCTTGAAATTACAGATGGTTCAGGCAATCCAAGACTTTTCAGCGCTGACAATTTTGTGATTGCAACAGGTTCACACCCCTATCATCCTGATGATGTCGATTTTAACGACTCACGTATTGTCGATAGTGACACGATTCTGCAGATCAATGATCTTCCCAGTACGATAACCGTTTATGGTGCTGGGGTTATTGGTTGTGAATATGCCTCAGCATTTAAAGATCTTGGGGTTAAGGTCAATCTGGTGAATACCCGTGAGCGGTTACTCGAATTTCTTGACGAAGAGATCAGTAATGCTCTTAGTTATCATATGCGCGATGAAAAAGGGGTTCTGGTGCGCCAGAATGAAGAGTACGAACGGGTCGAGGTTACTTCTGATGCTGTTGTGTTGCATCTGAAAACAGGCAAAGTGATCAAATCTGAAATGTTACTGTGGGCGAATGGGCGCAGTGGAAATTCATCGGGGATGGGTCTTGAAGCCATTGGTATCGAGGCTGATCATCGCGGTAATATTGCGGTGAATGATGTCTATCAGACGATTGTGCCACATATCTATGCTGTCGGAGATATTGTTGGTTTTCCGAATCTGGCGAGTGCTGCCTATGATCAAGGGCGTTTTGCAGGGATTCACATTGCTGAAGGGCGCTGTGAAGAACAGTTGGTCAAAGATATCCCGACTGGTATTTACACCTCACCGGAAATCAGCTGTCTCGGACGGACAGAACAGGAACTGACTGAGCAGCATGTTCCTTATGAGGTAGGGCATTCTTTTTTCCGTCACCTGGCTCGTGGACAGATTACTGATCACAGAGTTGGTATGCTCAAGCTTCTTTTCCATCGAGAGACTCTGGAAATCCTCGGTATCCATTGTTTTGGCCACAATGCAGCAGAAATTCTTCATATTGGTCAGGCGATTATGGCGCAACCGAAACCCTATAATAATATTAAATATTTTATTAATACGACTTTCAACTATCCGACTATGGCTGAAGCTTATCGGGTTGCAGCCCTGAATGGTTATAATCGACTTTAACCTGTGGTGATGACCGATTAATCTGGGTGCTTGTCAATTCCCGGCAGTTTTATTGAAGCGGGTCAGCAGAAATGACATCGGAATAGAACCGATTGCAAACAGGGTACAAATCTGATATGTGAGCTCCAAGCCAATTCTGTCGCCCAAAAAACCCAGGGCAAAAACCAACACCGAACTCACGCCAAAATTTATAAACATATACATACTATTCATAAATGTGGGCATGTTTGAATCCGTATCCTGGATACTGGCCATGAGAACCGGACCTGAGGCAAATAAGAACAGTCCCAAAATACTCAACAAAATAATATTTTGAGTGAGTATGAACAGTGCCATTGCTGTGACTGAGCCAATACTGGAAATGACCAGAGTATTTTTGCGTCCGATTTTATCGGAAATATTACCTGCGCAGAATGTTCCGACAACTCCGAAAAACTGTAGTACCGATAATGAAATGCCGGCAAACCACAGGGATGCTCCCTGACCAGTCAGATAGACTGGCAAGTAAAGAGTCAGGGCACTTTTCATTGCCGCCTGAAAACACAGAAACCCGGCAATAACGGTTAAGAATGGCCAGTATTGGTGGAGTAATTTGCGGGTATCACCCTTCTCCTTGGTTTTTTGCGCAGTCCTGTTAACATCGAGATCTTTTAATTTTATGAAGAGCACGACCGAGGCGATGACCCCGAGAGGGATGAGCCTGTATATTTCCTCGAGGCTCCAGAGAGACACCGCTGAAATGACCAGCAGCGGACCGAGGGTTCTGGCCAGTTCGCCGCCGACCATGAAAAAACTCATTCCCATTCCCACCTTGTTCCCAGATGCTTCCTTAACGATTACCGGGGAAGGTACGTGAAAAAGAGCTGCTGAGATGCCGGCGACGAACAGAAGGATAAATAACATTGTAAACGAATTCGCCAAACCCACTAAGCCCATGCTGATTGCGGTGATCGCCGGAGTCAAAATGACAAAATATTTGATACCGGTTTTTTCGGCTAACAATCCCAGCAAGGGGTTAAATAACGCAGGAATTCTGCGGATGATATCGAGAAAGGCAACCATCGATAAAGACATGCCCAACTTGTTAACCAGTAATGGTAGCAAGGGAGCTAGAAATGCCGAAAAAGTATCATGAGCAAGGTGAGCGAGAGAGAGAATAATAACATCAGGTTTTTTAAATTCTGTATTTGCTTTCACTGGTCTACCATCCTGTATTTAACTTATCTGCTGAGGCAATTAGATAGTGTTATTGCTATACATCAATAGCAGCGCACCATAGCATAAATTTATGCTATTCACTTTTATTATGTTGTTAAACCAGGACAAGATAATAAACGAAAAAAGGGCAACCGATTGGCTGCCCTTTTTAAATTTGGATAGATTGTTGTCTTTTAAAACTATTTGTTAGTTGTTGCAGTAGCCGACTTGCGAGTTCCTTCAACAGCAGCTTTGGTCATCCCGAAGAGGGTCAATACTGCCGGTACCAGTTGGGCGACAATCAGTAGAGCACAGAAGCCAACAAACAAAAGTACAAGAATGCCACTATTGTAGGTCTGGGTTGTGTCAACGGCAAATGCTGGAACGGCAAAGAGGATCAGGCTCAGTGTAGTGATGATTGCTTTCATGATGTTCTCCTTTTAAAAATTATGTCTATTGGTTTGTTTCGTAAAATTATTTATTAAATTATTAATGGGTAGTGACTTGTTTTTGATCACGTCCCAACAGGCCTCTGACCATGCCTACTAACATAATTGTTGCAGGTACCAATTGAAAGACAACAATCAGGGCAAAGAATCCGATAAACAGGGAGAGAAGAAGGCTTCCTTCACCAGCACCAGTATTGCCTGCAGCAAAAGCAGTAGAAGAAAAAGTGATCAAGGCGATTAAGGTATTGCGTAATGTGTTTTTCATGATGGTCTCCGTCTCTATGTTTGGTTGCTTTGTTGTTTGTCTCTTGTCTTTGATATAGAGCAGTGTTCGTGCCAAGTTGTAGTATTTTCTCTGTAAACATTTTAAGTATCTGTTTTTATTGATAAATTAAGTTATGAAAAGGAAATCATCAGCCGTTTGTATAAAAATTTTGTATATTGAATACATACATGCAAACAGGATCTGAGCCAGAATGTAGATAAGTTTACGATTCTAAGTCACTGATATTAAAGAGTAATGCAGCGCGTGGGAGGTGTATATAAAAAGATGACAGCAGATATAATATTTATTGCCTGGATATGCGGTTTATCTTGCCCCTGAATATTTAACAGCGGAATATTCGGTTTCTTCCCAGTTCCTTGGCACGATAAACAGCTATTGGGGGAATCTCCGAAAACGCAAAAAACTCCAGCAATATCAATCACTGGAGTTTTTGGGGAAGTTCCCTTAGTTTTTTTATGGGTTCACCCTTCCGGGGTCGCTTCACCAAGTAACTCACTCAGATGCAAGACTGGCTGCGGCATTTCTGCCTCGCGTAATCCCCAGGCCAGTTGCAGGTGACAACCTGGATTTGAGGTGACTAAAATCTCTGCATCGGTGTTTTTCACATTATTCAACTTACGATCCAGAATTTTTTGACTCTCCTCGGTAAATTTCAAGCTAAAAGTTGCTGCTGATCCACAGCACCAGCTAGCTTCTTTCATCTCACGGAACTCTATCCCAGGAATCGATTTTATCACCTCACGGGGTTGTTTGGTAATTCCCTGAGCATGGCAGAGATGACAAGGTTCGTGGTAGGTCACCACTTTGTTGACGGGTTTAAGGCCTTCGGTACGGATTCCAGCCTCAATGAGAAATTCGCTGATATCTTTGATTTTACTGTGAAACAATTTGAGCCGTTCGTGATCGCTACGTTCAGCAAGGAGTTCTTCATATTCTTTTAATGCAGAACCACAACCAGCGCAGTCAGTGACAATCGCGTCGACATCGAGGTCGAGAAACAGGTCAAGATTGTGCTGTGCCAGTTGTCGGGTTGTCTCACGATCTCCTTCAGTCATATGGGGAGCCCCACAGCATTTTTGTGCTTTAGGGGTGATAACATCAAACCCTTGATGGTTGAGAACCCGCACTGTTTGCCGGGAGACTTCAGCATACATCAAAGTCATTACACAACCGAGGAAGAAGGCTACGGTGCCACGTTTTTCCCCTTTGGCCGGACTGAGTTCAGGGATGGTCTGTCGCAGCGGTTGATGGAGTTCCGGCATCATGCCTTCAGCTTTATCGATCCACTTGGGTCCAAGTTTCAGCAGTTTGCTGTGGCGTACCAGCCATTGAATCCCAAGCTGCTGATAGAGGCGAGCTGGGAGCATCGATGTCTCCAATAGGTCTGGATTGGGTAGCATCTTTTTTAGGACAAAGTCACGGAATCCGGCTTGCCATTTTGGCAGCGGCTGCTGTTGACTGACCTGGGCACGACACATCTCCATGAGGCTACCTGCCTGAACCCCTGATGGACATGCAGTGGTGCAAGCGCGGCAGTCCAGACAGAAGAAGGCCTCTTCCTTCATCGCTTGATTGAATTCCATTTTGCCTTCGCCAACGGCACGAGCAAGAGCGACACGACCTCGTGGACTGGAACGTTCCCGTCCAGTCAAAGAAAATGTTGGACAGGTCGGCAGGCAGAAGCCGCAACGCATACATTGGAGCATATCTTCATATTCAGGGGCATCTTGGGGGGTGAAGTTGCCGAGCTTCTCCACTTTGGCCATGTCAGGACTCCTGATCTTCAAAAAAAATTTTGCCGGGATTGAGAATCCCATCAGGATCAAATGCTTTTTTGATCCGTTTCATCACTGCAATCCCTCCTGGACCGACCTGACGAGCCAGATAATCTTTTTTCGCGATGCCGATGCCATGTTCTCCTGAAACAGTACCGCCCCACTCTAGGACTTTTGTATAGAGATCATCAAAAAAGGCATGTGCTCTTTTCATCTGATCAGCATCACGTTCATCACAAAGAACGGTTGGATGCAAATTGCCATCGCCGGCATGGCCAAAAGTGCCGACAGTCAGATTATATTTCTCTGCAAGGTGCTCAATTTCAGCAAATGTTTGCGCCATAAATGAACGTGGAACGGTTGCGTCTTCCATTAATGTCGAAGGTGAAACGCGGGCCATTGCCGAAAGGGCAAAGCGACGAGCCGTTGCCAGCTCCAAGGCCTCTTCATCATTTTTTGCCAGCGAAACTTCGGCAGCACCGACTTGATTCAAGACCTCGATGACTTTGGCACTGTCTTCTTCAACCACTGCCGGGTGACCATCAACTTCGATCAATAGAAGCGCTGCCATTGCACGTGGAAGGCCGATTTTGACATAGTCTTCAACACAGTTGATGGTGGTTTTGTCCATAATCTCCATGGTTGAAGGGATAATTTTTGCAGCAATAATACTGGAAACTGCTTTTCCTGCCGTTTTGATATCGTCAAAGTAGGCAAGCATGGTGCGCTTGTCTTGTGGTGGCGGAATTAAACGGACAGTGACCTCGGTGATGATCCCGAGAGTTCCTTCGCTGCTGATCAAAAGGTCTTTGAAGGAATAACCGGCCACATCTTTAACACTCTTGCCACCAGTGGTGATGATACTTCCATCTGCAAGAACACATTTCAGAGCCATGACATAATCGCCAGTGACGCCGTACTTCAAACAGCGCAACCCCCCAGCATCTTCCATGACGTTGCCGCCAATAGTGGAGATTTTTTGCGAGGCGGGATCCGGTGGATAAAAGAGTCCCTTTGCCGCGACAGCAGTGGCTAAATCCATGGTGATTACCCCAGCTTCAGCTGTAGCCGTGAGATTTTCTTCATCAATTTGGAGAATTTTATTCATCCGATTCAGGCACAGAACCATCCCCCCTTGGGCCGCAATGCTGCCGCCGGATAATCCTGTTCCGCTGCCACGGGGTGTGATGGGTAACCCTTCATTGCGGGCGATGCGAAGAGCCTCCTGAACTGCTTCTGTGCTGGTTGGATACACCACAACATCTGGTGCATGATACAGTCCGGGGGTAGCATCATAACCCAGAACCAGAAGGTCTTCGGCTTCGGTGATCACATTTTCTTTGCCTAATTTAGCAATGAGTTGCTGAATAACGGATTGTGAAATCATAGTTCCCTTCCATACAAAAGATTGGCTTTGGCCGCAATCGGTGTAAAAACTTCCCTAAAAGCCCTCTTCGTGAAACCCTTCCGGAATGCGCACGACCATTACAGGAGTTGTTGCACTATGTAGCACTTTGCGTGTTGTGGTGCCCAAAATGGCATCTTCTAGGGCTGTGTGTCGGTGTGAACCCATGATAATCAGGTCAGGGTTGATTTCTTCAGCGACTTTCAGAATGACTTGAGACGGTGAACCATCTTCGATGCGGATATCTATGAGCCGTTGCATGCACTGTTGATTTTGTTTGCATTCTTTTTCGCAGAGTTGGCTGATCCGTTCTTGAAGCTGATCTTTGGCAGCCTTGTGTGCTTCATTGTGAATTTGCTCTCGTTGCTCCGGTGGGATGTATGGCGCAAGGAGGTTTTGGGCAAACTCCGACAAGGTTTCAATCGCTGAAACAGCAATAATCTCGGCATTGTGTTGCTGAGCCATAGCTAAAGCATAGCGGAAAACATGTGGCGCACCTGCACCCATTCCGGTAGCGTAAAGAATCGTTTTAATTTTGGGAAGCATGTTGGCTCTCCATTCTGGGGGTTAACGGCCAAAAAACACGTCAGGCAAATAAGTAATAATCTGGGGAAATAAAACCAGACTTGCCAATGCAATAACCTGGATCATTACAAAGGGAAGAATTCCTCTATAAACATCGCCCATGGTATATTCTGGCGGCGCTACCCCTTTGAAATAGAACAGTGAGTACCCAAAAGGTGGGGTCAAAAATGAGGTCTGTAAGTTGATGCAGATCATCATAGCAAACCAGAGAGGGTTGAAATCCAGATCCATGGCAATCGGGGTGAAAATTGGGACCACCACCAGCAGGATTGCTGCCCAGTCGATAAACATCCCCATGAAGAAGACAACTGCCATCATGATTGCAAACACGACATAGCGGTTGACATCCATACCAAGGAGAACATCGGCAACGACATCTCCTCCACCCATGCTTAAAAAAACGACGGAAAAGAATTTTCCACCGACAAAAAGCGCCATAATCATTGCCGTGGTACGGGCAGTTGAGATACTTGCTTGAGTGATGACCTCCCAATTTAACTTGCGGCTTACAAGAGCAAGGAATAGGGCACCGATGCATCCCAGTGCCGCTGCTTCAGTCGGAGTTGCAACACCGGCCAAAATTGTCCCCATAACGGTTAGGATCAAGCCGAATGGTGGAACAAAATTTTTCATCGTCATGGTGAATTTTTCCATGGCGGTCGCGGTGCGGTCTTCTGTCGGAATCGGTGGACCAAGTTTGGGATTCAAAAAGCAGCGTATCCCAACATAGAGCAGGTACATGCTAGAAAGTAACAGGCCGGGAAGAATAGCAGCGGCAAATAGGTTGCCAACGGAAGTTTCTTTTTGTCCGGTCAGTCCACCATAGACAACGAGCATGATCGACGGAGGGATGAGGATGCCGAGAGTTCCTGAAGAACAAATAATTCCGGCAGAGAGAGCTTTGTCATAACCACGGCGGAGCAATGCCGGTCCAGCCATCAAGCCCATGGCGACGACTGAGGCCCCGACAATTCCGGTGGTCGCGGCAAAGACAGTGGAGACGACGATAACCGCCATACCCAGTCCGCCACGTAGACCGCCAAGAACGATATACAGTGCTTCAAACAAACCTTCGGAGACCTTGGAGCGATCCAGAATTTGCGCCATAAAAATAAATAACGGAACCGCTACAAGCGTGTAGTTGAGGAAAATTCCCCAGGCGTTGTTGGCAAATAGTCCCATCAATGCTTGAATCTGAAAGCCATTGTCGATTAATCCGAACAGGGTAGCTACTGCAGCAAGCGTTATCGCGAGAGGGTGACCCAGGGCGATAGATCCCATCAGGGTCAGGAACATGAGTATGGTTAAAACTTCTACGCTCATCGTTATCATTTCTCCAGGCTCAAGCCGGTTTTAGTGTGTTTCTTTGAGTGAACGGATATCTGTGATCAGTTCGGCGAGCCCTTGTAAAAAAAACAGGATAAAGCCGATCGCCATAAGTGTTTTAAGGGGGTAAATCGCGGGGGCCCAGGAACTGGAAGCGTGTTCCCACTGTTGCCATGAACTGGCGGCCATCACGCAGATATAGTAAGTCAAAAATCCTACCGCCGGGATAAACAGTACGGCGTTGGTAAAAATTCTCAGAATGAGTCGGGGCCTTGCTGAAAGTCGGGACTCGAAAACATCGATGGCAACGTGAGTGTTGTGTTTGTGGGCGTAAGCCAAGGCAAAACAAAAGTGAATGCCGTATAGAAAAACGGTGAGTTCAAAAGCCCATGAAGTTGGGGCGTTAAATCCATAACGCATAAAAACTTCCCAGACAACCACGGCTATCAAAGGTAAAATCCGATAGGCAGCATAAAAACCAATCTTTTCGTTGAGAGCATCAATTGCTTCAGCAATCTTAAACATAGGAACCTCTTAGTCGATGGCAGCTTTGTGCAGGTTTTAGATGCTATGGGGGCCCGAGGCCCCCATAGCAGGTTAGTATTATTGCTTGTGTTTACCGTTGACAAATTGCTCGTATGGCCATGGAGCAATTCCTCCACGCTCCTGACGCCAGTCAGCAAAATCTGCTTTGAACTGCTCTTGGGAATCCATGACTTTTTTCACATCAGGATATTTTGCTTTTAGCTCCTCAAGGTAATCATGTGAGGCCTGGGCAAATTTGGTGATGGCTTCTTCGTCCATGCGGACAAATTCGACTTTCTCTTTGAACAGTTTGACAGCTTCAGCATTAAGGTTCTCCGCCCAAGCATTTGACCAGAGCTGAGTTTCCTTGGCGGCAATGTCGATAATCCACTTCAGGTCGTCTGGCAGTTTGTTGTAAGAATCCTGGTTGATGAAGAATGCGCTCTGACATGATGGCTGGTGAACGCCTGGTTGGATAACGTATTTGGTGATGTCATCAAAACCCATTGGATAGTTTATTGCTGGAGTACTGAATTCCGCAGCATCAATAACACCACGTTCGAGGGCAAGATAAACTTCTCCTCCTGGCAACGGGGTAACGCTGGCGCCAAGGTTGGTCAAAATGTCCATGTACCACCCTGCAGTCCTAACACGCATCCCTTTGAAATCTTCAATTTTCGAAGCTTTTTTGTTAGAAAAAAGGCCCAATTCCTGACCGACGTTACCACCAGGAAGAGCAAACAGGTTGTAGCGGCCGTACATCTCTTGCATCATTTCCAGGCCACCGCGTTCGTACAGCCAGACATTGTAGCCCTCTGCGTCGAGCCCCATTGGAACAGAAGCAAAGGCAACAAAAGCCTCGTTCTTGCCTTTCCAATATCCTGGCCAGTCGTGACCGATATCTGCTTGACCCTTGCTGACAGCATCAAAACTTTCCATGGCACCGACGAGTTCGCCAGCAGAAAATAGTTTGATGTCAAGACGGCCGCCTGAAGCGAGCTTGACAGAATCAGCAAAGTGCTGGGCCACATCATAAAACAAAAGACCTTTGGACCATGGCATAACCATTTTCCATCTAAACTTTTCAGTCGATGGTTTGATGGTACGTAACTCTTTCTTAATGACTTCACGCCGGTCATCGGCCCCGAACTTTTCGCGTTTTGCGGCAAAGGCGTTTGGAGCCAGCGCCAGGGTCAAGATCAGAGCCAGACCGATGAACAATTTCAGTTTTCTCATTCTTTCCTCCTTAGTCAGTGTTAGTTTGTTTATTTAGGTGGCAGATCCACCAGTATTAGCAAAACAATATATTTGTATGTCCACTTAGCTTAATAAATGGTAAGACCATTAATTTTGCCATGCTAGTTTTATGATTAAACCATGTCAAGTAAAATAAAACATTGTTACCTAATCAACTCTTTGTTGCCGGATCGCTGACGAATAAAACCTCTGTATTCACCCGTAGTTCTCTCCAATTGTTAAATATTATTTTTCTCTTATGGCTTTTAACTTGCGGGCGGTACTGGCCTGACTGATGCCAAGAACTGCAGCAATTCTCCGTGTTGTCCGGTATTTTTCCTGAGCTTCTAGTAATATTTCTTTCTCTTGTTCGGCAAGTATCTCTTTCAGACCAAGACCTTTGGGAATGATGTTCTCCAATCCCGGAATCTGTACTTTTTCCCAACTGATAAAGTTCCCTGGGGTGGTGACAATGCTGCGTTCAACAACATTTTCAAGCTCGCGGATATTGCCTTTCCAGGGCATGTTGACCATCTGGTTGATCAGACTTTCAGAGAATTTTTTATAGCTGTTATATTTACGATTACACTTTTCAGTGAAGTGCTGAATCAAAGTTGGGATATCTTCTTTGCGTTCCCTGAGAGGTGGAATAGCAATTGGAACGACATTCAGGCGATAATAAAGATCTTCACGGAATTGCCCTTCATCGACGAGCTTTGCCAGATCTTTGTTGGTTGCAGCGATCAGGCGAATGTCGGTGTTTTGCGCTTCTCTACCGCCAACCCGGTAAAATTCTTTGTCCTGAATGACGCCAAGAAGTTTTGACTGCAGGTGTAAGGGTAATTCGGAAATCTCATCCAGAAAAACCGTGCCACCTTTTGCCTTCTCCAACAAGCCGGCTTTCCCTCGATGGTCTGCACCGGTAAAAGCGCCCCCTTCATAACCGAAAAGTTCCGATTCTATTAATGTTTCGGGAATCGCCGCACAATTGATTTTCATCAGCACTTTTTGCTTGCGTTCGCTGGAGCGGTGAATGGTTTTGGCCAGGAGGCTTTTTCCGACTCCCGATTCACCTGTGAGAAGTATCGTTGAATCTGTTTCTGCAACTCGCAGAGCCAGGTCAATGACCGACGACATTTTTTCGCTGCATGTGACTAAATCGTCTTCGCTTAAGAGCTGATTTCGCGCTGTATCGGCATCAATTTGCTGGTTGTAGTGGACGACTGTCAGATCCCATATGGTGTTGATGATGTATTCAATTTCACCTTGTGAGTTGAAAATTGGACGCCCTTTGACAAGAAACTTACGGTTGGTGCTGGTAGAATAGGTCGCTGTCACCGGACACTTTCGTTCCAGCACGAGAATGCTGGCTGAGCCGGAAAAATAATTATCTTTACCGACGAGGTCGTAGAGACTTCTCCCTGCCAATTCTTCATTACTGAATCCTGACATTTCTTCGAAGGTTTTATTGACACCGATGGTGACACCTTTGCCATCAACGACATAGATGCCGTTGTAGAGATTGTCAAAAACTATTTCCAGGAGTTTTTTATCCATAATACCTTTATGTCGCGACGAGCAGATGTACCTATTCTGCTATCGAAAACAGGTTGCCAATGAAAAACGGGCGGACACTTCTGTCCGCCCCTATGCAATACATTTATTGTGCACTCCAACCGCAGTCGATTGTCAGTGATGTCCCTGTCATACAACGTGCTGAATCCGAACAGAGATAAACAACCGCATCACCCAATTCTGATGGTTCAACCATCTGTTTTATCGCTTGTTTTTTTAGCAGGACTTTTTCAAGAACTTCTTCTTTACTGATCCCGTGGGTTTTTGCCTGGTCCTCAATTTGACCGTCAACCAGAGGAGTGCGAACGTACCCCGGGCAAATACTGTTGACGGTGATCCCCAATGGTGCCCCTTCAAGGGCTGCAGTTTTTGTCAGACCCATCAACCCATGTTTGGCAGAAACATACGCCGATTTAAATTCTGAAGCGCGAAGCCCGTGAACGGAATTCAGATTAATAATCCGTCCCCAGCCATTTTTTTTCATTGAAGGCCAGAAGTATTTGCAGAGTAAAAAAGGAGCTGTGAGCATTAAGTTGATTATGAATGTCCATTTTTCCTCTGGAAACTCTTCAATTGGGGCGACATGCTGAATTCCGGCATTATTGACGAGAATATCGCAACGACCATACTTTTCCAGAACTGCATCTGCGAGAGCACGACACCCCTCTTTTGTACTCAGGTCGGCCTTGATAAAGACACCATCGATCTTTTTAGCTTCACGAGTTCCCGCATCTTCATTGACATCTGCGAGAATAACTTGGTCGCCATTGGCCGCGAGTGCTTTGGCAACCGCCAGGCCAATGCCACTTGCAGCACCTGTAACGACCGCAATACGTTTAGACATAGAGTTTCTCCTTAATGGATTGATTATTTAAGATCGTCAGCAATGTTAAATGGGCAACCGGTTTTTTCTTTGATCATCTCCAGGGTCGATCCAGGTGCCAGTTCGGTCAGGGTCAGACCTTTCTCTGCGTCAACTTCAAAAACAGCGAGGTCAGTAACAACCATGTCGACAACATTCTTGCCGGTGAGTGGCAGAGTACATTGTTCCATAAGCTTAGAGGTCCCATCTTTGGCGCAATGATCCATCATAATGACAATTTTCTTCACACCGGAGACCAGGTCCATTGCTCCGCCAGGGCCTTTGATCATCGAGCCGGGAATCATCCAGTTGGCCAGATCACCGAATTGTGAAACCTGCATGGCACCTAGCACCGACAGGTCAATGTGTCCACCACGGACCATGGCAAAGGATTCTGAACTATCGAAGAATGCAGCACCGGGTAGCCAGGTAATCGTCTGCTTGCCGGCATTGATCAGATCGGCATCTTCGCTGCCTTCATTCGGGAAGGGGCCGACGCCAAGTAAGCCGTTTTCAGCATGCAGGGTGACGGTGATCTCTTCTGGAATATAGTTTGCGACCAGAGTCGGCATGCCGATTCCCAGATTGGCATACATGCCATTTTTGAATTCTTTACTGATCCGTTTTGCTTGCCATTCTCGGGCCTCAGTAAAACCTTTCAGGGTTAATTTTCCGGCGATGGTCCGCTGCTCAATCGGTTTCTCAAAGTTTTCACAAACCACGATCCGGTCGACATAGTTGCCGGGGATATGAATCTGGTGTGGATCGAGTTCGCCGATTTCGACAATCTCTTCGACTTCGGCAACGGTTATGCGACCCGCTTTTGCACAAGCGGCATTGAAATTGTTGGCTGTAAAGCGGAAAATCAGGTTGCCAGCCTTGTCCGCTTTCCAGGCTTTGACCAGGGCGAGGTCGGTGGTAATGCTTTCCTCAAGGACATATTCTTTGCCGTTGAAGGATTGGGTGGGTTTGTTTTCTGCCAGCAGGGTGCCGAATCCTGTGCGAGTGAAAAAGGCCGGGATGCCTGCGCCACCAGCACGTAGTTTTTCTGCTAAGGTCCCTTGTGGTGTCAGTTCCAGTTCCAGTTCACCGTCGAGAAACTGCTTTTCAAAGATAGCGTTTTCGCCGACGTAAGAGGAAATCATTTTTTTGATCTGTTTTGTCTGCAGCAGCAGTCCAAGCCCGAACTCATCAACACCCGCATTATTGCTGACAGCTGTTAATCCTTTGGCACCACTGTCGCGTAATGCCGTAATTAAATTTTCCGGGATGCCGCAGAGGCCGAAGCCGCCTGCAGCTATGGTCATATTATCCTGAGTTAATCCTTCAAGGGCTTTGGCTGGATCGGTAAAAATCGGTTTCATTGTTTTCTCCTGAGTCGTGATTTAAACAAGTTCAAAAATAGCAGCAACAGCTTCTCCACCACCAATACAGAGGGTAGCTAGCCCATATTTTTCGTTTCGTGCTTTCATTTCACGAAGCAAGGTGGCAACCAATCGACCACCGCTGGCTCCAATCGGGTGTCCAATCGATACAGCACCACCATTGACGTTAACTTTGTCTGGGTCGAGACCCAGCTCTTTTATGGCGACCAGAGGGACGGATGAAAATGCTTCATTGATTTCAAACAGCCCTATATCACTGAGCTGTAATCCGGCTTTGGCACAACACTTCTGGATGGCACCAACGGGTGCTTCCGCAAACAGTTCAGGATGAATGCTGTTGGTGCTGCTGGCAATCAGCTTGGCAATTGGCTTGAGGTTGTATTGACTGACCGCTTCACCGCTGGCCAGCAGAGCCAATCCCGCACCATCATTAATGGAAGAAGCGTTACCTGCAGTGATGGTACCGGTTTTGCGGAAGGCTGGGCGCAGTCCGGGCAACTTTTCAATGTTTCCACGTAAAGGCTCTTCATCCTCAGCAACGATAACTTCACCTTTACGGGTTTTGATGCTGACGGGAACGAGTTCTTCTGTGAATGTTCCATTTTTCAAGGCGTCCTGTGACAGTTGGTAAGATCGGGCCGCATATTTGTCCTGATCTTCTCGCGTGAGGCCGTGTTTTTCGACCCAGTCTTCGGTGATATCACCCATGTGCCTTTGGGAGTAAGGATCTAGTAAGCCATCCTGAATAATCAGATCGACCATTTCGCCATTGCCCAGGCGTTGGCCAAAGCGCGCTTTAGGTATGGCATATGGGGCTTGAGACATGTTTTCCATGCCTCCAGCGATGGCAATTTGGGTGTCTCCTAAGCGAATCGAGTCAGCCGCAAGCATGATGGCCTTAAGACCACTGCCACAAACCTTATTGATTGTCATGGCATGTGTGCTGTCGGGTAATCCAGCCATGCGCATTGCTTGCCGTGCCGGCGCCTGTGCCGAGCCTCCCTGGAGGACTTGACCAATAATGACTTCATCAATCTGTTCGTTTGAGAGGGGCGTTTGTTGTATCAGTTCACTGATAACCTGAGAAGCAAGTTCTGGTGCCGGGACATCAGTCAATGCGCCACCAAATGAGCCGAAGGGGGTGCGTAGTGCTGAAACGATAAAGACGTTTTCCATGATAGAGTCTCCTGTTGTGAGAAATTATGTTGTTCACTAATAGCAAAGAGTGTTCCAAATTATAAAAACGTTTTATAGCTAGGGGTATTGTTGGTTTGTGTTGTCGAAACTACCCTCCACTATGACTCAAAAATGGGTCAATTAGTATAAAAATCGATTTAATCCATTTTAAGTCATTGATATTACATTGATCCATTTTATAATCAAGTGATCCATAAATAAATGTAGTCCGATCGGGTCGCAGTCTCATAACAACGTTACTTTAGCAATTGACATTTAAAATATGACTATGTAGGATAAATGGTAAGACCAATTAACATGGAATGGAAGGTGCTATGTCGTCGAATCAACTTCTAGATCAATTTACAGAGAAAGCCATAAATGTCGGAGCAGAAGTCATTTCAGTCCCTTCTGTTGCTGCTGCTGCCGAATATATTGCTGGAAAAATTGAAGGGTCTTTGCTGGTTCCTGCATTTCCATCTTCAGGGCGCTTCAAACTCAAGGCAGCTCTCAAGAAAGTTGGAATCTCTATCGAAGTGGATCAGTTTCGTGCTGTTGCTGCTCAGGCTGAGGCAGGAATAACCGGAGTCAACTTCGCTATTGCCGATACCGGAACTCTGGTGCTGGAAAGCACAGCAGAAGATATTCGACTGGCAACAACCTTACCGGCAAAGCAGTTTGCACTTCTGGACCCAAGAAAAATTGTTGCAGATGGTTTGGCTGCTGTGAAACCGCTACGGCAACTGCATCAACGTGATTCTCGTAACTATATTGCCTATGTGACCGGACCGAGTCGGACTGCCGATATTGAAAGGGTGCTGACGATTGGCGTCCATGGACCGAAAGAATTAACGATTCTTATGGTTCCTGGCCTTTCAGACGATTTTCTGGAAATGTAATTTTACACTCAGTGTTACAGAGAAAAGCTTAAGGGAATAAGGTTTCAACAAGATAAGAAAATTTTGACTTTCTCTGTGTCTCCGTGCCTCTGTGGTGAGCTCCTTTATTTTTGTCAAAAACTTGTTTTTCAAAGGAAAAACCAATGAATAAACAGCGCAGTAAAGATTATCGCAAGCGTATTGACAATGCATTGGCAACTCCAAAGCTACAGGCCGCGCTGCATCAGTTTGGCGATGCTTTTTTGATCTCCCGGGAGAAAGCGTTTATCGGTCATGACTTTGAAAGCCTGCGCAAAAATATTGCGGCGATGAAAACCGGCGTGCGTGAAAACCATGCTGAATTGCTGCAACAGTTTATCGATAATGCTGAAGCTGCAGGTGCTATCATTTATCAGGCTAAAACAGCAGCTGATGCTAATAATTACATTACCGACCTAGCAAAGAAGAAAGGGGCAAAGCTGGCTGTCAAAAGCAAAAGCATGGTCAGTGAAGAGACCCATCTGAGTGCAGCGCTGGAAAAAGCTGGGACCCGGGCGTTAGAAACCGACCTGGGCGAGTGGATTGTGCAACTCGCGGGACAGCGACCCAGCCATATGGTGATGCCGGCGATTCATATGTTCAAAGAGGAAATTGCTGAACTGTTCAGTAAAGAAACTGGACAGCAGGAGCCAGCCGAAATTGAACATCTGGTTGAAGTCGCCCGCAATCAATTACGACAGGGTTATCTGGACGCCGAAATCGGTATTACCGGCGCTAACATTGCTGTTGCCGAGACCGGGGGCATTGCTTTGGTGACTAACGAGGGAAATGCCCGGCTGGCCTCAACTTTACCCAAAGTTCATGTGGCGTTGGTGGGGATTGAGAAACTGGTCCCGACCTTGGAGGATGCTGCCAGAATTATTCAGGTCTTGCCAAAAAATGCGACAGGGCAACTGCTGACATCCTATGTGACCTGGATTCGTGGGGCTGTCCCCTGTGATGGAGAAGAAAAAGAACTCCATATCGTTTTGCTGGATAACGGACGCAGTGCGTTGGCTGAATCACCCCAATGTCATGATGCCCTTAACTGCATCCGCTGTGGAGCTTGTGCCAATGTTTGCCCGGTGTATCAGACGGTTGGTGGGCATGTCTTTGGTCATGTTTATATCGGGGCTATCGGGATTATTCTGACAGCTTTTTACCATGGCTTGGATAATGCTGCCGAATTGGTCAAGGCATGTATCGGTTGCCGTTCTTGTGTTGCCGTCTGTCCAAGCAATATCGATCTGGAAGAGATTATTCTTCATTTACGTGAAACTGTTGGTGACGAGGAAGGTATCGGAGCTGGAAAGACTTTGGTTTTCCGTAAAGTCATGCAGAATCGCAAACTTTTCCATGCCATGATTAAGGCTGCCAGCCTGTTGCAGAAGCCAGTAACTCGTGGTGAGCGAACGATTCGTCATCTCCCTCTATTTTTCTCTCCTTTGACGGAATGGCGCACATTGCCAGCGGTTGCAGACAAAGCATTACGTGATTCGTTCAACCAGAAAGAGCAAAAAGTCGACAAACCTCGCTACCGGGTTGCCCTGTTTGGTGGCTGCGCGAATGATTTTCTTTATCCAGAACTCGGTCTTGATCTGATTGAGGTTATGAATGCTCTGGATGTTGAAGTTTTTTATCCTAAGGAACAAAATTGCTGTGGCATCCCAGCAATTTATTCAGGTGAAAAAGAAACTGCTGTTGAGTTGGCGAAGCAGAATATTGAAGCGATGCTGGCAGGAAACCCTGATTATGTCCTGACCACTTGTCCCACTTGTGCCATGGCTCTTAAACATAATTTTGTCGAGCATCTGAAAGATAATCCAGCCTGGGCTGATCGTGCCGAGCATTTGTCGCAGATCACTGTAGACGCTGCCAGCTTTGTGTTGAATCAATTGGATGGTGCGGGAATATTTGCCGATTCTGTCAAAAGTGAAAAAATTACTTACCACGATTCCTGTCATCTGAAGCGTGGTGTTGGGGTCTGGCAGGAGCCACGCCAACTGATTGAAACCTCAGGCCATGAACTGGTTGAGATGGCGCATGCGGATCGTTGCTGTGGTTTTGGCGGATCCTATTCATTGACCAGTCATCCCGATATCTCCAAAAAAATCCTTCAGGATAAGGTTGCTGATATCCAGGCCTCAGGTGCAACCTGTGTGGCGATGGACTGTCCCGGTTGTATGATGCAGATTCGTGGTGGGCTGGAGAAAGCAGAGGTTTCGGTTCGGGCTCAGCATACGATCGAGTTGCTGGCGGAAGGGTTGAGAAATAAGAAAAATTAAACATGGATCAGCCACAAGACCTTGTCGTATCAAAGCATTCAAGGAATGGGCATCGAACCTACGGGTGTGATTTATATTTGTTGAGAATCCTATTCATGACAACCACTTCGACTTCTTTGCTGCCCTCTGACCACTGATTCATGTTGGAAAAAATAGTTTTCCACGTGTGAACTTCTCTCTCCACGTGATTTTCCCCGCCAAAACCTCCTCTTTGGCGGGGTTTTTTTATCTTCAGAATAGCTAATACGATGGCACATGGAATTAAGGTCTGATTTCAATGAAATAAATGATAGAATTGTTTTCTGAAGTTGAAATTGAGGGTTAAATTTAAGATCTTAAAACAGATAGTGAAATGATGAAAAATAAAATCAGTTTTATAAAATCGATCCGATTGTGGGGAATTTTGTTTCTGCTTGCTCTGGCAGGGATTCTTATCGTTATTGATGTTTCCAGAAGCTACCGTGATGCAAATGTGCGTACCGCACAGGTCCGTGAGGATTACACAGAACAGCAACGCCAGTTAATTAATTTTGAAGTTGAGCGCGTCGTCAGGCTGATTAATTTTGAAACGGAACATGTGATTCAACTGGAGCAGGATAGAATTAAACAACGGGTCTCTGAAGCGTATGCGATTGCTGAGCATATTTACCAACAACATAAATCGACAAAAAGTCATGATGAAATTCTTAAAATGATTATCGAAGCGCTCCGACCTATCCGTTTTGATCAGGGTCGGGGGTACTATTTTATAACTGGGCTGGATGGGGTTTCGCAACTGATGGTTGATCGCCCAGAAACTGAGGGGAAAAGTATCCTCGATGTTCAAGATACGCGGGGGAAATTTGTTGTTCGGGATCTAGTCAATATTGCTACTCAGAACGGTGAAGGATTTAGCCGGTATTACTGGAGAAAACCTGATAGGGAGAAAGGTGATTTTTTAAAGTACTCTTTTGTCAAAAAGTTTGAACCATTGGATTGTTTTATCGGAACAGGGATATACCTTGATGCCGTCGAAGATTCAATGCAACAAATCGTATCCCAATATGTTGAAAATCATCGGTTTGGGCCGAATCAACTCGGTTACGTTTTTATTCTGGATTTACTGGATATTCAGGGGGGTGACAGGTTTGCCATCATGTATGCCAATCCTAATCGACCCGACCTGATTGGAGAATATGTTTCTGATAAATTGCGGGATGCCAAGGGGAAGATGTTCCGTCAGGAGTTCTTGCGCGGACTCCGCGAACATGGTGAATGCTATGTTGATTACTGGTATAAAAAATTTACTAACCTTGAACCTAGCCCCAAAACCAGTTTCTTTAAGTTAACAGAAGATGGTCGCTTTATTGTTGCCGCAGGAGTTTATCTGGATGATGTAGAAGAAAAGATTGTCAAAATGCAAACGGACTTAAATGACAGTATCTGGTCAAATTTACGTCTTTATATTGTTGCGGTTATCGCCATTATTTTAAGCTTTATGCTGGTATGGAACTGGTTGAGCCAGAGGCTTAAAAAAGATTTTCTCTTGTTTGCTGATTTTTTCAATCGGGCAGCCGATTCATCTGCAGCGATCGACCGGGATCAGATCAAGTTTGTTGAATTAGACCCACTGGCCGAATCTGCCAATCAGATGCTGGATGATAAAGGTATTGCTGAGCAAGCTTTGGTCGATGAGCGGGAGCAATTGCTGGTCACACTGCATTCGATTGTTGATGGAGTTATCACCACCGACACCGTGGGGCGTGTTGAACTCATGAACCATGTTGCGGAAGATTTGACCGGATGGAAAGAGACTGATGCCATCGGCAACTTTTTAGATGACGTCTTTTGTCTTAAATCTGATGAGGAGCAAACCGTCTATCTTTCTGCTTCAGAACAAAGAGCTTTGTTGGTTGCAAAGAATGGTCATGAGTATCAGATTTCCACCGCTAGAGCTCCACTTTGTGGGAAGCAGGGAACGATTCGTGGACAGGTGATCGTGTTCCGTGATGAAACAGAGAGGCTGAAAATTGAAGAAGATTTATTCAAAGCTAAAAAGCTGGAATCGGTAGGATTGTTGGCAGGTGGTATCGCCCACGATTTTAATAATATTCTTGCTGGACTGTTTGGGAATATTGAACTGGCAAAAAGAAAAATCCCTGCAGATCATGCTGCTTACTCTTATCTTCAGGTCGCTCATCAAGCTCTGGAACGGGCAACTAACTTAACCAAGCAGCTGTTGACTTTTGCCAAAGGTGGAGAGCCCCTTCTGGAAGCGGTTAGTGCAGAGCAGGTGGTGAATGCTGTGGTTCAGTTCAACTTGAGCGGTAGTCAGGTTAAAGCAGAGTTCGATCTGCCTGAAGACCTCTGGCCGGTTAAAGCAGACAAAGGGCAGTTTGGTCAAATTTTTGCGAACCTTACCGTGAATGCCAAACATGCAATGCCGATGGGAGGAACTCTGTATATATCGGCAGAAAATATCTCTCTTTTGACGGATACGACTGCAAACACGTTGTCCGGTGATTATGTCAAATTAATGGTGCGCGATGAGGGGATCGGAATGGCTGCTGATATTCTGGATAAGATATTTGATCCTTACTTCAGCACCAAACAGACGGGTAGTGGCCTAGGTCTGGCGACGGTTCGCAGTATTATTAAAAAACATAATGGCCGGATTAGTGTGGCATCGGAGCTGGGGAAGGGGACAACCTTTACAATCTTTTTGCCGGCGGAACAAACTTCTCATAAAGTCACTGTTGGTCACCTGTCCACAAAAAACATAAATTCCTCTGCAGAAGGGGGGAAAATTCTGGTGGTAGATGATGAGGAGGTGGTTAGGAAACTTTTGGAGGAGATGCTTGTTATTGCTGGCTATCGTGTTGAGATCGCCGATGAGGGTGGATTGGGTCGGGATAAATATCTAGCGGCAAAAGATAGTGGAAATCCGTATGACCTGGTGATTATGGATCTGACAATTCCAGGTGGTATGGGGGGAAAAGAAGCGACTGAGGCAATACTAAAAGTTGACCCCCATGCCAAAATCATTGCTGCCAGTGGTTACTCAACGGACCCGATTATGGCTAAGTATCATAATTATGGATTTAAGGGGCGGATTTTGAAGCCATTTCGGTTAGAGGATTTAGTCGAAGAAGTTTCTCGGGTTCTGAATCAATAGACAGAAAGGAAAAATCATGGACCATTTACATGTTGTTTGCCCCCAATGCGCAGCCGTGAATCGTATTCCTGAGGAGCGTCTGGTTGCTCAGCCTAAGTGTGGAAAATGTGGTCAGCCGTTATTTTCTGGTAAGCCTGTTGAACTGACACAATCCAGTTTTCAAAAGCATTTACAAAAAAATGAAATCCCCCTTCTTGTTGATTTCTGGGCCCCTTGGTGTGGTCCTTGTAAAATGATGGGCCCCGCTTTTGCTGAAGCCGCTTCACTTTTAGAACCACGTATGCGCTTAGCCAAGGTTAATACAGAGGTTGAGCAGACCCTTGGAGCGCAGTTGAATATCCGTTCAATCCCGACAATGGTTCTGTTTCTGAACGGGGTCGAAAAATCCCGCCAGTCAGGAGCGATGAACAGTGCCGGAATTCTTCAATGGGTGAATAGCCAATTATAAGGGAAGGTTTATTCGCTGAATGAATAATGAATCTGGGCAGGATCGATCTGTGGATCTTTTCATGGGACTGCAGAAAACAGGAAAGATGCTTTTTAGGATTTTTCCGAATATTTTAGCTGTGGTTCTCCTTTCCGGATTGATTATGGAGTTTGTTCCACTGCAGCGTCTGTCGGAGCTCCTCGGCGGAAATTTTTTTGCCGATGGACTGATTGGAGCAGGAGTCGGCTCAATTTCGATTGGCAATCCTTTGGTCAGTTATGTGTTGGGAGGGGAACTTCTGGACCAGGGGGTGAGTTTAATGGCGGTCACGGCTCTATTAGTTAGCTGGGTGACCGTGGGCAGTATTCAACTGCCGGCAGAAATGCAGATGTTTGGAGCCCGTTTTGCCTTATTTCGCAACGGCCTTTGCTTTCTTTTTGCTCTGTTTATTGCCTTCCTGGTTCTGATGACCATGCAATTATTGACGGGTTGGTTTCAATGAAAAGCTCGACTGTCAATCAATTGCCAATTAAGAAGAAAAAAGAATCTGCGTATGGGGCTTATATTTTTCTTTTGTGCATGGTTGTTGTTTATCTGGTTGTTTTTTTTCTTGACCCTGTTCGTACCCTTGTTGCGTTGCGATTCTGTTTAGGAATGTTGAAGAAACTGTTACCCGTTCTAGGTTTGGTAAGTGTTTTTATGCTTCTGAATAATTTACTGGTGAAGCCGAACTGGGTAAGAGATCATGTTGGTCGTGATTCGGGTTGGAGAGGGGTTTTTATTGCCGTTGTCGCTGGAATTCTGTCAATGGGGCCGATATATGTCTGGTATGGAATCCTCCAGAATCTCCGTGAAAAAGGGATGCGCACGTCTCTGGTTGCTTCATTCCTTTATGCCCGGAGTGTCAAGCCACAACTATTACCGTTAATGATATACTATTTTGGCTGGCTTTATGCCCTTGTTCTGGTTTCTTATTTGATCGTCTTTTCTGTGCTCAACGGTTTATTGACCGAGCGATTTTTGAGTTCGGCTGTGGATTACGTCAAATAATGGAATAGTTCTGTATCCTGAGTCGCCTGAACTTGCGTAGTATTGAAAAATGTTGATGGTTTTGAAATTGTAGATAACCTTTTATTGATGAAAGAGGTGTAGTTATGAAAATAAGGCTTATGATGTTGGGATTGTTGCTACTATTGCCTTTGGCATCTGCAGCGCAAGAGATAGAAGCCAAAGTTGTCAGGTATGGTGCCAATCTTTATGAAATTGTTGGACGTGACCTGTTTATCGCGACAGAATACTGTTTCGAAGGTGCCGAGCAAGCGGACATTTTATTGAAGTTGGATGAGAGCGGCAATCAGATGCAGTTCAAGAAGAGTGGCAATAGCTGTGATATTCAAATGGTTTATGGCCGCAGTCAACTTGACCCGGGAGAATATAATTTTGCCGTCAGTCGTGATGATGAAGGGTGGTATGGCATAGACGGACAAGATGCTGCTTTTAAAACCACCGGTTGTTATAGCTTCGCGGAAAATGTTGCAGCAAAAATCATTATGGAAGAAGGTGGCAAGGGGAGTCTTGTCATTCCTTCAGAGGATGAAGAGTGTCGTATCGAAGGGGTGTACGGTAAAACTGAATTGCAGGTTGTAAAAGAGTAAATACTAACAGGGCAGTTTTAAGCTGCCTTTTTTACGGGGGATGATTGCTTTTATAAGCCACTTTTAGGTTTATAGTGTTTGCTGTTGCACAGAATATATATTCTTCAGGTTCAAAAGTCCTGATGCAGATGAAAGAGTAGGGAGAGAATGGCAGGCAGTCGTGACCGGAACCTCTTATTGCGTTACCAAAAAGAGCGGCAGAAAAATGTTCTGGCCACACCGGGTCAGCATTCATTTGTATTGATTCTCGATCAGTTAAAGCCTGGCTTTAATGTCCCCAAAATTTTCCGTAGTGCCGAAGCCTTTGGTGCTGCTGCCGTTCACCTGATCAACATTGGCCCTTTTGATCCGGCACCAGCCAAGGGGTCATTTCGCAAGGTTCCGGCGGTTTTCCATGAAACTTTTGCTTCCTGTTATCAAGTTTTGCAAGCAGAGGGTTATCAATTTTTTATGCTTGATCCTGATGCTGAGAAAAACCTGTGTCAGGCCAATTTTCCTGAGAAGAGTGCCTTCATCCTTGGTCACGAGGAGTTTGGCTTTAGCTTCGATATCAAGGAATATGAGGGTTTGGAAGCTCTGAGTATTCCCCAGTTTGGTTCTGTTCAAAGTTTGAATGTCAGTATCGCGACCTCAGTTGTCATGTATGAATATGTCCGTCAGCATATATGATATTTGGATGGTCGACTTTTGGGTTTAACTGGGAATCACATAAAATAAAATGGCAAAAAAATGGAGACAACTCCCTGCCATGACAAACAGATGCCAGATGGCGTGACTGTAGGGCACCTTTTCCCAAGCATAAAAAACGACCCCTCCGGTATAGGTCAAACCACCCAAAAATAATAATTCTAATCCGCCTCTGTCAAGAACCGCAAGCATCGGTTTGATAGCGATAATTACAATCCAGCTCATTGCCAGATAGAGGCCGAGAGATATCCCTGGCCGTCTGCCAAAGGATGTGGTCTTCAGAATAATTCCCAGTAAGGCGATTCCCCAGATGGTGCCAAATAGCGACCAACCCCAGGGACCACGCAAATTGACCAGCATGAAAGGGGTGTAGGTTCCAGCAATCAGCAGGTAGATGGCAGAATGATCAATTTGTCGGAGAATCCCCTTGATATTTTTCAGGGGAATACTGTGATAGAGAGTTGATGCAACATAGAGAAGAATCATTGTGGCGCCAAATATACTGCAGCTGGTGATATGCCAGGCATTTCCATGCAGGCTGGAAAAACCGACTAATACTGCTAATCCGGCAATCGAAAGTAATGCTCCAATTCCGTGGGTAATACTGTTAGCGATTTCTTCACCAACAGTATATTTGGATGTTTCTGTCCATTCAGCCATATCTCTTGCTCCCGCATTAATTCTACGATAATTTTTGTTGTTGAGACTGAGTATGCCATGAACGTTAAGGTTAAGGTTAATCTCTCCTCTAGTTTTACGAAACTATTACCTGCTGTTGAGGGGTGGCGTTAAAAAAACGAATGATAACAAAAAAAGTTATATTTAGTTGTTGACAATCGTTACCGGTTTGGTTATATATTGACCATCAACAACTTGTTGTGGCAGGCGAGAAGTTGATAGTTAAAGTAAATACCTTTCGAGAAACCTCTCAAAATGTTGCCCCGCGACCCCCCTCCTGGTTGCGGGGCTTTTTTTGTCCTGTAACCCTAGACCTTCCAGGCGTATAGTTAATTTTTAAATAATTTTTGCTCTATTTTCATTTTTTGAAAGTTGAATTCATGCAAGTGATCAACCGCAATTACTATGCTTTTCTATGGCACGCAACATTTTTAGCTCTGACAACGAGTTTTACTGAGATTAATACGGTACTGCCCTCGCTGATTGTCAAAGTTGGTGGTGGAACATTTCAAATTGGCTTATTGACAGCAATAATGGTGGGGACACCGATTGTTGGCCAGCTTCTGTTTGCCAGTTATCTTCACTTGCAACCGCGTAAACGTGGTTTTCTCCTGTTGGGAGTCGGTCTGCGGATTGCTGCATTGGCAACTGTTGCATTAGTTCTGCTTGCTGCAGAAACATTCTTGCCAAAAATTTTGATAAGTCTGGTTTTTGTCTTGATGTTTGTTTTTGCTCTTTCAGGCACATTTGCGGGAGTTTCCTACACCGATATTCTTGGAAAATCTTTAGCAATAGAGCAACGTAGTCGTTTTTTTGTCAATCGACAGATCTTTACCAGTGTGGCCCTTTTGATTTCTGCGCCGATATCACGCTGGGTTCTTGGATATTTTGCCTATCCCTATAATTATGTCTGCATGTTTGGGTTGGCTGCGGGATTATTGTTTGTTGCCTTTTGGGGATTCTGGGCAATTGATGAACCTGTGGTGCAACCATCGCGAGAGGCCCATTCTTTTTTGCAGGTATTGCGGGCAATTCCGGGGCATTTGCGTGATAACGTACCATTGCGGCGATATATTCTCCTGGTGAATTTGACCGGTTTTGGATTGACGCTGATGCCTTTTTACGTCGCCTATGCCAGTAAACACTACGGATTAACTGGAGAGCAGGTTGGTAACTATCTGATGGTACAGATTGCCGGTATGATTCTGTCGAATCTTGTCTGGGGGAGATTTGTTGAGAAATTTGGCTTTCGCGGTGTTGTCCGGGGGTGTATCGGGTGTGGAACGTTGCTCCCAATTTTGGTTCTAGTCCTCTCAGGAACAGCTCTTCCTGTTTTTCTGACGGTATTTTTTCTGATGGGGGTTGCTATATCAGCCAGAAAAGTTGCTTTTGAAGGGCTTCTGATTGAAATTACGACAAATACAAATCGGGCCCTGTATAAGGGAATCGTTGGAGCAACCAGCTTGACAACGGCTCTGTTTCCTCTCGTCGCCGGTAGTTTGATTCTGTGGGTTGGCTACTCCCCGGTATTTGTATTTGTATCCATTCTGGTCGCCAGTGCCTGGCTGACTGTTCCTGGAATTGTATCCAGATCTGATGTTTAAGCTGACCTGCTCCGTTGTTTATGTTATATCGACACGTATCTGAATCTATAATCTAATTCAAAGATTTGTGTGAATCTATGTATAAAGACTATTTTGGTTTCAAAGAGGATCCTTTCTCTATCGCACCTGATCCCCAGTTTCTTTATATGAGCGATCGACATCGTGAAGCGTTAGCCCATCTGATCTACGGGATGAAAGCTGATAGCGGGTTTGTTTTATTGACCGGGGAAGTGGGGACAGGCAAGACGACCGTTTGTCGTTGTCTCCTGGGACAGGTTCCCGAAAGTTCTGAAATCGCCTTCATTCTCAATCCAAAATTAAGTGTGATCGAATTATTGGCAACAATTTGTGATGAGTTGGGAATTGTTTACCCAAAAGAAAATACAAGCGTTAAGGTCTTTATTGATCAGATTAATACGTATCTTCTCTATGCCCACAGTCAGGGGAAACAGATCGTCCTGATTATTGACGAAGCGCAAAATTTAAGTGTGGATGTCCTGGAACAAATTCGTTTGTTGACCAATCTTGAAACCGATAAACGTAAATTATTGCAGGTCATCATGTTGGGACAACCAGAACTTAACAGCATGTTGGAACGGCAGGAACTGCGTCAACTGGCTCAACGGGTCACGGCTCGTTACCACCTGGAACCATTGTCCAAAAATGAAATCGAGGGCTATCTTAATCATCGTCTGGCTGTAGCTGGAGTAGAACGACAGCTTTTTCCGCCAGCAGCAATCAGTAAACTGTATGGTTTGACCGGTGGGGTGCCGCGGCTGATTAATCTGCTCAGTGATCGAGCATTGCTCGGAGCCTATGTAAAGGAGTTGAATGTTGTCAGTCCTGCTTTGCTTGCGGAAGCTGCCAATGAAGTTTTTGGAAAGAATAACCGCAAAAAAAATGCTGGGAACAACTTTGGACAATGGCTGTTGGTTGCACTACTCAGTTTGATTCTGGTGACTGGTGGCTATTTTCTGCTTTTACTGGTTCAGCAACCTTCAGCTGAAAGGGTTGTCGAAATCCAGAGTTCTCAAGTACCGGCTCAATCTACAGCAACAGAATCAAAGCAACCGAAGTGATTGGGACATAGACGATGTCGTTTATTCTTGAAGCGCTAAAAAAATCAGAAAATAAACGTAGAAAGAAAAGTGTCAGCCGCCCATCGCGTTCAATTCATGAACCGGTTCCACGGAGCAACACGAAATCCCGTTTGTTAATTCTGGGAATATTTTTTGTCCTCCTGGTCAATATTGTTTTTCTGTTCTGGCTATTCAGTCCTTGGACCCAGTCTGCATCAACAATGGCAGAAGTTTCAGTAACAGAGTCCATTCAACCCCAGACCAATAACAGTGCACCAGCCTCTATACAGATGAGTTCTTCTACATCACAAGTCAATTCTGAGCCTGCTTCTGTGGTTCCCCAGCCGCAACCGAAAGAAAGGAAAGAGCAATCGCGAGTAACAGCTCTTCCTGCTCCGCGGAGTGAAAAGAAAATTTATAGTTTTGACCAACTTCCAGTTTCAATTCAAAAACAGATCCCGGCATTACACATGTCGCTGCATGCCTATAATCGGAATGATGCCACTGCAAGCATGGTGCAGTTGAATAATCAGATGATGCATGAAAAGGAGATGGTTAATCCTGATATAAGCCTGGAACAGATTACTGCTGAGGGAGTTGTGTTGCACTATGATGGATACCGGTTTTTATTGCCAAGACGAGGGAATTAAAATTTGACATAATTAATAAGGTATATATAATTGCAGTGTTGGAAATGGAGGGTTAAAATTGCACCATAGGTTGAAGTTTTAAAATAAAAGGCTATTTCATTGATGATACGTCTCCCTCTTTTTTCCTTTTGTATTGCTTTTTGCCTCTTCATTTTTGGCTTCTCAGCTCCTGCAGAATCGATATCTCCAGTCTCAAGCTCCCTCAGTTTTTCAGCTGATGAATTAGTTTGGATAAAAGAACATCCAGTTATTCGTATTGCTCCCGATCCTGATTTTCCCCCACTTGAATTTTTCGATAAACAAGGGGTTTATCGAGGTATAGCCGCCGATTTTATTCATCTGTTGGAAAAAAAATTACCTCTGAAATTTGAAATTGTTTCTCTTGGCAGTTGGAATGAGGCCATCAAGCAGGCAAAATCGCGTCAGATTGATATGTTTGGTGCCGCTGTTCCAACTCCGGAACGTCTTAAGTATATGCGTTTTACCAAACCCTTCGTAGAATTTCCCGCTGTTGTTCTGGTTCGCGATTCGGCTGAAAACTTCCCCAACCTGTCAGAACTTCAGGGTAAAAGAGTCGCTGTTGTCTCTAACTACGCTGACCATGAATATATGGTCAGAACTTTTCCAGATATCCCTTTGGATGTCATGCCTGATATCTCTTCAGGATTAAGACAATTATCATTTGGAAAAGTCGAGGCCATGGTTCTCAATCTTGCATCAGCATCCTATTACATCCAGAAAGACGGAATCAGTAACCTTAAAGTGACTCAGGACACTGATTTCGTTTTTGACCTCTCCTTTGCCGTTCGTAGCGATTGGCCCCTGTTGATTTCTATCCTTGAAAAAGGGATGGCAGAAATTACTCCAGCAGAAAAAAAGAAGATTCTTAGTAATTGGATCTCTCTGGGGAATAATGGATGGAAGCCTTCACCATTGTTTCTGGTAACGGTCACTGCTGTTGTTTTGCTACTCATCGTTTTTGTGATTTTACAGTGGAATCGGCAGTTAAAGAGCCAAGTTCGAGAAAGAACACTTGATCTGGAAAATGAATTAGGGGAACGGATTCAAGCAGAAAAAGAGAAAGAAAAACTGCAGCAGCAGGTGTATCGGGCTAAAAAGATGGAAGCTGTAGGGCTGTTGGCTGGGGGGGTAGCTCATGACCTGAATAATATTTTAGCTGGTTCAGTAGGTTATGCTGATTTGCTGATGAGAAAAATATCGAGTGAGAGCCCCTTACGCAATTATTTGTACGAAATTCGCGAGTCGGGCAGACGCGCAGCTGCTGTTGTTGCTGATCTGTTGACAATATCAAGAGACGCAGCTTCTGAGAGAACTATTGCTAATCTGAATCGTATTGTCGAAGAGTACATGAGCTCACCTGAGCAACATGCTTTGGCTGAAAGGTTTACGGGTATAGAATTTCAGGTCGAATTAGAGCCGGACCTTTACAATATTTTATGTTCTGAGACACATGTGAAAAAAAGTCTCATGAATCTTGTGATTAATGCCGCTGAAGCGACACAGTCGGGAATTGTGAAAATTAAAACAGCTAACAAGATTGCTAACGAAACGGTAGAAAATCATACTGCGATTTCGGGCAAATATGTTCTTTTATCCGTTGCCGATAACGGACCAGGGATTTCTCAGGAAGATCGCGAGCATATTTTTGAACCGTTTTATACCAAGAAAAAATTTGGACACAGTGGCACCGGATTGGGTTTGGCTGTTGTCTGGAATACAGTTCAGGAACATCAAGGTGTCATTGAAATTGAGCAACCCGAAGAGGGAAGTCGATTTGTCATCTTTTTTCCTGCGTCTGACGGTCACCTCAGCGCTCAAAGTGTGCAGCTTGAAGATGATGAACTGCAAGGAAATGGAGAACACATTCTGGTTATTGATGATGAGCTCAGTATCCGGATCATGGCTGCAAAATTACTTACAAATCTGGGCTATCAGCCTTTTGTCGTTTCGAGTGGTGAAGAGGCGGTTGAATTTTTGCGGACCGGCAAGGTTGATTTGCTTCTATTGGATATGCTGATGGAGCCTGGGATGGGTGGCTATCAGACCTACAGACAGATCAAAGAATTCTGCCCAGAGCAGAAAGCTTTAATTGCCAGTGGATTTTCAGAGAGTGTTGAAGTGAAAAAGGCTCAGGAGTTAGGCGCCGGTGCCTATATCAAAAAGCCCTATACTCTCCAGGAACTTGGTGTCGCCATCAAAAAAGAGCTGCAGCGGTAGAAATTTAAGTATTTTGTTTTCAATGTAATGCTGCCCGCGAAATTTTTTCTTGCCCGGACATGTGCAACATGTTACCAGAGCAAGATTTTTTTTTGCAAGGAGACCTATGATTCATCTGACAGATATTACCAAACAGCATGGCAATCGCGTGTTGTTCAAAAATGCCGGTTTTCAAATTCTTCCTGGCAGCCGAACGGGTCTGGTTGGTCCGAATGGTGCGGGAAAATCGACAATATTTCGATTGATCACCGGGGAAGAAGCTCTGGATAGCGGAGAAATTTCCTGTGCGAAAAAGACCGTCATTGGCTATTTTTCGCAAGATGTCGGCGATATGTCTGGTCGCAGTGCTTTGGAAGAGGTGGTTGCTGCCTCAGAAGCGACGGTGGCTCTCGGAGAAGAGATCCGCAAGATGGAAATGCAGATGTGCGAACCGCTGCCGGATGACGAAATGACCCAATTGCTGGAACGCTATGGCAATGTGCAGCAGGAATTTGAACATCGTGGCGGCTATGATCTGGAATCCCGTGCCCAAGCTGTTCTTACCGGCCTTGGCATCGGTCCTGCTGATTATGATCGTCCGGTCGAGAGTTTCAGTGGTGGTTGGAAGATGAGGATTGCTCTGGCCCGGATTCTGACCTTGAACCCAGATGTTCTGCTGCTTGACGAACCAACCAACCACCTGGATGTCGAGTCGATTATCTGGCTGGAAAACTGGCTGGTTGACGAATATCAAGGAGCCCTGGTGATGACCAGCCACGACCGGGATTTTATGAATCGCCTGGTCTCCAAGATTGTTGAGGTTGGTAATGGGATGATCACCAGTTATGCTGGAAACTACGATTTTTATCTGCGTGAGCGTGAAGTGCGGCGTGTCCAACTGCTGGCGAGTCATAAACGGCAACAGGATATGCTTGCCAAAGAAGAAGACTTTATTGCCAAATTTGCTGCTCGGGCATCCCATGCAGCTCAGGTCCAGTCGCGGGTGAAAAAGCTGGAAAAAATAGAAAGAATTGAACTGCCGCCCGAACAGAAAACCGTCAAATTTGAATTTTCTGTCCCACCTCGTAGCGGTGATGATGTTATTGCTCTCCAATCGCTGGGAAAGGTCTGGCCGTTGGATAGCGGTGAAGATAAACCGGTTTTTTCCGGGATCTCGGGGATGGTGAGTCGCGGTGATAAAATCGCTGTTGTCGGGGTGAACGGGGCAGGGAAATCAACATTTCTCAAGACTCTTTCCGGCCAAACTGAGCCAAGTGCAGGGACGGTCACCATTGGTGCCAATGTGTTCCCCGGTTATTTCAGTCAGCATTCGATGGAAGTACTTAACCCGAAAAAGACCGTTTTTGAAACGGTGCAGGAGGCTCTGCCGCAGTTGACGATTGGCGTGCTACACAATCTATGTGCCGCTTTTCTATTTCAGGGAGATGATGTTGAAAAACGGGTTGACAACCTTTCGGGTGGTGAGAAGTCGCGGCTGGTGTTGGCAACACTGCTTGGTCGACCGCTCAATTTGCTGATCCTGGATGAACCGACCAACCATCTGGATATTCAATCACGTGAGGTTCTTCTGGCTGCATTACAGAATTTTACTGGCACTTTGCTATTGGTAAGTCATGACCGCCATTTTCTCCGTTCACTGGTCAATCGGGTGTTTGAAATTGATCATGGAACAATGAATGTTTATGAGGGGAATTACGAATATTATCTGCAGAAAGCTGGGCGCGATCATCGGGATGTTTAAGAGGGTTTTTCCTGTGTTTAACATTACCTCCCATTTGTTGCCTTGCTATTCGATTTCGATCCGATAATACATATCGATACCGCTTTCAGTGCCAAGACTCGATTCAACTTCCCAGGTTGGTGTGATGCTGTAGCGTACCTTGACTTCATTGGTGTTGTTGAACAGAGAATAACCAAAGCTGAGATAGAGATCGGGGCTCAGATACTTGCCGGTGGTGATGATAGATGAGTTGACGTTTCCATCAGTGCTGCTGACATCGAGGACGTCCAATCCGAATCGACTTTTCAACTTTTCCTGCAACACCACAGATTCGCCCTGTGAGAGCAACGCACCGGCAGCGAGCATCAACAGATCGGTTTGGCCACTTTCGGCACCGATAGGCCGACCGATGACAATATATGACAGGATGTCAGTTTCGGCCATGATTGGTTCTGAATAGAGTTTTACGATCGGCGCCTTTGGCGTGCCGGTGACCTTGACACCAACTTGTACCTCGCCTGCTTTTCGCAGTGCCAGAATATCAAGAGTCGGTTGGTCGAGCGGTCCGCCGGTGAAAAGCAGGTTGCCGCGGCTGATCTCCAGACTCACTCCGTAACTGGAGTATTTCCCTTTGGCAATACGGATTTCTCCATTGCCTGCCAGCTCCTGTCTGGCGTCCGACTGCAACCGTAGATTTCCCTCCAGACGTGCGTCTATTCCGGCGGTGTTGAGTAGCACCCGCTTACCGAGAATTAACTTCAGGTCGATATCGTGTTTCAGTTTTGACTGGTGTGTGGGCGGAGCTTCCCTGTCGACCACCAGCAGATCCGGGCTGTTGGTGGCGCGTGTCGTTTTTTGTTCGCCACTGATTAACACCTCGGGAAATTCTATCTGTCCCCGTACTTTGATATTTTTCCCGGTTCCATCAATCTTCAGTTCAGGGTTGGAATTGACCTGAAGCTCCGGCAGATTGATCAATTGGAAGTTCTCTCCTTTAAGTTGCAGACTGTAGTCTGCAGGACGCCAGCTCTGCAGTTCAAGCTGGCCGCTACCGTTGAGCTTTCCTTTGCCAGAGCCGAGTTGCAGTTTGGCAATCTCGACACGATTCTCGGCAAAATTCCCCTGTAATTCAATTTCCTTTAACTGGACGCCAACGGATGGAAGAAATATTCCGGCATCATATAGATGAAAATTTCCGTGTAAATGCGGTTGCAGCCAGTTGCCGGTCAGTTGCAGATCCAGATTGAGCTGACCATGACTTTCCTGGACGCGATTGGGGAAAAAGATTGACAGCAGTCCACGCTCGCGCAAACGGGTGTGCAGATCGGCGTTCATCGCCGCGGTCTGATCGAATGCTAGCGGCAGTCTCGCGGACAGAGGCAGATCGAAAGCGGCTTCAATGCTGCCTTGTTCGCGCAGTTGTACCTCCAGCTTTCCCTGCAGGCGATTCTGCCACTGCCAGCTCAGCTCAGCCGCATCAATGTCGGCAGTGAGAATGCCGTCATCATCCTGCCAGGAAAAATGGCCTGTCTTGGTTGTTGCCACCCCTTGGAGCTTCAGGGGCTGCTCAGCTTGCCAGTGGCCAGTGGTATTCCAGTCAAGTGCTCCGCTGATGTTCAGTTCCGGAGGTAACCAGGGGGTGAACATCTTCAGCGGGAAATCGCTGCCGGTCAATTGCAGATCTCCCTCTTGTGGCAAGCTGAAATCAGCGGCTTGAGATGAAGTCAGGGTCCCGAGTAGATTGCCGCCATTGGCCAGGATTATCTGCAGGGTGCTTTGCAGTCCTTGTTCATTCCAGTCAATCCGTATTTTACTGTTTGAGAGTTTCAGTTGCAGTTCCTGGCGTTGTAATTCTCCGCTGGCCGTGATTTCTCCATGAAGCCGGTTTGATTGCCCTTGCTCCAGATCGAGTGAACCGCTGCTCATTCCAGAAATAAGCCAGTCGGACAGTACGGGGCGGAGCAGAGACAGATCCAGCTTTTGCCAGCGAACATTTGCGTTGCCCTGTTGCTGTTCCAGGTGATAATCAGCTTGTAGTTGCAGTTCACTCCCGTTGTGGTTGCTCAGTGACAGCAGGTCAATGCTCAACAGGTTTGTAGAAAGAATAACCGGCACGGGTTGCAGCAAGTGCCAGCGACCGATGCGGGAGTCAGCTCCCTGAAAGCTGGATAGCTGCCCGCGCCACTGTTGCCCGTCCCAGCCACCGCTGAGGTTGGCGGATATGCTGCTAGGTTGCTGCGTCAGGGACAGGGTTAACTGCTGGTCGTCAAGAGATCCGAAAATATCTATCTTGATCTGCTCAACTTCCAGCCCCAGTTGTTGATTGTGCAACAGTTGTCCGGCAAGTTGCAGCTGCCACTGCCCCGCTGCATCTTCTGTTTCTGCCTGCAGGGTCAACTTGCCAAGTCGCCAGCCTTGAAAGCTTAGTGCTTCTGCATTGGTACGCAAATTGACGGCAAGTTTCTGCTCGTGCCAGCGCAGCCAACCGTTTCCCGAACATTGGCCTGTTGCGTCGGTCAACAGTTGTTCCAACTGTTCAATCTGCCAGTTGACGATCAGCTTTTCTGCGGGATTGCCGCTGGCCTGTAACTGCATGCCAGCGCCGTGCAGTTGCAACTGTTTGATCTGCAGGGAATTGTCCTGCAATTGGAACTGTGCCGTGCCGGACAAAGGTTGATCGTGCAGTATCGAGTCGTGCAATGTCAGCTGTAGCAGACCATGTGGACTTTCCTGGCTGGCAGCACCGAACTCGGCTTGAAGATCCAGATTCAGGCGCCCGGCCAGTTGGGGATGGAGGCTCTGCGGGTCGATTTTCTGACCCACCAGCTGTGTCTTCAGCAGCCAGCCATCCTTCCAGCTGATCTGAGCCTGACCGCTGAGAATACCCTGCAGCCATTCACCATGGAGTTTGTACAGGGAAAGCTGTTCCAGATCGCCGCGAAAATTTCCGGCCAAATTGATGTTGCTCACACCTGTTCCATGATTTTTCAAGTCAAACTGACCGCTGTATGCTTTCAAATTTCCCTTGATCTGAACCTCACCAGATAACTGCAGCGGCTGTCCGGTTTCTGCTTGCAGGTCAAGTTTGCTGAATTTCAGCTTGCTGATCAGTTCAGGGGTACTACCGCTGAACTGCACGCTACCGCTGGCGGTTATTTTCCCAGACCGTTTGGGCCGGCTTATTTGCAGTTGCTGAAATTGTAACTGCTCCTGAGTTAATCCCAGTTCAGTCTGTGCTGCCAGCAACTCTCCTTTTGACCCGGTGATGTCCAGGGTCGCCGAACCATGCAAAATTTGTTCAGCGGATCCAGGTTTCAGATCTGTTTTCAGCCGCAGTTGCCGCCATGCTGCTGCTGAATCACGGGCATCGATCACAGTCTCAAGCTGCAACAAAGGTTGCTTCAGTCCGCAATTGAAGGAGCCGCTACTTTGTAATGTCGTTGTTTTTATAACGAATTGACTGGACATCAGTTTGCTGTTTTGCCAGCTCAGGTTGCCGCGGAACAGTTCGATCTGGATGGGTTGCTGCCCTTGCTGCTGCCAACTGAAATCGTGGATTTCGATATCGCTGAGATTGAGATACAGCTGCTTTAACAGCCAGGGTGTTTTCGGCCAGGTGAATTTTCCTGCCGGTTTTTTACTCTGGTCCGGAGCGGATTTGATCTGTAGTTGCTCAACCCGCAGGAGACCTATTTCAAGCGTGAGCGGTAGCAGACTGTTGCGTCGATTCTGCATGGAGAAATGATCGATCTGCAGCTGCAGGTCTTGATGACGAAGCTCGATGTTATCTAGCTGCAATTTTCCGCCGAGGGTCCCTTCGATATGCCCGATGTTCAGCTCTGTGTCTGTCCAGGCAGGCAGGTGGTTCAGTAACCAGCGGGTTCCGGTTGGAGAATAGAGTAACCAGCTTGTCGTGCCGAGGAGCAAGATGGCGAGTAAACTCCCAAGAAAAGCTGCATACCAGAAGATTCTTACCATCCAAACCCCACGCTTAAATGGAGTCGATATTTATTCTTGACGTTGCCGATCTGGCGAGCCAGGTCGAGACGCAACGGTCCGATGC
>JAZBPC010000083.1:0-3580 GCA_036351455.1 Desulfuromusa sp.
CCTCTGCTTTGGCGGACAAACCGTTTCTTAAGAAAGTCGCAGAAGAATATATCAATGAATTGCTGTCGACCGACTATCAGATCGGCCATATCTTACGCGTTGTGGGCACCCTTCCGGTTATTTCTGATATCGATAGCCTTCTTACCCCGGAGGAAAAGCAGCGAATTAAACTGGGAACCCTTAATTCCCTCAGCACAAATCGAATTTTGCTGCCGACCTGTTCCCGGCGAGACCGCAATGGCCTGAGAATTCTTTGGCAGGAAGCCATGGAAGGCATCGCCATCAATAAAGGGATGGAATAATTGTGAAGACAGTAAAATCCCTCTTAAAAGAATCCATTGCAACCAAGATGTTGCTGATTGTCCTTGGATGCTATCTTGCGATTGCTTTTTTGGTGTCTGCCGGCAATCTCTGGATGAATTATAACTACCAGAAAGCAAACATTTTTGACGAGTTACAGGATATTGAAAAAATCTATACAAACGTAATAGCGATGGCCCTCTGGGATCTTAACGAAAAGGCTCTTCATGCCAGCGTGGACGGGATGCTATTAACCCCCACCCTTGTTGGGGTTAAAATTAGCGCTGAGGGAGGAAAAACAATAGCTATAGCTGGAATAGTAAATAAAAATGGCCAGACAGGGAATGTTGGCATCCATGTCGATCTCACCGGCTTGAATGCTAGCGAAATAAAGATCCGTGACAATGAGACGTATCGACATGAGATGTTCTCACGACAATTCCAGATATATCACGAAGTCAAAGGCGAACGCATATCTTTAGGACTAGCGACGATTTATTCTAACAGTTCTGTTGTTTACAAAAGAATGAAATTGCAAGGATTGATGCTTGCCTTTGACGCTGTTATCACTATCCTTACTTTTACAATAGCTCTTCTATGGGCATTTAACCGTTACCTGCGAAAACCCTTAGCCTCTCTCTCCTCTGCAACAAAAGAGGTGACCATGGAGAATTTGAATTCTTTCAAAGTCAAATCAGGGGCGTCTGGACATAATGAGCTCACAGCTCTTGCAGATTCTTTTAATGATATGATTACAAGCCTGAGTCGTTCTAAGGCTGAACGAGAACAAGCTGAAATAAAATTAAACCAAAGTGAAGAAAAATTTCGCACTCTCTTTGATCAGGCGGCTGATACTATCTTCTTGCTCAAGCCATCCCCTGACGGCCCTCCAATTATTGCCGATGTGAACCCTTCGGGCGCAGAACTACATGGGTATACGCCATCAGAACTCATTGGTCAGCCAGTTACAATCATTGATCCTTTCATCTCTTCTGAAGAAATTGGCTCTCGGATTGAAAGACTTGAATCTGGAGAGGTCATTCACTTTCAAGCCCAACACGTGCATAAGAATGGCGAATACTTGTGGCTGGAGGTTTCCTGCAAACTCATTGAGACTGGTGGCGAACACTTCTACCTCAGTGCTGAACGAGATATTACTGAACGCAAAAAGGATGAACAAGCGCGGATATTACTGCAGTCTGCTATTACGCAGGCGGCTGAAGCCATCGTTATCACTGACCCTAAGGGCGCCATTCAGTATGTCAATCCCGCCTTTGAAAAAATTACAGGGTATCCACAGAAAGAGGTTATCGGGAATAACCCAAGGGTTCTGAAAAGTGATGAACATGACAATGCCTTTTATCATGAACTATGGGCAGTCATCACGGCTGGAAGGACCTGGAGTGGTCGTTTTGTAAACAAAAGAAAAGACGACACTGTCTACACTGAAGAAGCGACAATTTCACCGGTACATAATGCTGCTGGTGAAATCACAAATTTTGTTGCCGTTAAACGCGACATCAGTGAGGAAATTGCTCTCGAAAAGCAATTACGCCTCGCCCAGAAGCTTGAAGTGATCGGTACTCTGGCAAACGGTATTGCTCATGATTTCAATAATATCCTGGCACCAATTATTGGCTACTCCTACTTGATGCAAGAGCAAAAGGGCCGAGATAAAAACGACACAGAGCGCCTCGCCATTATCATGTCTTCAGCCCAAAGGGCGAAGGAACTGGTTGAACAGATTCTCAATTTCAGTCGTCAGGCCGAAGGTGACCTGAGGCCTCTGCAGCTCAAAACTCAGATCGAAGAGACAGCAGCTCTGTTACGTGCCAGCATTCCAACAAGTATAGATATTTGTCTCAACTTGCAGGAACAGTTGGTTCTGGCTTCACCATCTTATATTCATCAGATTGTGTTGAATTTGTGCACAAATGCTGCCCATGCTATGCAAAATACCGGTGGGAAATTGACCATCAGCTTGACGCAGATAGAACTTGAAGCTGCCAATCTGAAACTGTTACCTCCTGGTTATTATGCACAGCTTACGATCGCAGACACTGGATCGGGGATTGCTCCCGACGTTTTACCACACATTTTTGATCCATTTTTTACCACCAAGAATGTCGGTGAGGGTTCAGGAATTGGTCTGGCAACGGTACAGCGTATTGCTTCATCACTTGGTGGCCACCTCAGTGTCGAGAGCCAGATCGGTCACGGGAGTATTTTTTACCTCCTGCTCCCTATTCTACAAATGAAGAAACCGGAACAAAAACAGATCACCCCATTAAATTTACCCACAGGAAACAAACACCTATTATTGGTTGATGATGAAGAATTACTGGTGCAGATTGGTACTGAATTTTTACAAGGCCTCGGCTACCAGGTGACAGCGCTTACCAGCAGCACTGAAGCACTGAAAACTATCGAACATCAGCCCGAAGAGTTTGATCTGCTTATTACCGATTTGATTATGCCGGATTTGACCGGAATTGATTTAGCGCAAAAGGTCCACCAAATTCGACCTGATTTGCCGATTATCCTTTGTACTGGCCATAAAGAGTCGGTTCCGGAACAAAGCCTCGGAGAAGTCAATCTTCTTAATGTGATACAGAAGCCGGACATTTTTACCGAACTGGCTTTTTCTATCCACCATCATTTCAATAGCTAGCTAAGTAGGCTTAATTATGGAACTCTCTCAACGTCCCAAAATTCTCATTGTTGATGATGAAGAACCCATCCTCACCATGCTGCGACAAATTCTGGATCCACAGAAATATGATGTCCACATTACCTCTTCTGGGATTGAAGCCCTGTTTTTTTTGGCGCAGGACGATTATCAATTGATGATCACAGATATTAACATGCCCCACATGGATGGCCTTGAACTGACCCGGAGGGCGATGGATAAGGACCCGGATCTGGCGATTATTTTATCAACAGGATCCGGTAATCGCGAACGAGCCTATCAGGCTTATGAACTTGGTGCCGCCGGGTACTTGCTGAAACCCTTCGACCCGAATGAAATTCGCATTTATGTGGCAAATGCTTTGAGGCTTCGTGAACTGGAAATTGCCAACAAAGTTCGGCTGTCGGAGCTTGAGGAGCAAGTGGAAACAAGTCAAAATCGCTTGGGTCGAATTTTCCGCCAACTCAATGTTGTTTTTTGGTCACTGAATCGTGATGGGGTTTTCACCCTGTCAGAAGGGAAAGCACTCAAACAGCTTGGCTTGCAACCTGGGCAAGTGGTTGGTCAATCAGCTCTGGAAATTTATGGTCA